>JBAXTW010000292.1:0-2675 GCA_037129985.1 Pseudanabaena sp. ELA645 | reverse complement strand
ACACTATCTTACCTTATCTTACCTTCTAATCCCCTTTTTATGCAACAACGCCATTTTGATGTAACAGATTCTCTAACAGCAGGATGTAAATAGTACTCCCCTCCCTTAACTTCGAGTAAAGAACTTTTACTTAAATAATCCACAACCCAAGCCTGTTTAGATTCAGGAACATCCCATAACAAACAAATCAACCCCTCAAAAGGAACAGTTTTGACATCCTGATAGCGATAGCAACCCATCCGACAGAGCAACTTATAAGCATCAGGTTGATTATCTCGCAACCAATCCATCTCCACCGAAATCAAAGTTTCTAGTTCCGAATCTGCCAGCAAAGCATCCTTGTATCGATTCCAATAGGCTCCAATATTGCCATCAAAACGATTTTTAATCGCACCATGCAGAATACCCATTACCTTCGCATTCCCGTTATAGGCAACACACATCTGCAATAGCGCCTCAGAATCTGCCCCATTCTCGCAATCATGGAAATATTGCCGCCATGTCGAAATGTCTAGTCCTTCTAGTGAATACTCATGTATTTTCGCTCGTGGTGTAATCAGCGATCGCCGACTGGTGATCAGCGTAAACGAAAAAACATCGCGATCGCCCAAGACCGACAACAAAGCATCATAACCGCGCAACTTCTCCCGAAACCGATAGTTCTCATCTAGCGCAGGTTCGAGGTTATCGATTAATACTCCAATAGGATTTGCCCGATCCGCTAACTTCTCCCCCAAAATATCCAAGTTAATCCCAAAATCCCGACTAGGCTCCTCATCAAAATCCTTCCGCAAGATTTGCGACACCTTCTCTTCCGCAGGCGTAACGTTTCCCGACTCCAAACCCATCTCTATCCGAATCACTTTTTTAAACCGCGTCTGCAAAAACTCCCGCGCTAATGTTGATTTGCCTACACCCGCCCCAGCCTTGATTAAAACGATTTTGGCTTGTCTGCTGAGGTTAGCGAGATTAGTTAGGTCGCGATCGCGTCCAATAAACTCAAGGGTTGTTAGTTCTGGGATTGGTGCGGGAGTAGGAATATTTGGGGGATTAGCTAGGGGTTGGGGGCGATCGCTCAAATTACCATCTACCCAGTCTGGATAAACACTAGGATGTACCTCAAAATCCTTGCAATATTTACGAAACAAAAGCACAAGATGCTGACGTTGATCTTTTTTACCCTTTGCAACCGTACCAAAATGTTTGCAAATCTCGATAATTTTGCGAGTAGCCGTTGAGCGATCCTTACCTAAAGCCGTAGCAATCTCTCCATCAGATTTAGCATCAACTAACCACAATTGCAGCACCGCCCATCGTTCAGCATTAGCAGGGCTTTTTAGTTCTTCAAATTTATTTAAAAACTGCTGTTTTTCCATTATGCCCCGTCACTAAGCCTTTGCAGCCGATAATGCCCATGATACTATATAGCTATAGAAAAGTTAAGTGATCGCACCAATAAAAAACGCAAAAAGATCATGACTCAGGCAATAGTAAAACAAACACTTTATGACACCGATCTTAATCTGTGGCTAGAGACAGTAATCGCTCAATTGCGATCCGGTGATTTGCAAAATGTTGATGTTGAAAATTTGATAGAGGAGTTAGAGGGTTTGGCAGGTAGAGATCGACGGGAGCTTAAAAATCGTCTTACTGTGTTAGTGGAACATATTCTCAAGCGTTGCTATGTGGATATGTCTAACGAATTTAGGGGATGGGAGAAGACGATCAGGCAACAGCGATCAGAATTGAAAGAATTATTAAATCAATCGCCTAGCCTCAAACGCTACTTTGCTCAGCGCTTTGACGATGCCTTTGACGATGCTCTAATTGAAGTAAGAGATGAATATGAGTCGAAGGGCTATCAATTCCCTGATACTTGGCAATTTGGATGCGATATTGACTCAATTCTGAGTGCAGAATTTTGGAAGATCTAAATTTTGAGAATCGGAAAGAAGAAAGCAACTACCAAAGCCGTAAGTCCCCATCAATATCCGCTGTCCTAGCACAGTCACGCTACAACAGATGACCCTGCACTGCACTAGACAAATCATGTGTATCTTTGCACATCTCCTCATAACAGTGCATTTTTGCATATTTGTCAGAAATCCGAATTACTCAACCTAATATAAATTTGTTGCTATGAATGAGTGATTCAGGAGAGAACAAATTATGAAATACAGATTTATCGCTAATTTGCTCAGCATTCTTGTTGCTGTAACGGCTGTATCTACTCCTTCGAGTACCAACGAAAGATATTGTGCTTCCAGAATTTCTCAAGATCAGGCTGGGTTCGTCTTGAGCGTTAATATTCCACTCCATTAAGTCTATCGCAAGCTTCTACATTAGAATATTGCATGAATTAACGGGAGCAAGACTGAGCGCTAAAGTCTTTGCTCCTAATCAAAACATGGATAACAAAACATTATTGCAAATTTACTACGGTCGATATCGTTATGTATAAACTTAATCAACTTACGATCGCACTTTTAAAATTCTTTGCACTTTTCCTATTAGGCATCTTCCTTGCCTTCCCCATTTCCGCCATGTGTGGCGCGATCACCCTATTCCTCTCTTACCTCCCTCTGATCTGGCAAATCATTTGGCGCAGTAGTATAGGTTTAATGATGCTGACATTGATCGCCTTATTTATCGAAGCTCTCAGAAATTGAATTATA
>JBAXTW010000291.1:0-2681 GCA_037129985.1 Pseudanabaena sp. ELA645 | reverse complement strand
TATCTACTTCTTGTTATACCCTACTTTTCCATCAACGAATTATTTACAGCAAGGAAAAGTTTGAAGCTATGGCGAAGTTGGGTTTATTAAATAGTCGAATGAAGGACTACTACGATCTCTACTATTTGAGCAGTAATTTCTCTTTTGATGGAGAAATTTTGGCAGAGGCAATCAAAAATACATTTGCACGCAGGAAAACAGAAATTCCAGCCACTCTTCCAGAGGGATTGAGTGATAAATTTGCTCAAGACTCAGCCAAGCTTCAACAATGGAAAGCATTTCTCAACCGTACACCACTCAAGGCTGAGAAAAAAGCTCTTGGGGAGATTATTGAAGCCTTAAATCTTTTTTTGATGCCGCCAACGCAAGCAATTTCAACCAGTAAGTCTTTCACCAATTATTGGAATCCCAGTGCATGGAATTAATCCTCTATAGATAAAGAGCGCTTACGCTGGAAGTCAGTGACCGATTGACAAACTAGGAAAAGCAACCCGATGCAAGTAGCCATAAATTCACTGACAGGCAAGACAAAAGCACAGATATTCGGATCGAAAGCACGATGCTTGAAGACCACAAAACAGTTGATTGCCCTAGCTAAATCGATGAATGCTAGCATATCCGATTTAATTGATGGCACAAAAATCTTGACATTCTCCGATGGCACAAAGCGGACGATCCAATGTCAAAATTTGCTGTTGGAATCCGTAAGAGAAAGTGTCCAAGAACTAGGGGAATATCTCACCAAATATCCTGACCAACTCTCCCAGATTGGATCAGGAGTAATGGAATTATTGACCAGCGCCGAATACTTTGCCAAAGCCGCGACGAATTCGTACACCACAGATCAAGGGCATTGCCGCCGAGTAGCAGAGAACCATCTGGAAAGTCTGCATGACAGCTTCCCGCAGATCTTTTCTAAAAAAAACGCCGTAAGAGCATTGAACTAAAAATCAGTCTAGCGATCGCCTTTCAATTCGATTGGATGAGCAAAGATTGCTAGATCGATTCCACAACAAGCATTGAAGAAAATTAACAACTATCAGGAAAACCAATGAAAACACCATCAATTTTCGCGATCGCCATCGAGGCTCTAGTGACAGTGAGTCTGATCGCATTACTGGGATTATTGACCGCACTAATCTATGCCCTACTATCATTTCTAAGTGCTGAACCCACCACTCAGTCCCTTCTTTCTCAGATTCCAACCGATGTAACCACAGCAAAGATTTTTACGGTTACAGAAACATTGCTACCAGCTACAACATTAACTCTATCCTCAGCCAAAGCCGCACCAAAACTAGAAGTATTAGAACAGGATGAACAGCCTGAAATCATTGCAGAAACAGCTACTAAGCCAATCTCGAAAATGACTGTTCAAGAACTAAGACCTTTAGCAAGAGAACGTAAAATCCCCAATTGGCGAACATTGAAAAAGAAGGAGTTGATATATCACTTGAATGTATAGGTCGAAAGTGAGCTTGTCAATGTAGATGTTCGTCAAAGAATGGTATCTACATTTACAAGCTTGAGAAGCAAGAAGAACGCTACCGCGTAAAGTCCGTGAGCAATTGTCAACAACAACTTAAAGTCAGGAAACTAAAGTCATGTCACGTCAACTAAGATTCGATACCCCCGCAGAATTGGCAACTAAAATGATTGCCAAATTGAGCCAAGACGAACTAAACGTAACCACCAGAGCCTTGATTGTTCACATCAATTCCAAAATCCCAGTCAAACAGCTCGAACAAACAGTAGCAGCCAGCAATACCAAGGCTGAATCAACTAGCCGTAAAACACAAACCCGTAAAACAGAAGTCAGTGCATCACCATCTCGTAAACCAGAAATCAGTAAACCACCAGCCAGTACAGACAAGATGTGGCTGTATCAAGCGAAGAATGGCTGGACGTTGACAAACATCGGCACGATGCATATTAGCAAGGTCACAGAGCGTTTGGAAAAGTATTACGGCTGCAAGATTTTGGCAACCAAAGACGACAAGATCAACTTTCTGCCAACCAGACCAACCACAATCGATGCTTTGTTGGCAAAGGGATTGGTGATCTATCGTCCAGAAATGAATAAAATCGCCGCCTAAACCAGCCCACTAACCCTATCACCATGAAGCGCCTAGATCCCACGATCTAGGCGCTTCACTAATTTGAGAGTACAAACAGATGCTAACGATCGCCAAGACCAACCTTGCCACAGGTGAAATTGTGGACAATGATATCCAATTCCGCAACACCCTATTAGAAGCACTGCATCCCGACATCAAACTCAGTATCGGCAACATTTCTCCATTTCTGAACAAGATTGCCAAAGCCGAAAGCACCGCCAAAACCAGTAAATCCGCGAGCCAACGCAGCACCGCCGCCAAAAGCATTGCTCCACTAAAGAAACAGGCGATCGCCGCGCTCAACAAAGGACTGGGCAAATACCAACTATCAGGAGCATCAGGAGCGAGAAAACATGGAGACTTCTTCTTCAGCCACGAATTGAATCCATTTGCCGCCTATTTCCCTAGCGCTATGGGACAAATCAACTACGGCTCAATCTTGATGACCGAATGCCTCAAAATCTACTCAATTCCACAACTAACGATCCTGATCGTCCAAGACAAAGAACATCGCACCGATGACTGTCATGGCAAAATCAGCCATGAATTGTTAAATCAACTCCG
>JBAXTW010000290.1:0-2715 GCA_037129985.1 Pseudanabaena sp. ELA645 | reverse complement strand
AGTCACCCTATTAAATGATGCTAATGCAACCCGCGATCGCATTCTCCAAGAACTTAACGCGATCGCCCAAAAAGTCACCGACAGCGATACATTTTTCCTGTTCTACAGTGGACATGGCGAATATGGCACAGACGGCTACTACCTGACCACCCACGACACTCAACTTGAAAATAAAAAAGTTGTCACTGGAACTGGTATCAGCGAAAAAGAGCTATTAGAAAAACTTCGCGCCATCAAAGCCAAGCGCACCTTCCTGTTTTTCAACGCTTGCCACTCAGGAGAAATCTCACCGCGATCATTGAGTGGAGAGGAACTAGAAGAAAACACAGGCTCCAATATTCCCGATCAACTATCTACAGCATTACTCGGTACTGGTGAAGGACGGGTAATAATTACTGCTTGTCGTGAAACCCAAAAATCCTACTTTTCCACTAAAGCAGATTTAACTATCTTTACCGATATTCTATCTGAAGGATTGCGAGGTCGGGATATCGATTCTCGTAAAGGCTATATCAGCGCCTTTGATCTCTACGAGCATATCTATACTGAAGTCAAGAAAAAAGTAGATAGCAAGTTTGGATTAGTCCAAGAGCCAGAATTAACTATTCTCAAAGGTGTAGGTGTAATGGCGATCGCCCTGCATCGTGGTAAGACTCCTGAAGGAGAGCTATCAAATAGCGATCGACCTTCTTCTCTCGGTGGCGCAGTCCGCGAAGTCGAACCTTCTGAAAGTCAACAAGCATTTCAGCTAATCCTCAGTGGCGAAATCAATCTTGCCGCAGGTAGAGATATTCAGAACGTTACGATTGATCAGAGTACAAAGCATGAAGGAGATGTCATTCATGCTGAAGGCGCTCAAGGCTTTATAAACCGTCCTACTGGTTCAGTTAACCAACACTTTGGTAATGTGAACAATATCAATACAGGTGGTGGCGACTACGCTGGCGGCAATATTGATAAGTCTAAAAAGACTTACAACGTCAAAATTGATAAAGCTGAAGGCATCCACATCGGTGACAACTATGGCAAAAAAGAGCCTAATCAATAACTGATGGTACGTGGAACCCAGATGATGAATCCCTTGCTGCTAGCGTGACAGGGCAACCACGGGGGGATGATTGCCCGTACCTGTATAATTTAGAGCCTGTAGGGGCTGCGGATGGTGCGTGCCAGACCCAAACTTTAGACATCACAGGAATTCCTTCCACGTAACATCAGTCAATAAGGTATAGTATCTTTGAATCATTGCAATAGGGTGCGTTAGCCATAGCGTAACGCACTTTCTAAACTTTGATAGTGCGTTACGCTGCGCTAACACACCCTACAAAAAGAATTTTGGGTTTCTCCCACAGGCTGCTAGTTTCACATATACTCCTTAATAATTTATGAGCAAAACTCAGGCTCGTTTCCATCAACTTGCAGATAGTCTCAGTCAGATCGTCTTTGGACAATCTATTCTCGTTAATCAATTGTTGATTGCGATGCTATCTGGCGGTCATGTTATTCTTGAAGGTGTACCAGGAACTGGCAAAACTCTTACGGTTAAAGTTCTCGCTAAACTTCTACAAGCAGAATTTCGGCGCATTCAATTAACCCCAGATATTCTGCCCTCAGATATTCTTGGCACTAATATTTTCGATCTCAACACTCGTACATTCATTCTCAAAAAAGGACCAATTTTTACCCAAATTCTCTTAACTGACGAAATTAATCGCACCCCGCCAAAAACTCAAGCTGCTTTGCTAGAAGCAATGGAAGAGCGCCAAGTGACTCTCGATGGTGAGAGCTTGCCCCTATCCGAACTATTCTGGACGATCGCTACTCAAAACTCTCTCGAATTTGAGGGAACCTATCCATTGCCTGAAGCGCAGTTAGATCGCTTTCTATTTAAACTAATTGTTAACTATCCCGATGCTACTGCTGAGAGGCAAATGTTATTTAACAGTCATCAAGGGGGGCGGAACAGTCGCAATCTAGATGATTTACAATCTATTGTCACTGTGGAACAATGCCTGCAAGCGCAGCGTGAAGTACGGGCGATCAATGTGCAGGAGTCGGTAATCGATTATCTGCTTGCCCTAGTTGAACGTACAAGGCGACATCCAGATTTATTGCTAGGAGCTTCACCAAGGGCGGCGGTGGCTTGGTTACTGGCGAGTAAAGCGGCGGCTTGGCTGGCGGAACGGGAATTTGTGACACCTGATGATATTAAGGCAGTTGCGCCTCCTCTATTGCGCCATCGCTTGATTTTGCGTCCTGAAGCACAATTAGATGGAGTATCCATTGAGTCAGTAATTCAATCTCTCCTTAGTCAGGTTCCTGTGCCAAGATGATTCCCACAAGTCGTACCTATTTACTTTTGCTATTGGGTGGCGCGATCGCTACGATTGTATCGACAATTGCTAGCACAGATACGCGATCGCCACTTGTTTTTGCAATTTTGATTCTGTGGAATTTGACGCTGTTCTTTCTGGTTTGGTGGGATGCTAGACAGATTAAGCCCGTAAATATTGTCCGCCATCCCCTCTCTCGTTTGTCAATTGGGCGGGACAATCCTGTAACGATTACAGTTGGAGGACAAAGTGGGGATAGAGTCCAAATTCGGGATGGATTTCCCTCTAATTTTCAAGTCAGCCATAGTCAACTTGAGGCAGTTCTAACTCAGGGCAACCGCACACGTTTCTTAACAAAAAAAGACAAATATCTTAACAATCA
>JBAXTW010000029.1:0-41768 GCA_037129985.1 Pseudanabaena sp. ELA645 | reverse complement strand
GATTGGTGAGCAACGTGGTTTACAGATTGGTGAGCAACGTGGTTTACAGATTGGTGAGCAACGTGGTTTACAGATTGGTAAGCAAGAGGGTTTACAGATTGGTGAACAGCGTGGAAAGGTGGCGATGTTGCTGCGTCAGCTAAATCGTAAGTTTGGGAAGGTGTCAGTTAGGGCGAAGTCGCAAATTTCTAAGTTGTCTGTGGAGCAGTTAGAGGATCTTGCAGAGGCGATATTTGATCTGGAAACTACGGCGAGTTTAAATGCTTGGTTGCGAGATTGCTTAAAGGGTTAGTAAGTGCGATCGCGGTAAATCAGTAAATATCTATCTAGATCTGATTTGGAGTACCGTTTTTTCGTATCAAGTAAGCGATCGCTACGCCTAAAGTTCATGCTATATTCAACCCAGTGTATCTCTCAGAGCTACTAGGCAAACCGCTATGCAAACCACCGAAGTCCCAATTAAACCCACCGCACCGTCTCCTCCATTTATTGCCACAAAATCAATTACTCTTCTCGATCATAAGCAGTTACCAGAATCAGACGGAACCTTTGTGAAAAATTTTCAGGAACATCCACAAAGCATCATTTTAACAAGCTCGATCGCCCCAGTCTTAGAAAAATTACATCCCGATGGACGCTACTGTATCGGTCAGGATAGCGGTATCTATTGGCGACTAATGGAACCACCCGAAAAAGGAGCCGAAGCACCTGACTGGTTCTATGTGCCTAATGTCTCACCACTTTTGGATGGAGAATATCGGCGTTCTTATGTGTTGTGGAATGAAATTGTCGCGCCTTTAATTGCGATCAAATTTGTATCTGGTAGTGGCAAGGAAGAAAGAGACGCTACGCCCCCTAGTGAAACCGAAAAAGCAGGTAAATTCTGGGTATATGAACAAGCAATCCGCATTCCTTTTTATGCCATTTTTGATGCACGGAAAGATAGTCTTGAGCTATATTACTTAGTCGGTAATCGCTATGCCAAGATGCAGCCTAACGATCGCGATCATTACGCGATTCCGCCAATGGGTGTGGAACTGGGGCTGAGATTCGAGGATGGTGTGGCTTGGCTGCGCTGGTGGGATGATGAGGGAAATCTCTTGCAGACAGGAGATGAAAGGGCGGTGGAAGCTGAACAAAAACAATTTCAGGCTGAAGCGATCGCTAACCAAGAACGTTTGATCGCCAACCAAGAACGTTTAGCTAAACAACAAGCTGAAGCGATCGCCAACCAAGAACGTTTGGCTAAACAACAAGCTGAAGAAATCGCTAACCAAGAGCGGCAAAAAAACGAAACTTTGAGGGCTTATCTTAGATCTATCGGAGTTAATCCAGACGATCTCTGAGTTTGACTGGGGCGATTTATTCTAATTTGTGTCGTAGTCAATCAATTCAATCCAGAACACTCCTGAAATCAATTATTCGTCTAAGTTGTCTGTGGAGCAGTTAGAGGAGGCGATATTTGATCGCCACGCCTAAAGTTCATGCTAAAATCAATCCAACGTATCTCTCAGAGCTACTAGGCAAACCACTATGCAAACCACCGAAGTTCCAATTAAGCCCACAATACCCTCTCCTCCATTTATTGCTGCAAAATCAATTAACCTACCTGACCATAAACAGCTACCCGGATCAGACGGAACCTTTGTGAAAAATTTTCAGGAACACCCACAAAGCATTGTTTTAACTAGCTCGATCGCCACAATCTTGGAAAAACTACATCCCGATGGACGTTACTGCATCGGTCAGGATAGTGGTATCTATTGGCGGTTAGTAGAACCACCCGAAAAAGGAGCCGAAGCCCCTGATTGGTTCTATGTGCCGAATGTGGAACCACTTCTTGATGGGGAATATCGCCGTTCCTATGTGATGTGGAAAGAATTTGTCGCGCCGTTAATCGCGATCGAATTTGTATCTGGCAGTGGTAAAGAAGAAAGAGATACCACCCCACCTAGTGAAACCGAAAAAGCAGGAAAATTCTGGGTATACGAACAAGCAATCCGCATTTCGTTTTATGCCATTTTTGATACGTGGAAAGATAGCCTTGAGGTATATCAATTAATTGGTGGTCGCTATACCAAGATCCAGCCTAATGATCGCGGTCATTACCCTATTCCGCCGATGGGTGTGGAATTGGGACTGAAATTCGAGGATGGTGTGGCTTGGCTGCGCTGGTGGGATGATGCGGGAAATTTATTGCTGACTGGAGATGAACGGGCTGTGCAATCCGAAGCGATCGCCAACCAAGAACGTTTGATCGCCAACCAAGAACGGCTAGCTAAACAACAAGCTGAGGCGATCGCCTTCCAAGATCGTTTAGCTAAAGAGCAAGCGGAGGCGATCGCCAACCAAGAACGTTTGATCGCTGAGCAGGAACGTTTGGCTAAGGAGCAAGCGGAGGCGATCGCTAACCAAGAACGACAAAAAAATGAAACTTTGAGGGCTTATCTTAGATCGATCGGAGTTAATCCAGACGATCTCTAAGAGGGAGTAAATATGCTATTTTAGGTTATGGATCTGACTTGGAGTAAGGTTATGACTATTTCTGGCGATCGCAAACTAATATCAATAATTGATTCTCCCTTAGAGGACTTTGAGCCGATGCCCGAAGGTGATAAACAACGGCGTAATTTGAGCTATGCGACTGAGGCTTTGAAACTGTGGTTTGAGCAGTTACCAGATGTATATGTTTCTGGCAATCTATTTATTCGTTATGAAGAAAATGGCGCAGAAAAGAGAATCGCACCTGATATTTTTGTTGTATTTGGAACGAGCAGAGAAGATCGGGTAAGTTATACAGTTTGGGAAGAAGATGGAAAGGTTCCTGATTTTGTGTTGGAGATTACTTCTAAGGGAACGGTGACAAAAGACCGTAAGCAAAATCCATTGATTTATCGGTCTTTGGGTGTGAAGGAATATTTTCAGTACGATCCTTCGGGCAGTTCTTTGAAGCCTACTTCTTTACAAGGAGTGCGTCTGGAAAACGGCAAGTATAAGCCAATTCCTGTTTTAACTTTGCTTGACAATACTTTGTCACTGCATAGTGAGGTTTTGGGTTTAGATTTGCATCTTTTTCCTGACAAGACTTTCCGTTTCTACGACCCGATTTCTAAGCAGATTTTACGATCGCACGCTGAGACGGAACATGCTAGATATCAGGCTGAATTAGCGCTTTCTCAAACAGAATTAGAGAGATTATATGAGCATCAGGCTCGGCTTGAGGCGGAGGCCGCACAACAACAAGCGGAGGCGATCGCCAACCAAGAACGGCTAGCTAAAGAGCAGGCGGAGTCGATCGCTAACCAAGAACGGCTAGCTAAAGAGCAGGCGGAGTCGATCGCTAACCAAGAACGTCAAAAAAATGAAACTTTGAGAGCTTATCTTAGATCGATCGGAGTTAATCCAGACGATCTCTAAGAGGGAGTAAATATGCTATTTTAGGTTATGGATCTGACTTGGAGTAAGGTTATGACTATTTCTGGCGATCGCAAACTAATATCAATAATTGATTCTCCCTTAGAGGACTTTGAGCCGATGCCCGAAGGTGATAAACAACGGCGTAATTTGAGCTATGCGACTGAGGCTTTGAAACTGTGGTTTGAGCAGTTACCAGATGTATATGTTTCTGGCAATCTATTTATTCGTTATGAAGAAAATGGCGCAGAAAAGAGAATCGCACCTGATATTTTTGTTGTATTTGGAACGAGCAGAGAAGATCGGGTAAGTTATACAGTTTGGGAAGAAGATGGAAAGGTTCCTGATTTTGTGTTGGAGATTACTTCTAAGGGAACGGTGACAAAAGACCGTAAGCAAAATCCATTGATTTATCGGTCTTTGGGTGTGAAGGAATATTTTCAGTACGATCCTTCGGGCAGTTCTTTGAAGCCTACTTCTTTACAAGGAGTGCGTCTGGAAAACGGCAAGTATAAGCCAATTCCTGTTTTAACTTTGCTTGACAATACTTTGTCACTGCATAGTGAGGTTTTGGGTTTAGATTTGCATCTTTTTCCTGACAAGACTTTCCGTTTCTACGACCCGATTTCTAAGCAGATTTTACGATCGCACGCTGAGACGGAACATGCTAGATATCAGGCTGAATTAGCGCTTTCTCAAACAGAATTAGAGAGATTATATGAGCATCAGGCTCGGCTTGAGGCGGAGGCCGCACAACAACAAGCTGAGTCGATCGCTAACCAAGAACGACAAAAAAATGAAACTTTGAGGGCTTATCTTAGATCTATCGGAGTTAATCCAGACGATCTCTGAGTTTGATTGGGGCGATTTATTCTAATTTGTGTCGTAGTCAATCAAATCAATCCAGAACACACCAGAAATCAATCATGGGTCTGTAAAAGTGTACTCGTGTTGGGAGTGTAGTTGCTTCCTGACTAGGTGACAATATGCAGCAATTGTTAGTTATTGAAGAAGATAAGCTTGATGCTTACCGTTCGCTGATTTTCTTAATGCAAATGACATTCATTAATTTGCACTTTTTGGCATTACTATTGATAATTAATACTAATAAAGGTCATTATTGCTTTAATTTATTTGTAATGCATACAAGAAGGTGAAAATCAATAACTTCGTAAAAAAAGTTCATAAAGCCTGAGATCCTTATTGTCCCGTCAAATGTTTTGACCTATTTCAAAAATCAGCGAACCGTAAGTTGATGAGATAAGTCTTGATAAGCAATCCAAAAGTGCTAAGGCTTTGCAGTTGGTTGCTCAGGGTACTCCTGTTGAGGCGATCGCTGATGAGTTTGAGATTACTTTTGAGGTGGCGGTACTCTTGGAAGATATTGCGGTGAGGCTAAATCAGTTTTTGGGTAATCATTCCAATTGTGAAGCCTTTAACCAGTTGCAAGTCCAAGGGGTGCAATGCATCAATTGTATGGATCGTTTGTTAAGTTTCTCTAAGGTTCCTGATTCTTGCAAAACCATGAATGGCAATTTTGACGCGCCTCATTCTGTTAATGAGGGCGGTTTAACTTCGCGCCAGAGGGAGGTTTTATACCTATTTGCTAGTGGATTTTCGACTAGGGAAATTGCTGAATCTTTATTCCTTAGTGTCAAGACTATTGAAACCCATCGGCAAAATATTATGGAACGTCTCAATATCCATAGTTTGGCTGGGCTGGTGCGTCATGCGATCCACATGGGTTTGATTGATTAGTTTTTGCCATTTTATCAATGTCAAAAAAGATCGGGGATTCCCTGATGTACATAAAAATGGAAGCGAGTTAAGTTAGAGAGGTGGAAAGAGAAGTCTTCCACTTCACCTCAAATAAAAAAGAGAGATTAAATATTATGTTACTAAATTCACTCGGTCGCGTTTTGGTTGCCTCTGGACTTGTTGCTGTCACCTCTTTCATGGCTTCCACTGCTGCTTTTGCAGCTCCAGCTGCACTAGTTCCAAATTACAAAAATGCAAGTGTTACTCTATCTGGAACTGTTGCTTCCACTCTTGCTTTTACCGCATCTTCCGCAAACGCTTTGAATATTGAAACGCTTACTTATACGGCTCCTCAGTGTGTTTCAGTATTGTCTTACAGTACGAACGCCAATGGTTTAAAAGTAACCGCGGGTTCTTCTGCTACTCCTTTTGTACTTACAAGTAATGCGGCCACTAGTCCGACTATTCCGTATGAATTGGGTGTTTCATCTGGAACCTCTCTTCCTACTCTCTTTGTCGGACTTGGTGGACAACTGTTTGAAACCACTGGTCCTAATCTTCTTACTGCTAACACTAGCCTTTATATCAGACAAGCTTCTGGCGGTCCAGTCGCGGTATATCCCGGAACTTACCTTCAGACTATCACTTTAACCGCTACCGACAAGTAGATGTTGACTACAGACTGCTATGGAGAAAATTCATAGCAGTTTTTAAGCAAGTATTTTTTAATACCGCACAAACGGTAATAAACTGCCTAAAAGCTAAAAAAGAATAGAACTCAAAAATGTATCTGTGGATAAATCAATTCCTTTTGTAATTGTAATCTTACTTTTTTGAGTAAAGATAATAACGAGATAGGCTTTCATTGAGTTAGGGATAAGCAAATGCAACGTTTATTTTGGTCTTTAGGATTGTTAACCTATATGGCTTTAACAGGAATTCAACCTGCTTTTGCCATTCCTTCTATATCTACTAACATTACATCTTCTGCTAGTCGTTTACCCCTTGATGGTGGGGGGCGATCGGCAACACATATTGTCAAGGTTTCTACTCTGTCCCTTTCGACTGATAGTAACAAAGGTTTTACCTTAACCATTAGCTCTGGCAGTCTCGCAAAAGTGGAACCCCAGAGTCCGATTATTTACCAAGTAACAACGGTAGAATCTGGAGCAGGTTCGCCTAGCTCTGGTGATTTTAGCATTACTTCTGGGAACAACTATACCTTTTTGTCAAGCCAAGCAGGTTCGCAAAATCGCGACCTATATATTCTCTACAGTCCCTCTAATTTGCAGACTCCTGGGACATATAGCTCAAATATTATTGTCTCTATCTCAGACAATCCTTAGATCTAGAGGCTTCTGCCATCATTAGTTATTAGTTAGCGATACCACATAAAAAAATGCAATTAAAATTCCCTAGTTTCTTCGTAGTACTCTTTGTGCTATTGACAAATATTCAACCCAGTTTTGCATTTGATATTGTGCCAATTTCTCGGACTTTTACCCCTACAGGTTCAGGTGCAACTCAGTCCTACGATCTGATTAGCGATAAGCCAGAGTCACAAGCAGTAGAGATGTCAGTAGTCAAGCGGGAAATGGACTTGGATGGAAATGAAACCTATATACCTGCCGATGATGATTTTCTGATTTATCCGATCCAAGTTATTCTCAAAGCTGGGACAACCCAAACCGTGCGTGTGACATGGGTAGGTGAGCCAAACCCCAAACAAGAACTTGCCTATCGCTTGGTATCGCAACAGGTTCCAATTAACCTCAAAAAACCTGAAATAGGCAAGCCCACTCGCGTAGAGGGAAAA
Organism: Pseudanabaena sp. ELA645; assembly: GCA_037129985.1. Taxonomy (GTDB): domain Bacteria; phylum Cyanobacteriota; class Cyanobacteriia; order Pseudanabaenales; family Pseudanabaenaceae; genus Pseudanabaena. Next base: position 34,780 of record JBAXTW010000029.1, on the reverse strand, counting down.
GTAGAAGTTCTATTTACATATATGGGTTCCCTTTATATCCGTCCTGCTGACGTGCAGCCCAAGGTAGTTTTAGAAAGCATCATCGCCCAAACTGACAAAGGCAAACCAGCGATCGCCATGATTTTAGATAATCAAGGTTCGGGTCGAGCTTCTCTCTCAAACTATAGCCTCAATCTCACCAGTGCAGGTAAAACCGTAATTCTCAAACCCGATCAACTCAAGGAAGTAACAAATCAAAATATTTTGGCAAATCACAAGCGCCGCTTTATTTTCCCCCATCCCGCCGATTTACCACAGGGTACTGTCACAGCGACATTTGACTATAAACCTTAACAGCAATTGTTAATAAAAATGATTGATTTCTAAATATTTTTCATGATTATTGATATCTTGATCGCCTAGAGGAGGCTGTAAAACGCTGTAATTTTTAGGATTCAGCGATCGCTGAACAATTTATGCACACCAAAAATATTCTCAGCGCGATCGCCAGTCTTCTACTCGTTCTCCCTGCCAACGCCCAAGCCCCACCTAATCAAGCCCCATCACCAACCAAACCTGAACCCACCACCACACCAAAAATCGCACCCGATCCACCCAAAGATCAACCAGAAGATCCATCTTTCGAGCAAATTTTTAAGCGATCGCGAACCACTCAAGGCGTACAACGCATCATCGTCCCTTGGTCAATTGATACGCAAACTCAAGGACAGATTCTCGTCGTCTTTTCGACTGACAACATATCCAGCCTGAGAGTCCAGTCCACCACCCTTTTAGCCAATCTTGCCGAAGTAATCCGTCCAGAAATCCTCGAAAAATTGAAAGCTGCCATAGATGCGGAGAAAAACCTCTCCCTTGATGTATTGCGCGAAAATGGATTAAAAGCAATTTTTGATGAACGCCGCTTAGAACTCTTTATTCAAGTACCTGCGGCGCAGCGCAAAATCAACGTTTATAACTCCCAATCCCAAAACCCCGATGCTGCTAATGCCATCTTACCAAGCCCATTTAGCGGTTATTTAACAATTCGCGGCAGCGAACAATTTGTCATCAGCAATCAACTCAATGGTTCCAATACAGGACGACAACCACTCAACCTCAACTTTGATACAGCCCTTAATTGGAATGGTTGGGTTGTAGAAGGAAATTTCTCATTTCTCGAACGCGCACAGCCATCATTGAGTCGTGGTGACTTTCGACTTGTCCATGACGATCTGGATAACGCCTTGCGCTACGTTGCAGGAGATCTCGCTGTTCCCGTAGTCGGTTATCAAAGCAGCAAACCACTGATCGGATTAACCGTCGCCCGTAATTATGGATTGCAACCTTACCTAATCACCCGTCCCGTCAGCCAATATGAGTTCTTTTTAGAAAATCCCTCTAGAGTGGAAGTGTTTAGCAATGGTAGACTTGTCCAAACCCTGCGCTTAAATGCAGGTCAGCAGGATATTCGGAATCTATCCTTCAGTTCAGGTGTTAATGACGTTCAACTGATTATCACCGATGATGTCGGACGAGTACAGCGTTTAGACTTTGCCAATGCGATCGCCGCCAATCTACTCGCTCCCAATATCCAACAGTTCGCCTATAGCTTCGGCTTTCCCAATACTACCATCAATGGACAAAAAAGCTATGATTGGGCAACACCGACATTGGTTGCTTCCCATCGCATGGGACTTAGTAATATTTTGACCCTCGGTGGTTATCTCCAAGCCGACCGTAATCAACAACTAGTGGGAATAGAAGGAGTCTTGGCAACCGCTTTGGGAAATATCGGTTGGGATGCCGCCCTCAGCAATGCCAATCAGATTGGACTCGGTATGGCAGCGAGATTGCGCTATGACTTTATCAAAACAGGCATTAGCAATCCCCTAGACCGAACCTTTGGCTTTACCGTTGAGCATCGTGGGGCAAGCTTTGTGTCCTCCAGTCTGACTACTACCAATGGCTTCAATAACTTACCCCTCAATCCTTCTTGGTTAGACTTGACCACCTACTATCAACAAAAGCTATTTTGGGGCATAACTGGCGGCATGAACTGTCGCTATCAATTTGGACGCGATCGCCCTGACTCCTATCAAATCGCCTTAAATCTCGGCAAGTCCTTTGATAATGGCGTAGGCATGACTATCTCCCTCAGTGAATCAGGCGATGGTATTAATCCCAAGGAACAGAGAGCATTAATTAGCATGATCTGGGTATTGCCACAACAGCGTCAAGTTATCCAAACTTCGGCTGAATTAAATAACAAAAGTAGTCAAACCCTCCGCACAAGTTGGAGTGCTAGTTCTGCTAATTACTTAGAAGGAGTCAATGTTACGTTGGAAGCTTCATCGAATCCTAACGCCGATGATTTGACGGGTAGACTTTCCTATAACGGCTATCGCGGCAATTTAGAATTTTCTCAAGATGCCTTATTTAATCGCACAGGTCAGATTACGCATACCTCGCGACTTGATTTCGGAACATCACTGGTATTTGCCGATGGCTATTTTGGTATCTCGCGTCCTGTGACTGGCAGTTTTGTGTTGGCAGTGCCTCACCCCACATTACAAGGGCGTGCGATCGGCATTAATCCCACTGGTATCGGTGGTTATGCGGCTCAAATCGATTGGGCAGGAGCGGCGGTGCTACCAGATTTATCGGCTTATCAGATTTCTAAATTGCGGATTGATGCACCGAGCTTACCTGTTGGTTACGACTTAGGCCCGACCAACTACACAGTTTTGCCAACCTATAAAAGCGGTACGGTCATTCGCATTGGCACGGATGCCACCATATTTTTGCGCGGTACATTACGGAATGCTAATGATGAGCCGCTATCTTTACAGTCGGGAGAAGTAGTTTCTCTATCCGATCCCAATTGGAAGCCTTTGCAACTATTCACCAACAAAGCAGGAAAGTTTGCTTTAACTGGTATCAAATCTGGACGCTACGAAATCCGCATGTATAGCGATCCACCTGTAGTTTTCTCCATTGATATTCCTGAAGGGAAAACGGGTATTTATGATTTAGGTATAGCGCGATCGCGCTAACACTAAGTCCCTGCTAGCGATCACAAATCTGCATCCATAAAACTGCGATCGGCTCAAGCAGTTGGACTGTCATAAAAATCAATCTCCGATCAGACTACTTTTGAGTTTGGTTTAAGTTAAAGCCCGCTTACAGCGCGTTCTAGACTAGCGCGGGATTGGTTGTAGCCAATAATCGCTTGGACACGGTTGACATCAGCACGGGTAAAGTCCGACTCAGCCGTAATTACCTCTAGCTGTGTACCAACCCCAGCATCAAGCCGCAACCGCGACAGTCTTAGAGCCTCTTCCGCTTGTTTAACAGCTACCGTTGCAGTTTCAATTTGCTTGAGGCGAGATTCTTGATTAATGTAAGCCTCTTCCACATCGTAGCGAGCTTGACGGGCAGCCCTTTCAAAATTACTTTCAGCAGTGGCTTGATCGGCTTTGAATTGATTGACCTGAGCGGCGGCTCTTCCCCCATCATATAGGCTCCACTCCAACCTAGTTCCAAGTTGATAACCAGTGCCAATAGAGCCAATACCAACAAAATCGGTAACGGCATTTACGTTGGCAAAGACGCTAACTTGAGGACCTAATCTGGCTAAAGCTGTTGTAGCGCGATTGCGAGCTACCTCTCGCTCTAGTTTACGAATATCAAGTTCGGCGCGATTTCGCAACGCCAATAAAATTGTTTCTTCTCTTGACAATTTCCATGGAACCACAGGTGCGACCTTATCGGCGGCGGTAATTTCTACAGTGGGCGGATAATTAATTTGACGCGACAATTCGCGCCTCGCGATTAATTGCGCCGCTTCAGCATTAAACAACTCTTGCTTGGCATTAGCGAGTGAGACATCGGATTGGAGGACATCAAACTTTGTGCCAACACCTGCACGTTCTCTTGCTTTGGTATCTTTTAAACTTTTTTCAGCATTTTCGACAGCTTTAATACGAATCTTGATGGTTTCATCAGTATTTTGTAAGTTGTAATAGGCGGTAACAATACTCAAGCGAATCGTTTGACGCGCTTGATTGAGACTTGCTTCGGCAATTCGGAGATTGTTCTCAGCCGTGCGAATTGTCGAATCATTCACCCCTGAGTCGAAAATATTGTAGTTAACCCCCACCGTGCCTGAGAGAGACTGGCTCCTAGTGTTATTGGATAAATTATTGTTGATGTTACTCAGTCGTGTTTGAGCCGAGTCCGTGAATGTGTATTGGGCTGAACTGGAAACTGTAGCAGCGCGACCTGCTTGAGCCTCTTCTAAGACTGCGCGAGCGCGATCGACAGCAATCTTGGCTTGAATCCAATCAGGGCTTGATTTTTCTACCAATTCGACAACTTCATTGAGCGTGATTGGTTTCGTGATGTCTAACTTAACTTGGCTGGGTGTAGTTGGTACGACCAGAGTCTGAACAGGATCAAGTTTTCCTGAAGTAGCCGCCGCCGCACTAGGGATGACTCTAGCGGGTTCTGTGGTCGAACTCACGATCTGGTTTTGCGAGGATGTGGGAGAAGATGGTGATTTATCTGGAGACTTAATTTCGATTAATACTGGTGTTTCTTTAGCAATTTTTTGTTGATTAGCTTCAGGGGTAGAGTTGATCTTTGCCTGCGATTGGACTCCGTTTGGAGAATCAGTTTTGCTATTGTCAGGGGTTATTGATGCCGATGTGGTTATTTTTGCTCTAACTATTTCAATTTCAATAATTTGATTCGGCACAGGTGTTGAATTGCTCTGTGACGAGACTGTTTTTGTCGCATCAGACTGTACGCTGACCTTGGCAAAAGAAGATAGAGGTGTCGTAAATTCTTGAGCATTGGCTGTCCAAGCTGGAATCAGAAGCGACAAACTCGCACCAAGCGTCAACCAACTGGATGAAATTTGCATAATCTATTTGTAACTCCTCACATTAAAACAGCAGCCAACATACCTTATTTGAGGCATATTCCGATAGTTAATAGATCACAATCATCATCCAATCGGGTAAAGATGTGAAAATATCTATTTGCTTACCTTAGAGATTGTAGTACAAGCATAGAAGATTAATCGTAATCCTTTTGGCTAGATCTTGATTTCAAGGCTTTAAGATGGATTAATACCAAAAAACTTACAGATTGCACTAAAAATGAAAATTGTTACCTCAACGACTGCGCCCCACACTTGGCATGGTGATGCTTTGGCGATCGCGGTTTTTGCCGATTCTGAAGCTAGTGATCAACAATCAGCAAGTGAATCTTTGACCACTAAAACAAAAGCTCTAAAATTGTCAGAGTCGTTGAATAACTTAGATATCAAGGTTCTGGGTTGCACTTTGACCGAGTTGATTAATGAATCAGAATTTACGGGAGAAAGTGGATCATCCGTCAGTGGGCGCGTGGGCGTTGACTATGCAATTCGGAAGGTTATTTTGATTGGTTTGGGCGATCCTACGAAAGCAAATGTTGATAGTTGGCGTAAAGCTGCGGCAACAGCCGTCAAATGGGCGAATAAGGAGAAAGCAAAAACTCTCGCCCTAGCTTTTCCTTACTACAACCAAGATGTCAGCATTACGGCTCAAGCGATCGCTGAAGGGCTATTACTAGCGGCTCACCAAGACATTCGCTTTAAGTCTAAAAATTCTCAGCCTTGGGTACTTGATCAGGTAGAGATTCTGGGAACTAATCCTGAACTTGCAAATTTAGCGATCGCCAAGGCACAACAGATTGTCGATGGCGTGATCCTAGCGAGAGAGTTGGTTTCGGCTCCTGCGAATATCGTGACACCGATTACGCTCGCCGAAACTGCGGTAGCGATCGCCAATGAGTCGGAATATTTCACTGTCAAAATTTTGGAACAAGCCGAATGTGAAGCCCTGAATATGGGCGCTTTTCTTGGTGTGGCAAAAGCCTCAGATATTCCACCAAAGTTTATTCACCTCACCTATAGCAACGGTACACCCAAGCGCAAATTGGCGATCGTGGGCAAGGGCTTAACCTTTGACTCTGGTGGATTGAATATCAAGGCTGGTGCGGGTAGTGGCATTGAATTAATGAAAACCGATATGGGTGGTTCCGCCGCCGCTCTTGGTGCAGCGAAAGTGATCGCGCATTTGCAACCAACTGATATCGAGGTGCATTTCATCGTGGCGGCTTGCGAAAACATGATCAACGGCAGCGCGATGCATCCTGGAGATATTCTCACCGCTTCCAATGGCAAAACCATTGAGGTAAACAACACCGATGCCGAAGGTCGCTTGACCCTTGCCGATGCGCTAGTGTATGCCGATAAGTTAGGTGTTGATGCGATCGTGGATTTGGCGACGCTTACTGGTGCTTGTGTGGTCGCGCTCGGTGAAACTATTGCGGGGATGTGGTCGATTGATGAGGACTGGGCGGAGGCGATCGCTAAAGCAGCCAAAGACGCAGGTGAAAAATTCTGGCGGATGCCCCTTGAAGATCCCTATTTTGAGCAATTAAAGTCCGTGGTTGCTGATTTTAAAAATACTGGTTCCCGCGCAGGTGGAGCAATTACTGGGGCGTTATTTCTGAAACAATTTGTGGAAAAAACGAAGGCATGGGCGCATCTCGATGTGGCGGGTCCAGTTTGGATCGAGCGCGAGTCGGGTTATAACAATGCTGGTGGGACGGGTTTCGCGGTGCGAACTTTAGTGAATTTAATCATTGATTAACAAAAAGAGGGCGCAAAGCGCCCTCTTTTTGTTAATAGGTAATTTGCAAATTTACGGAAGCCTCGACTTTCTGTTCGCTCCCTAAAATTGGCACAGAACTTGCATCCTTGCTAGCAAAAGTCGCCATGCGTGGCTGTGGCACTGGATAGGCGATCGCTGAATCACTGATATTGATCGTCTTAATCGATTTAGCGGTAAAACCTAAAGCATTGAGAACTGTATTTGATTGAGTTTGAGCATCTTTTAAAGCATCTTGCAGCGCTAGTTGTCTTGCCTCATTTAAAGCCGCATCTGTCGCCATAAAACTAATTTGCTCAATTTGATTAGCTCCTGCCGCCACTGCTGCATCAAGGGTTGTCCCCGCTTCAGCGATCGGCACTAAAAAACTCACACTAGTTTGCCCTGTAAAACCTTCTTGACGCTGACGATTATTTTCGTAAACATATTTGGGGTTAAGTTGAATGCTGTTAGTTTGCAACTTCTCAACCCCAAGCCGTTGCAATACTGACACAATGCTATTCGCCTGACGCGCTACCTCTGTTTGAACAGCGATCGCTGTTTTCGCATCCACAGTCACACCCAATTGAATTCTTGCCTTAGTGGTCTTCACTAATCTTTCACCACGCCCTGAGACGCTCAGTACACGTTCATTTTTAACTTCGGTGGATTTTGGTAATGTTTCTTGGGCTTTTACATCTGGGGCGATCGCGGCGATCGATGGTAGACAAAAGGCAAGACTGATAACAAATGTAGTTAATTGACGCATATTGCTAAATCCTGATATCTCTTGAGTTTATGATATTTTCGTTCTTGCTATTTTTAAGATATCACTCGAATAAATTAGGATTTGGCATGGTTTCATTTTCAGCAACGACAAAAATCTAGGTTCCTAATTGGATAACCAGATATTTTCTAAATTCAACACAAATCCTAATAAAACATCTTCCCCAGACAAACTTACAGGTGCTTCGAGAATTTGTACGGGTTGACCTAAACGATAAATTGCTACACGCTTACGTTCAGGATCAATTAGCCACCCCAAACGACAACCATTATCTTGATATTCCTGCATCTTCGCCAAACCTTTTATCCATGAATCCGTTGGTGACAAAAGCTCGATCGCAAAGTCAGGGCATAGTGGTAAAAACTTCTTGCGTTGTTCAGGAGTGAGGGCATTCCATTTTTCAATGGGTATCCAGGCCGCATCAGGAGAGCGATCGCTACCTCTAGGCAAAGAAAAGCCGCCAGAAGAATCAAAAACCTTACCAAGTCGCTCCTGACGATTCCAGATACTTAGATCAGTATTTAGCTCAGAATTCCAAGCGCTAGTTTCGCCGCCAGTGGGGGACATAATTACGAGTTCTCCATTTGCATTGCGCTCTAATTTAAGTTCGGGGTTTGCCGCGCATAGTTCATAAAACTGTTCTCTGGTCAGTTTCACAATCGGATCGAGATTGACTGTATAAGCGGTCATTGGTTTTACTCCGCAAAGCAACTTTGATCTATTTTAAGCAAATACGCTCTATAAAAATCAACAGATAGGCGCGATCGCACAGTCTCACATAATTTCTTCAGCCAAAAGTTTACCCTTGACCCGTTCATATTCATCTTCAAGAAACCATTCTTGGGCTACTTCATGAGAATCACACATATATCAATTTTAGATTTCACTCGATGATAATCGGAGTGAGTCGCTCTTCAATTTCGTTAAGATAGTCTGTTAATCCTGTATTCTCACCCCTTTGTCGTAATAATTCTAGACTCGTTTCTTCCCAACATTGTTGTTCGCGTAATCTATTGTCATCTGTGAGAATTTTGACAACCACCTTGGGATTTCTTTCTCGCTCAGGAGCTTCAAACGAGTTAGAGCGCAGTCTTTGTGAATCCTTACAAGGATCAAAAGTCAACCCAATTTTTATTTCCTGCAAAATTTTCTCCTCTGTTGGATTTAATGGAATAAATCCATTTAGAACCCAAGATTCCCGCATTCGATCAGCCATGCCAATAATAACTTTAACGGATTTATCTTCTTGCTCTAAACGTGCTTGTTCAACATCATATTTTCGTTCAGGTTGATTATCTAAATCACGAATAAAAAGGACTGCTTTAATATTCCTTTTAAGTTTGTGTCGTAAAAACCCGATTAAAACTATGACCTTTCTAGCTGCTTGACCATCGGTCTTTAATTTTCCGTTGGATCGTATTTTCGGAAAATTAAATTCACTTGAGAAATATTTGATTAAATCATCAAGCCATGTCCAGCAAGAATATTTTGTATTTTCTTTTAATCCACTCCATTGAAAATGATATTGAAGTTGTTCATAATCATGATTTAGCCATTCAATCTTTTCCAACAATACTCTTTCAGCTAATTTAGTAGCAGTTTCTGCATCTGCTCTACTCTCAACGATTACGACAAATTCACTCATTTATATCTCCATCAATTACCCAATCCTCACCTTCTGCATCCCAGAATTCTCCAGTAGTTAATGTTTGTTTTGCCCATTCCACATCAGGATGTTCATCTAGTCGCTTAGAACTAGTAAAACCTAAATTACTGTTACTTAATACATGAACTTGTGAAGGAGTTAGCTCGTCTATGATGTAAGGCGAGTGAGTAGAAAAAATAATTTGTAAATTTGGATTATCTTCAATAATTTCTTTAAATACAGCGACTAAATCTCGTTGAGCTTTCGGATGAAGCCCCTGTTCAATATCATCTAGCAAAACTAAATTCGGTTGCTTAGGATTCATTAATACAGTTAATAATCCCAAAGTTAGCATTGTACCTTCACTAATTGCATGAGCAGGAATGCGCTTACCTGTATTCATATCTAGAAAAATTTCCTGCCCCAATTTCCGATCGCTGTCTTCATAGGAGATTGACTTACCATCAACTTGAATTAAGCGCTGACGATTAACTATAACTTCAGCCCGATTTATCCATATTCTTTCGATGCTAGGAACAATTCTCTGTAACATCCTGTGCAAATCTGCAAATTTATCTGGATCTTCGTTACGAAGATTATCTAAAGTTGGGGCTAAACCTGAACCATCAAATTCAACTCTTGGAATGAGTTCATCACTATAAGCTGCTTTTGCAAGATTGGCAGCGACTATTTTAAGATGAATTGCGTCTTTTAAAACTTCAGGGATAGGATATGGCGCATTTCCCAACGTAATTGTCCATCCATGTTCAGACCTTATCTCCTCATTATCGACTTGGCAAGAAGTGATCGGAAGCCAAGGTTGATTAACCGATTGAATCCATGCATAAGAAGCTTCCCACGTTCTTTTATCTCCCCACCCACCCCTTGCAGTAACGGACATTCGTGTTTGTCCAATCGTTGTAATAAATTCAGGCGATCTTTCACATTGGAAAATATCTGCAAATGATGAATGGGCGGAACCCGCAAGCCGACTGAGATAATGTAATGCTTGTAGGACAGACGTTTTTCCAGAGCTATTTCTTCCTACAAGAGCGTGTAGGCGTGAATTATCAAAATTAAGACTTGTTAATCGATGACTTTTAAAGTTTTGAAGCTCTACACTTTCTAGCATTCAGATTTTTGACTTTCTGCTGATTTTTACGTTGGACACTATCATTCAATTTTACAGGAAGTCGTCATCCGAGACACAAATGAATAATCGCCAGCTACACATGACTTCTAACGAAAATCATAGTAATTACTCAATGATTTATTGATAAATACTAAATTAAAATCTATAATGATCATAGAGCAATATATTGCTCAAATTACCGATTTACCAGTTTTTATCACAAACTCAAGCCTCAACATGACGATATACTTATAACCATCAAGGTATATCTAATTAAACTTCATAACCAATAGAGTCAATTGCTAGAGCGATCGCTCTAGTAGTGGCTTAAAATAACAAAGATTTGGGATTTGTCGCGCTTAGCACAACAGATCCTAGATAACTAGCAAAAACTAGCATTACTAGCAAAAGCAACAGTTTACAGAGTAAAGAGGCGATCGCAAATCATGGTGATGATTGAAACCAAAGCCGAACGCATGGTCATAAATATGGGACCTCACCACCCATCCATGCACGGCGTTCTCAGACTTATCGTCACGCTAGACGGCGAAAACGTAGTCGATTGCGAGCCAGTACTCGGTTACTTGCATCGCTCGATGGAAAAAATCGCTGAAAATCGCACGATTATTCAATACCTTCCCTACGTCACCCGATGGGATTACCTCGCGACCATGTTTACCGAGGCAATCACCGTCAATGCACCCGAAAAACTAGCGAACGTGCCAGTCCCTAGACGCGCCAGCTATATTCGCATGATCATGCTAGAACTTAGCCGCATCGCCTCTCACCTACTGTGGCTCGGCACATTCGTTGCAGACATCGGCGCACAAACACCATTTTTCTATGTTTTCCGCGAACGGGAAATGATCTATGACCTGTTTGAGGCGGCGACAGGAATGCGGATGATGCATAACTATTTTCGGATCGGGGGAGTCGCTGCCGACCTGCCCTACGGCTGGATCGAGAAATGTGAAGACTTTTGCAATTATTTCATCCCAGTAATTGATGAATACGAAAAATTAATTACAAACAACCCGATTTTTCGCAAGCGGGTAGAAGGCTTAGGCACAATTACTCGTGACGAAGCGATTAACTGGGGCTTGTCGGGACCAATGCTACGCGGTTCGGGCGTAAAACTGGATTTGCGTAAAGTCGATCATTATGAACTCTACGATGAACTCGACTGGGATGTGCAATGGGACAATGGCGGCGATTGCCTCGCTCGTTATCTCGTGCGGGTCAAAGAAATGCGCGAATCCACCAAAATGATCCTGCAATGTCTCAAGCAAATCCCTGGCGGTTCCTTTGAAAACCTAGAAGCGCAGCGCGTTTTGGCAGGCCCGAAGAGCGAATGGACAGGGATGGACTACCAGTTCATTAGCAAAAAGCCGTCTCCCACTTTTAAGGTTGCATCAGGCGAACATTATGTTCGTGTCGAAGCACCAAAAGGTGAACTGGGTGTCTATATCATCGGTGAAGATAGCGTCTTCCCTTGGCGGTTCAAGATTCGTCCACCTGGATTTATTAATTTGCAAATTTTGCCTGAACTAGTGCGGGGAATGAAACTCGCCGACATCATGGCAATCTTAGGAAGTGTGGACATTATTATGGGTGAGGTCGATCGCTAATGTACGGTGGAATTGATTTACAGAAATCTTTAATCGAAGTTTTAAGCAGTCTCGGATTACCTACGGATGTTGCCAAGGTAATTTGGATGCTATTGCCTATGGCAGTCATGGTTTTAGGCGTAACAGTAGGCGCACTCGCCTGTACATGGCTCGAACGTAAAATTTCCGCAGCCGCCCAACAACGGATTGGACCTGAATATGCGGGACCTTTTGGACTATTGATCCCGATCGCTGACGTAGCCAAGCTGGTAATTAAGCAAGGCACGATTCCTGCAAAAGCTGACGCATTGCTCTATACGATCGGTCCAGCCCTTGTATTTACCTCTATATTCCTCTGTTACCTAGTGATCCCCTTTGGTCAAAACATGATCATTTCGGACTTAGGAACAGGTGTATTCTTTGTAATCGCCATTTCCAGTATTGCCCCAATTGGTCTGCTGATGGCAGGCTATTCATCCAACAATAAATACTCATTATTGGGTGGATTACGCGCCGCCGCTCAATCGATTAGCTACGAAATTCCCCTTGCCCTTGCAGTATTAGCCGTAGCACTGATGACCAATGGACTCAGCACGATTGACATTGTGAATCAGCAAGCCGAGTATGGGATTTTGTCTTGGAATATTTGGCGACAACCAATTGGATTTGTGATTTTCATCATTGCCGCCCTTGCTGAATGTGAGCGCTTACCCTTTGACTTGCCAGAAGCTGAAGAAGAAATCGTGGCTGGTTATCAGACCGAATATTCGGGGATCAGATTTGCTTTTTTCTATGGCGGTTCTTACGCGAACTTATTGCTAGCAGGTTTACTCGCCTCAATTCTCTATCTTGGCGGATGGGAATTGCCTTTCCCGATTGACCGAGTTAGCGATGCACTGGGCATTGCCCCTAACACTGCATGGTGGCAAGTTATCGCTGCATTCATCGGTTTGACAGCAACTCTTGTCAAGACATACGCATTTATCTTTTTTGCGATTCTTTTACGTTGGACAGTTCCCCGCGTGCGGATCGATCAACTGCTCGACCTCGGCTGGAAATTTCTCTTGCCAATTGGACTCGCTAATTTGCTGATTACCGCAGCATTGAAGCTGACTTTTCCCTTTGCGTTTGGCGGATAAAACCTCTGTAAAAAAGTACGCTTGGCGTACTTTTTTACAAATAAACCCATTTACCAATTACCACCATGCTGAAATTTCTCAATAAAGTTGGTACATACACCAAAGATGCTATTCAAGCAGCCAAGTATATCGGACAAGGGATGTCGGTGACGTTTGACCACATGCGCCGCCGTCCGATCACCGTCCAATATCCTTACGAAAAGTTGATTCCTTCCGAGCGTTTCCGTGGACGCATTCACTTTGAATTTGATAAGTGTATTTCCTGTGAAGTCTGCGTGCGCGTATGTCCGATTAATTTGCCTGTAGTTGATTGGACATTTAACTCAGAAATCAAGAAAAAGGAACTCAAGAGTTACAGTATTGACTTTGGAGTATGTATTTTTTGCGGTAATTGCGTGGAATACTGCCCCACCAATGCCCTATCGATGACTGAAGAGTATGATCTGTCTACCTTCGATCGCCACGAATTAAACTTTGATAGCGTTGCCCTCGGACGGATGCCCACCAAGGTGACTGATGATCCTTTTGTGAAACCAATTCGGGAGCTTGCCTATTTGCCAAAGGGTGTAATCGAGGGACATGAAGCACCTCATACAGCAAGACGTGCGGGTTTGCGTCCTGAAGAAATTGCCGAAGCTGCTGCTGAAAATAAATAATAGATAAGAAAATTTATGATTAACAATATTGGTTTGGGCGAAGGTTCACAAACCGTATCCCTAGTTGTCTTAACAGCGATGCTAATTGCTTCGGCGATGGGTGTGGTGTTGTTGCAAAATATCGTTTATGCAGCGTTTTTACTGGGCGCAACTTTTATTAGTGTGGCGGGTTTATATGTGTTGCTAAATGCCGATTTTGTCGCGGCGGCGCAGGTTTTGATCTATGTCGGTGCTGTAAATATCCTGATCTTGTTTGCGATCATGCTGGTCAACAAGCGCGAAGACTATCAAGAAGTCAAATATGGCGCTATCCGCAGTGTGGCAACGGGCGTGGTCTGTTTGGGACTATTTGCGCTCTTAGGTATCACTGTCACTTCTACAAATTGGGCGATCGCACCGAGTATCGCTAAACTGCCATCGACAATGGTGGTTATCGGACAGCATTTCTTCAGCGATTATTTGTTACCCTTTGAATTAGCTTCGGTTTTATTACTGGTGGCACTAATTGGAGCGATCGTGCTAGCTCGCCGTGAGCTTGTGCCTGAACCAGTCCAAGTCGGTCAAGCACCATCGGAAGACACACTTGAGTTATTAGAAAAGCCAAAAGAGCAACTTGTTGCTTCTAAGTAAGTTCATTAAGCCCTCACCCCTAGCCCCTCTCCCGCAGGAGAGGGGGGACAAGAAAATAATCGTAAACAGATATGTCTTTAGAACCTTTTTTGATTATCGCCGCCGCGCTGTTTTGTATTGGCATTTATGGCTTGATTACCAGTCGTAATGCTGTGCGCGTACTGATGTCTGTGGAATTGATGTTAAATGCTGTCAATATAAATCTGATGGCTTTCTCGAATTATCTCGATTCCGCAAGTATTCGCGGTCAAGTATTTACAATTTTTGTAATTTCGATCGCTGCTGCTGAAGCCGCCGTTGGTCTGGCGATCGTGCTTTCGATTTATCGCAGTCGCGATACTGTGGATATGGAGCAGTTTAATTTGCTGCGTTGGTAGTATTTTGAATTTTCATTTTGCCGTAGGTAAAATGAAAATTCAAAACTCGAATATCTAATTCTTAAAACTATGTCACGATTTCAAAACCCTGTTGCTCAACTTCTCGATTTTGATGTGCCAACTAACTGGACAGACATTTGGATTGACTACCCTGCTCAATTTGGATTGACAAAAGCAGATGTTCCTGAACTGATTCGACTAAGTTGGGATCAGGATTTAATGGATGAGGAATCAATATATAGCGGAGTCCATGCCATTAGAGCCACCGCTCAGTTAGACCCAGAAACAGCTATCAAAGAATATTTAAAGCTGTTGACCAAATTTCCTGATGACGATTTTTTCCATGAAGAAATATATGGAATATCCAAACAGGTTGGTGAACCTGCGATCGCCCCATTAAAAATCGTGATCGATGATTCAACCCAAGAGCAGTGGGTACGGGTGACTGCGGCAAATGGATTAGAAGAGATTGGTAAAGCCCATACTGATCTACGTCAGACTTGTATAGACAATTTAATTGATACACTCCAAAATTATCGTGATATCAATAATGATGTGATTACTTCAACATTAGTTAGTAATTTAACTCAGTTGAAGGCGGTGGAGGCTGTTGATTTAATAGAGGAAGTCTTTACTAATACTGAAGTTGACGAGTGGGTGACAGGTTCTTGGGCTATGGTACAGGTGGAATTGGGACTAAAAAAAGAGTCAGACTTTTCGCCCAAGGAGTTGCAACCGAAGCCACCAGACTACATTTTAAATATACGAGCGCAGCAACGTCAGATTGAAAAAGCACGTAAGAATCAACTTTTATTGACTGAATTAACTGTTGCTCCGCGACCTGCTGCTAAAGGATTTGGAGCTAGCAAACAAGGAAATAAGTCTAGCAAAAACAAGAAGAAAACCTAATAGAATTTAGGCAACCAAAAACTTGAGTTCTCTTCTTGGTTAGGTTGCGTAAGTCAGCTAATCCCACACACCTACAAAAACTATGTCAACCATTCATTCCTATCAAGCCCCTGTTGCTAAACTGATTAATCTAAAAGAAGACACAAGATGGGATGACGAGCAGTGGCTCGACTATGTAAACCAATGTGGACTAAGCACAGCCGATTTACCTGAACTGCGCCGACTTATTTCAGATGACGCGCTCGTGGGTGATGATGGTATGCCAATATTCTGCGAAATTCATGTACTCAGAGCATCGGTGCAGATCGATCCAGAAGCAGGAATTAAACTTTATATCGATCAATTAACAGAGTTTCCTGAAGATGATTGGCTCCATGAAGAAATTGATGGAATTAGTCGCAACGCTGGCGTGATCGCGATCGCCCCATTTACTAAGATGCTTAAAGATCCTACTCAAGAAGAACGATTGCGAGTGACGTTTGCCAATGGATTAGAGGAGATTGGCAAAACTCATTCGGAACCTCGTGAAGCTTGCGTTAAAGCTCTCATATCACAATTGAAGAATTATCATGTTCAGGATGGCGACTATCTCAATTCAACATTGGTGAGTAATCTCATTGAGTTAAAGGCGGTTGAAGCAGTAGATCTAATAGAGGAAGTATTTACCAATCGTGAGCTTGATGAGTGGATGACAGGATCTTGGGCAGCAGCACAGGTATCTCTGGGGCTAAAACAAGAGTCCGATTTTTCGCCAGAGGAGCTAGCGCCGAAGCTTCCAAAAAATATGCTCGCAATTCGAGAAATGATTGATAATTTGGCTAAGCTTCGTGAAATTGAGGACAAGAAAAAGCGATCGCTTGCACCTAAAAAACCTGCTGCTAAAGGATTCGGTTCAATTAAAAACACAAGTTCTTCAAAAAAGAAGAAAAACAGCTAACACTGAAAATCAAAAGAATCTTCAAGCAATATGCCAACTAACTCGCCGAATATTGTCATAGTATTGACTGGAACCATTATTCCAAATGTGACGATAAGTTCTCAACACAATAATTCAGAAAAGAGAAGGAAAGAATATTTAGAATGTATTCGTTTCTATACACAATTTTCCAAGGTATATTTTTTAGAAAACTCTTCATATCCACTTGAAAATGATGACGATTTTCAAAATATTCCAAATTTATTGGTTAGGAAGTTTTCTCCATCCTCATTTCCCGAAAGAGGGAAAGGGTTTCAAGAGTTTGAGATGATCGATACATGGCTAAAAAATGAGGTAGATTCAATTGAAAACTTTATCAAAGTTACTGGAAGATACTTGTATCCTGATTTCCCTAAAATATGGTTGGAATGTCAGGAAAATACAGATAAAAAGATGATTATCAACCAATATTTATTTGTGGAAGCTGGAGTTGGTTTATTTTTTATCACAATCGATTTTTACAGAGAGAATTTCTTTGATCTCTATCAGAGTTCCGATGATAGAAAGGGAATCAGCATAGATTTCTGTGTATACGAAAAATTAAAATCAGTTCCTAAAAAATATTTTAAAGGATTTCGCAATGACACAAGATGTATAGGGATAGAAGGAGGTAGTGGTAGACAGATGAGAAACAGTCTTACTGACACATTGAATTGTCTAATTAGAAAGGTTAACTACATTTTTGACAAACACTATATTTGGTTGAGTTTTTAAAGTTATTTTCCCTTTGCCAAACAATCCTCAATCGCCTACTGTCGCGATTAGGGGCATTGAGTAGGAAGTTGGTTAGGATTTACTCAATAAATTTTTACCTTTTTCCTTGTCAAGCGATCGCAAAACCATTGTATTGACGCATAAACGGCGAATGGTAAGCTAAAACAATATCCGTTTTTGGAATGCCCTTTTCGGTAAGTTCATTAGCAACACCGATCTCCGTGCCATCATATTGAATCCAGATTTTGCCATCCTCTAAATCAATATGAATTAAAGCGCCAAAAACTCGGCGATCGCCTTGCCAACCAGTACGAAGCAATTGATAGCGATCGCGCTCAACATCGAATAGTAATTTCATTGAAATTTCACCATACACTGGTTGAACCTTGCCATGTTCAGCAAGAATTTCTTGAACAATTTGTCGGTAGACATCTAGTTTATCCATTGAATATCACCAGTTTGAACGTTATAAATCAAAAGAAGAACTTGCTGATCGCAAAATCACTATATCAACGTATAAATTTGCAGAAAATAACTTAGAGAGGCACTGGCTAAGGGAACTGAGAGGTTATCTGTGCCACCAGGTGAAAAGGCTTCAAGCATAGCCGCGATCGCTGCTACAGGTATGGCAACACCAATATCACGCGCTGACAGGCTATGACCAGACGCAAAAATGCCAAGCATAACGATCAAACTAGTAACAAACATCGCTAAAGATCCTTCGAGACTGCGCTTGTTCCCCATATAGATAAAAGTATGTTTGCCAAAACGCTTGCCAACTAGAGCCGCCATGCCATCTCCCCATGACATCACCATCACACCGATTACAGCATATTGTGGGTAGTGATCCCATAAAAGTCCTACTAAAACAGTAATACTCAAAGCGTAATAAAAAACCCCATAGGTCTTGCGTCCCACATCATTGAGCATTGGCAAGATATTTGTATGGTGGGATGCTAAAGCGATCGCCGTAAATGTTACACCTGCGGATATGCATAGCCAAGTCGGTATCTGTAACCACCAAGCGATCAGCAACACATGTCCAGTCCCAATATGCACCACTTTACGAACTAGTTCTGGATCTTGATTAAAACGATGCAAGATTTCTGAAACTAAAAAAACTAAACCTAGCCAAACTGCTACAGCACTAATTTGGATAGTCAAGATCGTGATAGGAGAGAAGTCATTAGTTATGAGCATATTATCTTATAGGAACTTACATGGTCCCTTTTTGCCATTAGGACAAATTGTTGTCTCATCGGTTTTAGGCAGTTTACCCTTATCAAAAACAACATTCGTGAGGTTGATTGCATTCAAATTCGCGCCACTCCAATTAACTCCATTAACCTGAGTTCCAGTGAGATTTGCACCAGTTAAATCCGTACTAGTCATGTCTACAAAATTTAGATTAGCATTAGACAAGTTAGCCTTCTTGAGACTGGTAAAACTAAGGTTTAAACCCACTAAATTTTGATCAGCTAAATTACGATTACTTTTTGGCTCATTAACTATCTGCCAAGCTAGCAATGTTGTCGGGGTAAATATAGTCGCACTCTCGGTTCCTTGAGCGCCTATTTTGGCATCTTTTAAGTTCGCACCTTCCATCTTCGCAGTGGCGAAATTTGAGCGCGTGAGATCGGCTTCAGCAAGATCAACGAGATTCATTTGGGCGTTTTTAAACTCTGACCAAACCACACTTGCCCTAATGAGTCGAGCGCTCTTCAAGTTAGCGTTAGTGAAGTTCACCCCATCAAGATTTGCTTCATAGAAGTTTGCACCCGCAAGACTAGAATCCTGCATTTTTGCCCCAGTGAGAATAGCTTTAGTGAAGTTAACATTATCTAACTTGACTCCTCTAAAATCTGCATCCTTGAAATCCCGACCACTAGCATCTTTGAATATACCCCAGCGTAAGCCCAAATCGAAAATCGGTTTGTTGGCTATGGTATAGAGTAGAAAGGCTGCGCCGATCGCACCTAGTCCCATTACAGGGATTTTTAGGTAACTCTGCCAGAGAGACTCCAAACTGAGAGTAGAAGTTTTGGGCTGAGGTTTGTTCTGATTTTGGGCGGTTACACCTTGACCAGAGTCATAAGAATCATAATTATCCTCAGTAAATCGGTTAAAGCCCATTTGATCGGGAGTAGTACCCATTCTGACCTGATTTGCGTCACCATAATTTGCCACTGGTTGGTGGCGATCACGAGGTATTTCTCTGGTTGCACTGCTACCTGTAATGCTTGTATTAAAACCCGAAATATCGACCTGCGCTCTTGGTAATGGCGACATCTGATTACTGATAGAGGTGATACTATCATTAGCCTCATCACTATCCAGCAGCCCCGACCAATCAGTATTATCATCATGAATCTCTAGTCCGAGATCAGTAAAATCTGGCAGATTATTGGGTTGACGTTGAAAATCATTCCTTGTTGAACCTTGATCTCGAACATCTCTACCCTGTGAATTTCTACCTCCTGAGCCTAATCCTTGTGGCGTAGACACGTTTGTAGAGACATTTAGATTCATGTTGGAAGGCGGTGAATGTAACACACCCGATATGACAGTATCAGCATTCAATAAATCTGACCAACTCTCATCAATCGAATTAATCGGGTTACGCGCTGAATTTTGCCTTTGATTTTGCGCTTGATTTAGCCCTCTATTTTGAGATTTATCTTGAATATGAAAACCATCAAAATTACTATCTTCGTCAATACTATCTGCATAATCTCTTGTTGGCTGAATATTCTGTGGTTGAATAGGCGAATTTTGGGTAGGAGAAGAAGCAGGTCGTCCTTGACTAGTATTACGTTTGGGAGGGAGTGGTGGTAGGGCTGGAGGAGGCAAAAAGGAGTTATTGATAGTTGGTTCTGGTTTGGCAATTGGCTCAATTGCTGGAACCAATGGGTTTAACCCAGTAGAAATTGCAGGAAATTTAGAGTTATTCTTGCCACTAAAATCTTGAATGTCGATACTGTCGAAATCAAAATCATCTAGGAAGTCGTTATTACTGGGAGCCATGACAAAAGTTGAAGGTGATGGATTTGGCGGCGGCAAAGTCTCACTCACTGGAACAAAATCATCTAATTGATTGAATCCAGAGGATCTAGATGTATACCCATTCAGTAGATCGCTTGCCAAAGCTTCTTCAAAAGGATCTACTTCTAAGTCGTAGTTTTGATTGAGTAAATCGTTTCTAAAAGCTTCTTCCAAGAGCCTGTCTTCTGAAAACTCATTTTCGTCTTTAGCGGCGATCGCAGGCACTGACAAATCAGTAAATTCAGGCGTAAATTCAGGCTTTGATGTGCTTGCGGAAATAGGGCTAACACGATTGGGAGTTAATGTTGTGGCAATATTGACACTATCAGGATTAGTGAGAGGAATTTCTGGGAACTGACCTTCATCAAAAGAGGCTAGATCAAAATTTTCATCGATAATACTCTCCATGTCATCAAAATCATCGATAACAGTAGCCTGATTTTCATCAAGACTCCAGTCATTGGCAACAGGACTACTTAAAGGTGAATCTAGCAATGAAGTCGCTTCATAATCACTAAAATCATCCGCAAAATCAGAATCAGTAATTTGATGAGCTAGAGGTTGTTCAAAATCATCCCAATCGGAAGATACATCGGAAACTGAATCAATGTAATCCTCAAGATTATCAGGGACTAATAAATCATCATTACTATGACTAGCACCATGCACTGTTCCCGCCGAAACAACAACTTGAGGTATTTTATCGGAGATTACATCAAAATTATCCGAATATTGTTCAGAGTCAATTAAGCTATCTAAATCATCTTGCCAAGAAGTATCATTATCAACCTCAGGCTGTAATTCACTCTGCCACTCTGCATAATCGTCATAATCTGTAAGCTCCGATTCGACAACGAGACCAATTCTAGATTGTTCGTTCCAATCTAAATCAGGGTCATTACTGATGTCAGAAGAGATTTCAAATTGTGGTTCATTGTTCCATTCAGCATAGTCATCAGTATCTAGTTCAGCAAGCAACTGATTTTCTGACTCAGGGTTCCAACCTAAATCATCTATTTCAGATTGCAAGTGCGTGTTTTCTTGAGAAACGTCAACTGCAATTCCAACGGGAGGGTTTGAGGCGATCGCTAATTCTGCAAATTTTTCTGAGGTATATTCAGGCGTAGCTTCCTCTGCGGCAAAAATCCGATCATATTCCTGTAATTCCAGATATTCTTGCTCTGTGAATGGAGATTTAACTGTGGATTTGAGTGGAACTTCAATATCTTCGTCCAATCCTTGTAAAAATTGTTCTTCTGATGGTAAATCTATGTGCAAGTCTATCGATAAATCAGGGGGCAATTCAAATCCAACATTTATTGGTAGGTCAAATGGTTCGGATTGGATGGAGTCTGCTTGTAATGGGTCTGCATATGATGAGTCTGCTTGTGGTGCGATCTCCCAATCATCAGCCGAGCCGAAGGCATTGTCAATGGCGGCAGATGACAGGATTTCAGGGCTAATATTAGCAGAACTATCCCAGACAGAATCATTGCTTACATCTTGAGGGACTTCATTCCAATCACTGGCAAACGCATCCTCAAAGTTTGGATCAAAGTTTGATTCAAACTTCGCGCCATTCATGTCTTCGGGACTAGCGATCGCTGAGTTAGTCCATATTTCATCACCAAGGAGACTTGCCTCTAAAACAATAGGCGATCTCATTTCTCCAAAGTCGTCATCAAGGGGATTGACAAGATCTGAAGCCCTAATCTCTTGACTGCCAAACTCTTGACTGCCAAACTCTTGACTGTGATTCAGTCTATCAAAGTTATCAGAGGCAAAAACATCTTGAGAGACTTGAAATCCTTCGGTAATAGCAAAATTTTCAGTTAGATATTCGTCCTGAGATTTATGGGACAGATCTAAATTCTCTGGTAAATTTTCTTGTAAATCATTTACTGCATTGGCTGGATACTCTGCTAAATTGTCATATGGATATCCCGCTAAATCATCAATTGGATACTCTGCTAAATCACTAGATGAATAATCATCAATCGCGTACTCTGCTAAATCATCAGATGCATAGCCTACAACTGGATAATCCGATAAATCATCATCCGTTAAATCATTATTCCCTAAATCATCAACTGCGTACTCTAATAAATCGTCAGAAGGATATTCTGTAGCTGGATATTCTGCTAAATCATCGAATTGATCGACTAAATTTCCCTCTAAACCCGCAAAACTTTCTTCTGAATTGTTGATATCATCACTTAAATTTTCTTCTAAATTCAAACCTTCTTCTAAACTATCAAATTTATCAACTTCAAAATATTCTTGGGCATAGTCTTGCTCAAATTGCGAATATTGTTGTTCAGAGATAATATCTATGTCATCAATTTCTTTATCTAATTCCTCTTTCGCAACAATAAATTCTGGATGTTGTGTTGATATTTCAAAAGAATCATTGACAATTCCCAATTTATCATTCGGATATCTAACTTTTGAGATTCCCAAAATGGTATCTAGTTCATGCTCACTAGTACTGTCAGCATAATCGTCCAAAAAGAACTCATCGTCCATCAATTCAGATAGCTCTTGAAGTTTGCTATCAGTGACACCAATGCCACTAATTAACTCATTGAGTCTCATCTCATCTAAATCATCGAATTGCAAATCACCTAAGTCATCATCTGCTATCAATTCCAAGTCGTCTAATCCCAAATCTCCAAAATCATTTTCTAGATTTGAATCACCAAAAGCACCTATTTCCTCAGAGGGTGGAGAAGCCTGAGGTATAGCGTGGTCAGGGATACTATTTTGCGAATTGATTGGCTGATTTATTGATGAATTGGTATTGTTAAATCCTGAATCGACTTTTTTGGTCTTGAGGTCAGAAACAATCAGCCAATCAATTTTTTCAACATCACTGTTGCCGTTATTGGTTGCACTGTTAGCTGCATTTTGCTGATTATTTGCTGTATTTTTTTTCGTCGGAACTGATCGCTCAATCGGTTTATCTAAATCTAGCGATTGTAGCCACTCAATATCTTCGCGATCATCATCGGCAGACTGGTTACTGGATACTTGAGAGGACGTGGCGATCGCCGCTAATTTATTCGGCTCTTGTTTAGTTGTCTGCTTAAACTCAGATTTTGCTTCTGGCTTAGCTTCTGGTTTGGAATTTGGAATTTTGTTGATTCTTGTACCAATATCAGTCATGATCATCCAATCAACAGTAGCCACATCTTCATCTACTGATGTGGCTTTGTTGGGTTCTTTGGCTGCTTGACCGTTTTGATTTCTATTGAATATCATGAATCAATCCTCACCGTTAATTTCGAGCCTGTACTACTACTGGGTGTTTTGGTTTTTAGATCACAATTTGTCGGTTACATATAATGCTCTATGTTATAGCTTAGCAATAACAGCACTATGGTTTCAACAAACTTAACTAACATCAGCCGAAAATCTTAAAATCTTAAAATCTATTAAGTCTAGTCAAGCCTTAATAGGATGTATCACTCTAAAAATTAACGATGTTCTAGTTTAATGGAGATCAATACAAAAATTTTCCAATTTTTGTAGCCGCCTCGCGCAAAGTCTTAGGTGGGTATACTAAGGCAAAACGCACATAACCTTCACCATGTTTGCCAAAACCTGCTCCAGGAGACAAAGCCACACCTGTAGCGGCAATTAAATCCAAACAAAATTTCACTGAATCATGGGCGTAGCGATCGGGTAACTTTGCCCAAAGGTACATCGTGGCGGTGGGAACGGGTATTTGCCAACCGATCGCTTTGAGCGCTTCGATCATCACATCGCGCCGCTCTTTAAATGTGGAAACGACCTGATCAATCGGGGCGCGATCGCCTGCAAGAGCTTTAATTGCACCACGCATGATGCCTTGGTATTGATTAAAATCGACAGCCGCCTTGACTTGGCGCAATGCTTTGATTAAGTCCCGATTGCCGACCGCAAAACCGACTCGAAATCCTCCCATGTTATAGGACTTTGACATGGTAAAAAATTCGATCGCCACATGGCGATCGAGATCGGCTTGCAATACCGATGGTGGTGTGGAGCCGTCAAAGACTAGATCAAGGTAGGGAAAATCATGTACTAGCGCCAGATCATGTTTTTTGCAAAAGGTGACAGCGGACTGGAAAAATTCTAATGTGGCAGTTGCCGTGGTGGGATTGTGGGGGTAGCTCAGTACCATCATTTTTGACTGTGCTAATACTGCATCAGGAATATCATTAAATATAGGTAAAAAATCATTTTCGGCGAGTAATGGCATTCCATAGACCTGCCCACTGGCTAGATGAATGCCGCCATAGTGGGAGGGATACCCTGGGTCTTGTAATAGGGCGATGTCATTTGGGTTAAGCAAGGCAAGTGGTAAATGAGCTGTACCTTCTTGAGAGCCAATTAGGGGTAAAACTTCTGTATTTGGATCAACCTTAATATCAAATCTTTTCAGAATCCAATCAGCTACCGCCTCACGAAAGTCTAAAGTGCTGGCAAATAAAGAATAACCGTGGGTCGTGGGATCATTTAAGGCTGTGGCGATCGCTTCTAGAATAAATGCATCAGTGGGCAAATCTGACGATCCCAAAGACAGGTCAATGACAGGAATTCCTGTGGCGATGACTCGACTTTTAGCGATATCCATATCGGCAAAGACATTAGACTGGAGTGGCTGAAGGCGATCGGCAAATTGCATAGCAAATTAATCTAACGGATTAGCTTGGGGAAACGTAATACTATTATGGCAGTTATAGCAAGTGCTTTCAGAAAGCAAAACCCTAAGAAGACCAAGCGTAAGGTAAATAAATGGTACAGACAATTTTACGCAAGCGTTCCCAAACTTCCCACGGTCAGTATTTATACTTTGAATCAATCGCGAATCTATCAACTAGAGCAGTTTCGGGGTGATCAGCTAGTGCGATCGCAGATATTTCCTGAATTAGCGTTTTCAGCTAATCAAATTCTAAACTTAGGGGTAAGCGAATAAAGTGACATTCCAGAAGGGCTGCGAAGACACCCTACCAACTTAATGTCCTAATTTTTTGATGCTTGAGATAATATAGAGGTAGCTGTCGAAATTATTGGAGAAATATCATGGTTTGTTGCAACCCTAAGACCAAACTTGCTAAGGCTGTAAAGTTACATCGCAATTTTCACTTTAAGACTGGACTACTACTCGATCAGGGTGTCCGCCTATTGGGTGTCCATAAATGTCCTCTCACCAAACCCCTTTATAAAGCCGTAAAAGTCGCTGGCTACACCAATGTCTCACTCGCAAGCATTGCCCTTGTATTGCTAGAAGACTAACTAGCGACTAATATGGCAATTAGCACGATTTGTATATAGGAAAATTTCGCATGATTACATTGACTGATGCCGCGATCGCTCGCGTGAGAAATCTTCAGAATCAACGCGCAACCACGGCTCCCCTACGTTTAGGCATTAAACAAGGCGGCTGTTCTGGTTTGTCTTATTTGATGGACTTTGTGGATCAACTGGAATCCGATGACAATCAGTACGAATATAACGGCGTAAAGATTGTGATTAACAATAGCAATTTGCCCCAGTTGCAAGGTTTGGAACTGGACTATACTGAGGATCTATTAGGCGGTGGCTTCCGTTTCCGCAATCCTAATGCTAGTAAGTCTTGTAGTTGTGGAACTTCCTTTGCAACACCCAAAGAACTTGGCGCACCTGTAGCTTGTAGCTAAAGACTTTTTGGGAATTCCGCAACAACACCTTAAAATCCCTATTTTATAGTAGAGTAGGGGCAATTTATGAATTGTCCCTACTTTTGTTTTTATAACTCATCTTATGGAGAAGCGTGACAGGGCAAGCACGGGGGCATTGCCCCTACCTGAATAATTCATGTCCTGTAGGGGCTGCGCCCCCGTGCCAGCCCCTACCTTGAGGATCGCAGGAATTGATTCCACGTAACATCAGTAAGAATAAGAAGTCTATACTTAAGTATAAAGTTTTCCATTTAAAAATCTAAAACAAATAAGTATATAACGCCCTAAAAAACAAATTCCCTGTAAAGTTATGTTGTGAGAAGTCAAAACACAAATTAACGACAGGAACAATTCATAGTTTTATGGTATCTACTCCTCTCAAAATGGCTCATCCCGACTTATCTAACAAGTCAATTAATGAGTCTATTAGTTGTTACGGGACTGCACGTTCTACTGTTGCAGAAACCCCACTCAGCGCGGAAGAAATTCGTAAAATCGATGCTTATTGGCGGGCTTGCAACTATCTTGCGATCGGGATGATCTATTTGCGTGAAAATCCACTATTGCGCGAACCGTTACAGCCAGAACATGTTAAAAATCGCTTGCTAGGACATTGGGGATCGAGTCCTGGCATGAGTTTTATTTACACTCATCTAAATCGTTTAATTAAGAAATACGATCTGAATGCGATCTTTCTTGCGGGACCTGGACACGGAGCACCAGGAGTTTTAGGTCCTGTGTATCTCGAAGGAACCTATTCTGAGGTTTATCACGATATTACTCAAGACGAAGAAGGAATGCAGCGCTTCTTCAGACAATTTTCTTTCCCAGGTGGGATCGGTAGCCACTGCACACCTGAAACCCCTGGATCAATCCATGAGGGCGGTGAACTTGGTTACAGCGTTTCCCATGCCTATGGGACTGTATTTGATAACCCAGATTTAATCTCGGTGGTAATTGTCGGTGACGGCGAATCAGAAACAGGTCCCCTCGCGACAGCTTGGCATTCTAACAAGTTTATCAACCCGATTCGTGATGGTGCGGTGTTGCCGATTTTACATTTGAATGGATATAAGATTAACAATCCGACTGTCCTATCAAGAATTAGTCATGAAGAACTAGAAAGCCTCTTCATTGGCTATGGCTATCAGCCTTATTTTGTGGAAGGTTCTGATACGGAGTCGATGCATCAGGCGATCGCTGCGACATTAGAACATTGCATTAACGAGATTAGAAGCATTCAACAGGAATCGCGCAGTACAGGTATTCCCCAACGCGCCAAGTTCCCGATGATCGTATTTCGGACTCCCAAGGGCTGGACTGGTCCTAAAGAAGTCGATGGTCACAAAGTTGAAGGTTTTTGGCGATCGCACCAAGTTCCGCTGGCAGGAATGCATAATAATCCCGCGCATTTACAAATGCTAGAAGATTGGATGCGGAGTTACAAACCCGAAGAATTGTTTGATGCTGCGGGTAAGTTAATCCCCGAATTGCAAGAGCTTGCGCCCAAAGGCGATCGCCGTATGAGTGCGAACCCGATCGCTAATGGCGGCTTAGTGCGTAAGGCATTAAGGATGCCTGATTTCCGTCAGTATGGCGTAAAACTCGATAATCACGCTCAAGTTGAAGTGGAAAACACTAAACCCTTGGGTGTATTTCTCCGCGATGTGATGCGTCAAAACATGGACAATTTCCGTGTCTTTGGTCCCGATGAGAACACATCGAATAAATTGCAAGCGATTTACGAAGTCAGCAAAAAATTCTGGATTGCGGAATATCTTCCCGAAGATGCTGATGGTGGTGAACTGGCTGCCGATGGGCGGGTGATGGAAATCCTCAGTGAACATACTTTAGAGGGTTGGCTAGAGGGCTATTTACTCACGGGACGGCATGGATTTTTCTCTACCTATGAATCCTTTGTGCATGTGATTGACTCGATGATCAATCAGCATTGTAAATGGTTGGAAATTAGCCAGAAGATTGCTTGGCGATCGCCGATCTCTTCGCTTAATTTGTTGATTACTTCCACAGTTTGGCGACAAGATCATAATGGCTTTACCCATCAAGATCCTGGATTCCTTGATGTAGTGGTTAACAAGAGTGCCGAAGTAACTAGAATCTATTTGCCACCCGATGTGAATAGTTTGTTGTCAGTTGCTGATCATTGCCTACGCAGCACTGATTATGTGAATGTGATTGTCTGCGACAAGCAGATGCACTTGCAATTCATGGATATGGATGAGGCGATCATCCATTGCACCAAGGGCTTAGGCATTTGGGATTGGGCAAGTAACGATCAAGGTGTGGAACCTGATGTGGTCATGGTTGGTTGTGGTGATATTCTCACCCTTGAGGCTTTAGCCGCCACAACTCTACTTTGGGAACATTTCCCTGAATTGAAGATTCGCTTTATTAATGTCGTGGATCTGTTCAAATTACAGCCTGACACCGAGCATCCTCATGGTTTAAGCGATCGCGATTTTGATTCGCTCTTTACGACTGATAAGCCAATCATTTTCAACTTCCACGGTTATCCTTGGCTGATTCACCGCCTTGCCTATCGCCGGACTAATCATAAAAATATGCATGTGCGCGGCTATAAAGAAAAGGGTAATATCAATACGCCTTTGGAACTTGCGATTAGTAACCAAGTTGATCGCTTTAGCCTAGCGATCGATGTGATTGACCGTGTGCCGAAGTTGCAAAATATTGGCGCTCATGCGAAGGAATCTCTCCGCAATCAGCAAATCGAATGTCGTCAATATGCCTACGAGCATGGCATCGATAAACCTGAAATTGTGAACTGGCGTTATCCACATTAACAACAAAGGGAAGAAGTTGTCAGGATTTCTTCCCTTTATTTATTCGATGATTACCTGTTCGATTAACGCACCCTAATAAATTTGCGATAGTCCTTAACAAGATTAGATGGAACATACATCATTATGTTTTTTCATAATGAGAAATTACAGCTTCTCCTAATCCTTTTATAACAGCGCCTGCTATTGGTGCTTTGACTAACCAACCTGCTCCAGGAACAAAGTTAAGCGCCTCTAATGCAACTAGCTTTGCAGTAACCGATACTAAACCAACAACACCTGCTGCGGCAAGAGCTTCTCCCCAAGTGTAGTCATCTCCTCTATAAATCTTGCCAATTTGGTAGCACATTGTAGCTTCAATGGTTGCAAGTGCCGCAGTTGTGGAACCTGGAACCACAGCAGCAATCACTAAACCTGTCCCGCCAACTGTGTATGCATTTACCCATGCTCTAGCTTTATCACTGTTATAAGACATAAGCACTCACTGTTTTTGCTTGTGATTTTTAATCTAGGGTACATAAAATTGCCAACGCTTTAAAGCGGAAAAAGGCGGAACAACAAAATGTTTTTGCTGAGACGGGAAAAAGCGGAGAAAGACGGTTATAATTGGGATGTATTTGGTTAAACCGTTCTGAATATGGATATCAAAGAGTTGTTGAAATTTGTTGATGAAAGTATGTTTGCAAAAACTGGTAAACGACTTAATGATTTACAAAGACTGGTGATTGAGGGGGCTTTGAACGGTCAAAAGTATATTGATATTGCTGATAATTTTGATCGCAGTGAAGGTCATGTTAAGGATGTTGGATATGAACTTCTACAAATGCTATCGGATATTTTTGAAGAACCAGTCAGTAAAGTGAATCTCAAATCTGTTTTAGAAAGACAGCGAAATGTAAATGTGTCTTTTGATCAAAGTAATATTAATAGCAATGTCATTAGTTGCGTGAACTTTAATTCTAACCAACCTAAATCTCAATCGGATAAAATTCCATTAGAAGAAACTGATACTCAAAGAAACAAGCAAATATCCAAAATCAAGAAACTTCGCGAAGCTGGTTTTACTGATGATGCGATATCAGAATTATTGGAAATTTCTTTAGAATTTGTTAAAAGTCCAAATTTGGGAGAATCAGCTTAGTTAGGCAATCAACACAATGATCACTATTGAAAAGTCTGAAATTTTACAAGCGATCAAGCAAATGCCAAACCGCGATCGCTTAGAAATAATCGAGTTTACCCTGACGTTATTGCGTGAAGACATAGATAAGACGGAAAAGCTCAGTTTAAGAGAGGCTGCTGAAATAATGCGCCCGTTCTATGCAGAAGGTAGTAGCCTGACTGAATTTGTGGATAATAGCACTGAAGATTTCTATGAGTATCAAGAGTATGCTTAGAGGTCAAATCTGGTTATATAGCGCTGATCCTAGTATTGGCGACGAAATTGGTAAAACTCGTCCTTGTGTAATTGTTAGTAATGATGCAATCGGCATTTTGCGATTAAAAGTAGTTGTACCAATTACGGGATGGAACGATACATTTGCACAAATCCCTTGGATGGTAAAGATTGAGCCAAACTCAGAAAATAGACTTAGTAAACCATCAACAGCAGATGCATTTCAAGTTCGATCTGTGTCTCAGCAAAGACTAATCAAACAGGTTGGAATTATTGATGGGTATACAATGCAACAAATTAGCCAATCTCTCGGTATAGTTTTGAATATCAATTAGATAAAGTTAGCTTTACTGATGATGCGATCGCGAAATTATTAGAAACCCAGTTAGAATTAGTTAAAAGTCCAAATTCGGAAAAATCAGCTTAACAAAGAAAAATCATGAACTTAAAATTATATCTGCTTCGTCATGGTGAAACTGCCTATAGTCGCACTGGTGGCTATTGCGGCGATCTTGACCCTGAGCTAACGGATAATGGGCAGAAAATGGCAGCAGCTTTTGCCGAGGCGCATCAAGCGATCGCTTGGAATGCTGTGTTTGTGAGTCCGATGAAACGCACGATCGCGACTGCAAAACCATTATGTGAAGCGCTAGGCTTAGAAATGCAATTTCGTAATGGCTTGCGAGAATTACGCTACGGCACATGGGAAGGCTTAACCAATGAGTTTGTGAAGGAGAACTATAGCGAAGATTATCTACGCTGGTTAACGGAACCTGCATGGAATCCGCCAACAGGTGGCGAAACCGCAGTCCAACTGGCAAGTCGCGCTTCCTTAGCGATCGCCGAAATCCAAGAGCAGTACCCATCGGGTAACGTGCTAGTAGTTTCGCACAAGGCAACAATTCGGGTGATTCTCTGTAGTTTATTGGGAATCGATATGGGACGATATCGCGATCGCATTGATGTACCCGCCGCATCCTTGAGTATTGTTCAGTTTGGCGCACTTGGTCCCATGCTCAAGGTTTTAGGCGATCGCAGTTTTATGGATGCAGATCTGCGATCGCTAGCAGGAACTTAGTTCGTTCACCAGAATATGAGGAAATGTTACAGATCATGAGTTTTTGTATGCTTTTGAAGAGGCGAAATGATCGATAAGCACACCTTTTTGGTGCATCAGATTCTCTCACTCCCTACACACAGCAAATGGCTACGGAGATGGATGAATTATTCGCTGGTGTAACGGTGGCTTCAGCGACAGGATAATGAGTTATTTTGAAATTGTGCTTGACTAACACACGAACTTAAAGCTATAGTAGTGAGTTCGGAATTCCAAAACTGTAAAGCCATGCCGCTACCGATTGTTGCCGTTGTCGGTCGCCCCAATGTGGGCAAATCTACCCTTGTAAATCGCCTCTCAGGTGAACAATATGCGATCGTATTCGATCAACCTGGCGTTACCCGTGATCGCGTATATCGCGAATGTTTTTGGGGCGCACATGAATTTCAAGTCGTGGACACGGGGGGACTAGTCTTTGACGATGAGACAGAATTTTTACCGATGATTCGCGAACAGGCGGAGATTGCCATTCGCGAGTCGGCGGCAGTAATTTTTGTAGTGGATGGATTGGCTGGGATCACCGATGCTGATGAACAACTAGGCGGCTGGCTACGACGACAAAATATTCCTGTGTTATTGGCGGTAAATAAATGCGAAGGCTCTAAATTTGGACTTTCGTTAGCGGCTGAATTTTGGAATCTTGGCTTAGGCGAACCGATCCCCATGTCAGGTATTCATGGCAATGGTACGGGAGAATTGTTGGATGAATTAGTCAAGCATTTACCCGCACCCGAAGATGTCATTAAGGAAACTGATGAAATTAAAGTGGCGATTATTGGTCGTCCTAATGTGGGCAAATCCAGCCTACTGAATGCTTTTATCGGTGAAAATCGCAGTATTGTCAGTCCGATTTCTGGTACAACCCGCGATGCGATCGATATGTCGGTTGAGCGTGATGGTAGAAAATATCGCTTGATTGATACGGCGGGTGTGCGCCGCAAAAAGAATATTGATTATGGGATTGAGTTTTTTAGTATTAACCGTGCTTTCAAAGCGATCGGGCGTTCTGATGTGGTTTTATTGGTGATCGATGCCCTTGATGGTGTCACCGATCAGGATCAAAAACTGGCGGGACGGATCAATGATGAAGGCAAAGCTTGTGTAATTGTCGTCAATAAATGGGATGCGATCGAAAAAGATTCCTATACGATTTATGACTACACCGCTGAGGTGAAAAGCCGTCTGATGTTTGTCGAATATGCGCCGATTATCTTTGTAAGTGCGGTGACAGGGCAGAGGGTCGAGCAAATTCTAGAGCGTGTAGACATTGCTGCCGAACAACATAAACGCCGTGTTCCTACCGCAATTTTGAATGAAGCTTTGAACGAAGCGGTGACATGGCACGCGCCGCCCACTAGTCGTGGTGGTAAACAGGGTAAGGTTTATTACTGTACGCAAATTTCCGATAGTCCTCCGACGGTGATTCTTTTCGTTAATGATCCCCATCGCTTTAACGATAACTACAAGCGTTATATCGAAAATCAATTCCGTAAGACTCTTGGGTTTGAAGGTACTCCCGTTAGGTTTATCTTCCGTGGCAAAAAGGATCGCGAAGTCGAAAAGTCGAAAAACTCAGCATTAAGATAGTTTGTAGGGGGCGCATTGCGCCCCTTTTGTTTATCTTGGCGCTCTTCGCCAACCTGCGGCGATCGCTTCTGATTCTGAGCAAAACCATCTTTCCCCTTTGTCTAGATGAATAAGTGTTCCTTCATAATCTTCCATACCTGCGACATGGTATAGCCTATTTCCTGTCGAGATTGAGATATTTCCTTTGATATTACAGTTCTGCGGAACAACTGGTTCATTAGTAGCTATAGGCTCAGGAACGGGGATAGTAGCTATAGGCTCAGAAGCGAGGATAGTAGCTGTAGGCTCAGAAACAGGCGTATTAACTCTAGGCTCAGAAACAGGCATATTAACTTTAGGTGTAGAAATAGGCGTATTAACTTTAGGTGTAGAAATAGGCGTATTAACTTTAGGTGTAGAGACAAGGCTGCTGGCTTTAGGTGTAGAGACAAGGCTGCTGGCTTTAGGCACAAACGGAAGATTTAGAGGAAGATTAAATAATCGACTAAACTGGCTTTGAGTAAGACTAATTACAGACGCAATACCTAAACCAACACCAATGAAGCCAATGATTAGTTTAGGGAAGATGTTCTTACTGGACTTGTAATTTGTTGGTTGAGCTTTGTTTTTTGACGAAATTTTAGATGTTGAGACAACACCTTGAATTGACACTGAAATAGCGCATATCTTACCGTTTTTCCCCTTTCCCAATTTGTAAAACACGACATCGCCCAAAATTGGGCGGCGACCTGTTGTCCTAACCTCACTAATATGCAGGAAAATTTCACCTTTGCCTGAACTGGGCATGATAAATCCAAAACCTCGAGCATCATTCCACTTCACCAAATGCCCCTTCTGTAAATCGCTATTCATTTAGAGATCACTATTTATTGACTATATTTTGACTATATTTTGCTAAAGCTATTTAACGTATGTAGTCTAGCGCCTGTTTACAAGAAAATAAGCTCTTACATTTATTTAAGCACTATGACGGTTACTATGATTGCGGTGGTAAGGTTGAATGATATCAGTAGCAGGGAAAACTCATGGAAGAGCGATCGCAAGCGCTGCTGAGCTTAGCTAAATCAAGATTATCAAGACGAATTGCTTTTTGGATATTTATTAGTATTGTGGCGATCGAAGCCATTATTCTGGTTCCTTCATATTTTCGTCGTGAGCAGGAATTACTTGATCGTGCCGAAAATGGCTCTGTGATTCATGCGAGATTTTTCTTGCAAGCTGCACAATCGATGAAATCTGAACCGCAAATTCTAGATTTAGCAAAATTGCTCAAACAGGATAGCAACATAGTTGGATGGGCGATCGAGGATGCATCAGGGAATAGCATCCTGCAAGTGGGAGAAGTTGCGACATTAAAATCAGCAGATGTTCAAGACAAAGCGATCGCCCGTTTTCGTAGTCCTGATGGAAGGCGATACGATGTAGCTTGGAATGGTCGTCAGTTTGGTAGTGATTATGTTCTGGTCGTGCGTCACAATGTCGCATTTATTAAACAAGAATTAATCGATTATGTTTGGCGCATCATTGGCTTAGTTGCGATTATTGCCATATTTGTGACCGCGAGTACATTGGTGATCTTAGGGGCGATCGTGATTTTACCGATCTTAAAACTGCGCGAAGATTTGGAACTTGTCGCTGATTCGATTAGTCAAGAACAAATGAATTTGCGGTTTCATTCTATGTTGACTTTGCGGATGGATGAATTGGGAGATGTGATGTCAGCTTTTAATCAAATGTACGCAAGGATTATCAAAGAGATCTCCGAACGAAAACGCGCTGAAGCGATCATTCAACAGGAAAAAGATATGGCTCTTCTGGGTTTAAGGGGATAAGAAAAGCTAATGAGAAAGACAGGCTAATAA
>JBAXTW010000289.1:0-2718 GCA_037129985.1 Pseudanabaena sp. ELA645 | reverse complement strand
CCATAAACAAGGATCGCCCCAACAAAAAAGGGATCGCACTCTCATTTCATAAACAACGATCACACTAACAAAATAAGAAGTGATTATAAAGACTTAGTCAGTTTTGCGATCACTCTTCAATCAAAAATAGTTGTCTCAAAGTGAGCATCTATTTTTGATTGCTCTATACTCTTTTGGAAGGAATGGAAACTCACTTCCAAAAGAGATAACTATTTGTCAAACCGTTTAGAATAAACAATTATGCTTTAGTTTCTTTTACAAAGATTGCTTAGAGAAGCCATTTCTTATCAAATGTATATCCTTGTTCTGAGAGTTCCTGATATGACTGTGCGCTTAAAGTCATTGTGTTAGCATTGAAATTCATCAATCCAGTTGAGGTGTGATTTAAACCCAAAATATGTCCAATTTCATGCATAACAAGTGGAATAGTAAGACGCACCCCAGCTTTAAAGTTTATATGACCTGGTTCTCTACTCCCAGTATCACTATCATTTGTACCAGCATAGGCAAGAAAATACTTACCATCTTGATTTTTCCAATTGATTGAACCAACTGATGGATCAGGATTTTTTAAAAAAGAAAACGCAATTTCAAAGTTGTGTTGAGCATTGTCATCATAATCTTTAGTTATTATCGCTTGCCAGTTAGTAATCGCTCCTTCTATTGCTTTTATATCACTGGGTTTAAACCCTCTTTCTCGCAGACTATTTTTATCCTTGATTGTAATAGAAATTGCGCCTTTTGATAGTTTTCTGGTTTTAGATCCAAAAAATTTGGATGGCAAACCTCCTGTTTCATCAACTAAAACTACAGTACCAATTCCATTTGACAAATTTGGGTTTGGTCCACTGCCATATTGATATGCCGTTGCTTTTACTCCATTCCAAATAATGTAGCCACCATAAAACCTTTGAATGATGACACCATTACCTTGACCAACTTCAGGAGTAGCTGGCGCACCCAAAAATCCATTTAAACCACCCGCCTTGAGATAAGCCTCACGGATCGCACCATAGATCGGAAATGTCCCATAACCACTGCTAACAATAAAGCCACTGCTAAACAACTGATAGCTAGCCCCAGTATTAGAATTGTACTGAACACCACTAATCGGATTGCCCAACGTACCCTGATAATTTTGGAAAACAGGATAGAAGTTACCACCGACTGTATAGCCGTTAATAGTTACTGCTGTTGGATTAGTCGGCGGATATACAGGATCATTACCTCCACCATTTCCAGTTCCTGAACGCACAAAAAATTCAATTGAACCGTTTTGAAAATCTTGCTTTTTATATACATCTCCATTACTTTTCGTGATTTGATAGCTGTCAGAGGTCGGATATCCTAATACACGAGCATCACCAGCAGCAAGAAATCTAGTCCAAAATTCGCCCCCAACCCAATAAGACATATCGTTAGCATTAGATTTCATAATGCCGCCTCTCGCGTCATATCCGCCAGAAAAATCTTGGATATAGCCACCTTCCCATCGATGGACATTATTAGTCGGCGATCCTAATGATGAAGAACCGCCATTACGGTTAAAAGTATTAATGTAAGTTTGATGTGTAGAACCGCCGTCGTATCCAACTGTATTGTCTAAAGACTCACCAGGAGATGTTGAAGTTGGTGTCAGTCTTAGATCGTAACCAGTAGTATTCCCGCCAAAAGAATAAACCCTAACAAAATAATTACCTGCATTCAAACTAGTGCTGATTGATTCATTGCTAGTACCACTTTGCGCTCCATAGGCAATTCTATTTTGATTGCTGTCATACAACTCTACATCAGCATCCGCACTCAAATTAGTAAGCTCTAGCTTGAGGTCACTATTACTACTCAAATAGAACTTATAATAAACTTCAGGATCGCTGCCATCCACATAGCCTACAACTGTATGAGATGTATAACCATCATTTAAGTTTCCTAGGTAATAAGCAGTACCGAAACTACCGTAGATACTTTCAGCAGCCCGTTCTTTAGGCGTAACCAAACCAGCACCCACCCAAGTAGTAGGAATACTAAAGCTTAAAGGATTATAAACCTCACCCTTAGTCGCCGTTGCCAATGTGATCGCCCCAGCCAAATTCAACAACCCAGCCCCAGTTTGCATATCCCAACCCACAGTATCCAGATCGGTCGCACTCTGCTTAACGATATCAATCACCTGACGATAGCTCAGATCAGGATTAGCCGCCCAGATTTGAGAAATCGCCCCTGTCACCTCAGCCGTCGCCACCGAAGTACCCGCCATCGTACCCACACCATCACCCACCGTCGAGAGAATTGGATCAGCAATCGTGCCGCCATCAGCAAGAATATCCAAACCATAACCATAGTTAGAATAATCCGCCCGACCCAAACCATCCGCCGCACCTACCGTAATAATATTGTCAAACTCCTGCGAAGCCTGACCCAAAACCGACATTATCCCACCATCATTACCCGCAGCAACCACAATCAGGACACCGTTTTGACGCGCCAACTCTAGGGCAGCCCGTTCCTGTGGCGTAAACTCATAGCGAGGTGTGACAATCCCATTAGCATCAACCTGAGTCAAATCCATACTCAGATTCACCACCGCATTATCATGACCAGACGCAACACTATGATTAACAAAGTCTGTCAGCGAGTTAGCCCACTCACCCGAACCAACCGCTCGACCTAACCAGATCGGCGCATTATCATTAACTCCATCGATCCCAATTCCATTAT
>JBAXTW010000288.1:0-2726 GCA_037129985.1 Pseudanabaena sp. ELA645 | reverse complement strand
GGCGTAGCTATGAGCCAGAGCCAAGAAGCCATGTGCAGGAGATGCTCAACTGCCAAAGGATACAAAGAGTCTACCTAGAAGACTTGGTAGATCGGGAGACGGACTCCTTTGCGATCAATATTATTCAGCTAATCTTGTCTACTGAAAGTCAAGCCGTAACTATGGCTAGACGATTGGGCGAGAAAATTGAGCAAGAAAATGATCCCGAAATTCAAGAGCAGGTATTAGAATTAATAGAGACGGTGTTGGTCTATAAATTTCCGAAACTTAGTCGGCAGGAGATTGAGGCAATGTTTACATACAGCGATTTAAAGCAGACTCGTGTATATCAAGAGGCAAGAGAAGAAGGAGAGCTACGAGGCGAGAAGCGCGGACTGGTAAAGGGACAGGCTACGATGCTGCTGCGGCTGCTCAATCGCAAGTTTGGACAGATTAGCCCAAGTTTGCGGGGCAAGGTAAACAAACTATCGGCAAAACAGCTAGAAAATCTAGCCGAAGCATTATTTGACTTAGAGACGATCGCCGACCTAAGTGATTGGCTAAAAACTCAAGGTAAAGCTAAATAGGGGATTTTTTCGCTAATACGAGCAAAAGGCAGGACAGCTAAAGTCTTGCCTTTTTTTGTGCCGATGGCTAGCGCCCGTTCTCAAGAACAAACGCATAATAACTGAAAGTTTGCCAAAGGCACAAAATCCTATGTTTGAAATTACCCCAGAAATTGAAGAGCATTTTGATTGTTCTTTACGGATAAAAGCCGAAGCAACAGTAGAGGCGATCGCCCTATCAAAATCCATCCAAATTGGCGAACCTGACCAGCAAATAGAACTAGCCAAAGCATCGGGATGGGGAACCCTCACCGATATCTGGGTGGGAGCGAACCATCAAGGAAACACATGGCAGTACCGATGCTATGAAAGACTTTGCCAACTGCTTACCACCGCCGAAATCCAAGCCGCCAAATCCGCCACTGCCACCGCATACCAAACCAGCTTTGAAGTCATCCGTGCCATGTGGGATTTACTCGCCGCAATTGGATTTACAGGTGGATCGATCCTTGAACCTGCTTGCAATACCTTATCTTTTATGGGTTGCCAGCCTCAGAATATGAGAATCAGATCGCAATGGGTAGGCGTAGAGCTAGATCCCACCTTTGCCCAAATCGCAAGATTGCTTTATCCAGAAGCTCAGATTTATGCTCAAGGTTTTGAGAAAGTCAGCCTATCCGATAGCAGCTTTGACCTAGCGATCGGCAATGTCCCCTTTGGCAACTACAAGCTGTTTGATTCCCGATATGCCCACCTAAATCTGAGTGTGCATAACTATTTTTTTGCTAAATGCACCGATTTAGTCCGCGAGAATGGCTTACTGTGTTTGATTTCCAGTTGTTTTACCCTTGATTCGTTAGGCACAAGTTTTAGGAGACATCTAGCTGAGAAGTTAGAATTAGTCACCGCCATACGGTTGCCCGATATCGCCTTTAAACGGTTCTCCAATACGGCGGTTGTGGCAGATATTCTCCTTTTCCGTAAATTAACGGAAGTGGAACGAAAGCTAACAACTGAAAAGGATTATGAATACCCTAGCTGGGTCAAGACAGCCCCATCAGGTAAACATACCGTTAACCAAGAGCCAATCATGATTAATCAATGGTTCCTTGAACCAGAAGTAGCCTAGCGGCGATTCGACAGAAAAATTACCACACAAACATTAAAAAGCGTCTCAACCTAATCAAGGGAAGAGGCGCTTTTTTTATTGAGGAAAATCATGAGTCCAAAAACGATCAAATTCCGCAACATTCTTGGTGAACTGAACGTCGCCAAACTATATGGCGGAGAGCATTTAGATGCGCGGAGCTTTATTGATCTTGACTGGATTGGGAACCTGCTCGACAAAAGTATCAGTACCGTCGTTACAGAACTAGAAGGAGCAGTGTTCTACAACGGAACCACCCCATTAGAAGACTTACAAACAGCTTCCAAAGAAGATTGGATTACTCGCGAAGAATTCATCAGTGGCAATGTGGTCGCACGTTTAAACAAGGTGATCGCATGGCAACAAATGGGAGTTCCTGACTGGCTAAACGTAGAGATTTACCACCAAGTTATCAGAGACAACCAGCCAGTCCCCTGTTTACCCGAAGCTGAAGATGTCGATATCAAAGTGCGCTGCGCGGTGAAATTAGGACTCAATATCAACTCCATGACCCCAGACGAGCTAAATCTGCTGTTACGCAACACCATCCGAGTGAAGCTAGGAACAAGTTGGTTGCCCGAAACCGTAATCAAGGAGTTTACCGAACAACTGCTCAGCCATGCAGGAAAAAGCTGTGGCGAATAATCCATGACACTAATGTAAATGCTTAGGGATTAACCTTACAAGTCTTGATGCGAGAATAATAGTGCTTGGTTGCTCGAAACAAGAATTGTTTGCTTTAGAGGCTGCTTCTTTGCTAAAACCTTTCTTGCATACTTTGTTTTTACATATACTCTTTTCGCACGTGCACATTTCTCAATTATCGGGAAATGTCCTTTTACATTCATAAATTTATTGCTTAAAAATGGCTGGGGGTAGGATACCCATTTGTCATTTCTCTTCCATGCTACGCGATTACAAAATTTTTCCCAACTACCACCACATTCTATATAAATTTTTTTCTGGATGCTAAAGCCATATACTTACGGTTCGCTGATTTTTAGGGAGGGTGATCAGATTGTAAGAGAAGGCGA
>JBAXTW010000287.1:0-2727 GCA_037129985.1 Pseudanabaena sp. ELA645 | reverse complement strand
ACTCGCCTTCTCTTACAATCTGATCTCCCTCCCTAAAAATCAGCGAACCGTAAGTTACTGGGCAAAACTTCTAACATCGTATTAGTTCTTTCATCTGAAACTAACTTTAGAAATAGGAACAAGAATATTCGCGAGGAAATAAAAGATTTCACGCAGGTTTGTTGGTTTCGTTATGCCCAGAATCTTTCTAAGTTAATTAATGTTGAACCTAAATTTAAAGATGCAATATCTAAAGTGTGTGCCAAGCCTGAGACGGACAAGCTTGTTGTTGCTGCTGCTCAGATATTTGCTGCATGGAAAGGGTATCAATCATCAGTCGGAGTAAGCGTTACTGAAATTATGCAGAAAGTTTTGCTGAACGTTAAAGAACCGACATACATTTGCACATTTGATACTGAAAATGTAGACATAGATCAAGAAGTTCGTGAAATTTTAGAAAATATTGGTATTGTTATTGAGATTGTAGGTGGGTATCTAGACTTACAATATCCTGAAGGTTTGTCTAGGGGTAAATATAGACACGCATTAGGGACGGAAGGTTTTAAAAAATTTGAAAAATGGGTAAAAGAAAAGCAGCCTTCATCTTGGGAAGATGTTGAGGTTGTTTTGACCTAGTTCCATAAATATTTTGTCTAATCAAGTAATTTTATCCATAAAAACTTAGGTTTTACAGTTTAAAATTCAGCTTTGTATCTAAACTTAAAGACAAACCATTGAATATGTGCGTATACTTAACATAAGGGTATTTATACGTTGGGTACACCTATGACTACGGTTAATTGCACATATTTAGATCGGTCTGTAGGAGAGTTGTTGGAGCATTTAAGCGATCCAGCAAACAACTCTTTGAGTAGCGATCGCGCTATGCATCAATTAGGTCGAAAATTAGGTGAAAATATTCTAAGCCTTATAAATAGTAAATTTATAGGTAATGGATATAAAAAAGTTTATATTGCTACAACTGTTGAGGATGCTGACTATTTGGCAAAAGGAATCCTTGAAGTAATTGATGCAAAGATATCTAATTTAGGTTTTGCTTGTTTTTGGAATCATCGCTTTGCTCCTAGTGGCATTAAGGAGTTAATGGTAGCTCCTATCGTTGAAGAGTATATGGAGCCTGTTTGCGATCGCATAGATTACCTCATCATTGCCACATCTGTTATTTCTGATGATTGCGTTCTCAAAACAAACCTGACTCATTTAATTGAAAAGATTAATCCATTACATATCATTATTGCTGCACCAGTTATTGATAAGGGGTCGGAAGAATGCTTAAGAAGTGAGTTTGAAGCGGAAATTTCTAATAAGTTTGAATTTCGCTACTTTGCTGAAGATAACAAAGAGGAGTCTAAAGGAAACTACGGTTCTAAAATTATAGCTAAATTCGAGCAGAGCCTTGAATCTATTGATCAAGATGAAAAGAATAAATCTACACCTCAAATCGTTAAGATTCGCCGCGATCAATATATTTCTGCACACAAGGCTTTTAAAGAACCCGATGCTGTTGAGTTAATCAACAAAAAACTTTATGCTAAGTTAGATGAAAAGAAACTACCCCCTGATTATGTAGACAACATAATTATGCCTTCTTGGTGGCAATCAATTACACAAGTTACGCCTACTAATTTTATTCAGCTTGCACGAGCTTTATCAAAGGTTTTGCGTTTAGATGTTCAGAGTATTTTGAGATTAGATACACCATTTGAATTTATTGCTATTTCCAATCAAAAATTTAAAACAAATAAGCTTACTGAGCCTGATCAAGTTCAGCTTGCGGGGCATCTCAATTCTATAGTTGCGGAAATAGTTGGGAACTCTATTAGAGAACCATACATTGCAATTCCAAATACTCCTTCCCAAATTAGACAAGAGATTCTTGATACACATCATAATGTTGATTTATATAGTTTAGTAAACTATTGTTGGGATCATCGACTGCCCGTGATTCACTTTGATAAATTTCCTGAAGGGACTCGTAAACCTGATGGAATTGCAGCTAATTTTGGCGATCATCCAGTTATCGTCGTTGGCTCCACTAGAAAGTTCTCTTCTTGGCTTTTGTTCATCGTGGCGCACGAACTAGGACATATTGTGCTTGGTCATGTCAAAGATGGAATATTATTAGATGAAAATCTACAGACACAAGATCGTGATGACGAAGAAAAGCAAGCAAATCGTTTTGCGGTTGAGCTTTTATTTGGTAAAACCGATCCTTATCTGTGGAATCAACAGCTAGACTTTCCCAATCTAAAAAGAATATCTCAAATTTATAGTAAAAGAGATCATGTTGATCAAGGCGCGGTATTGCTAAATTATGCCAAACAGACAAATGATTGGGCTAAGGCAATCGGTCTTTTAAAACAAATTGAGCCAAGACTTAATGCTCCAACCATAATTAATATTTTTCTTAAGCAATATATGGATTTACAAAACCTTGATAATGAGATATCAGAGTATTTACATCGTATAGAAATTTTAGCAGCCTAGATACTACGATGTAGCGATAGCCCCCGCAAATTTTGACCAGCAAAGTTTTCCGCCGTAGAGGTCATAGCCGTAATTCCCAGAAATTTGGATTAATCTTACGATGATCTTCCAAAATTGTCTGTCAAATTTACAACCTGTAGCTCACTAAATAAATGACCTATACTCAAAAAATATAGTTACATCAGATGGCTCTTCTGGGTTTGAGGGGATAAGCAAAACTAATGGGAAAGGCAGGCTAAT
>JBAXTW010000286.1:0-2738 GCA_037129985.1 Pseudanabaena sp. ELA645 | reverse complement strand
AATAAATGTGAAGTTGCTTCTATACTTTTCTTTTGTTTCCCGACAAGTCTATTATATTGATAAATGGCATGATAGTGATTCAGATATCAATCTTGAGTTGCATGAGTTTTTAGAAATGTCTTGGGAAGAGTATTCTTTGTGGGCGATTAAACCTAGTCTTTTAGAAGAGATTGTTAATGAAAGAGAGATATTGATTCCAAAAAGCTGGTATTGCCTAATGGTTAAAAATTTATAAGCTATGCTTAAAAGGCAAGGAGGAAAATGTATGACGATCAAAGAGCAATTAATTCACGAAATTGAGCAAGCGCCTGAAGCATCGCTGATTAAGTTCATGCAGATTTGGCAGTTTGCTAAACAATCAAGTTTTACGGCAATTAGTTCCGAAGATTGGGAACAGCATCACGAAACTTTGTTTGTTTTACAAAATGATGACCTTATGAAACAAATATCTCGTTCTATGGAAACCCATGAGCAACGGCAAGGTTATCAGCCAAGTAAGGGAGAGATGGATGAGATACTTAGTCTTTGAGGGTGATACATGGGAGGCTTATGAGGAACTCAGACAGAAAGATAAGAACCTTCACAAAAATCTTTGTAAAATCATCAAAGAGTTACTGCGGGACGATCCTGCTAAGGGAATCGGAAAACCAGAACCATTAAAGCATAATCTGTCTGGTTTATGGTCGAGGCGAATTTCTCAAAAAGATCGACTCGTCTATAAATTCGATGATAAGTACGTTTATATATT
The DNA here is from genome assembly GCA_037129985.1 of Pseudanabaena sp. ELA645. Classification (GTDB taxonomy): domain Bacteria; phylum Cyanobacteriota; class Cyanobacteriia; order Pseudanabaenales; family Pseudanabaenaceae; genus Pseudanabaena. The sequence goes on along the minus strand of JBAXTW010000286.1, from coordinate 1,990 downwards.
TGCGATCGGTGGTCATTATGATTAAAGGGATTTCAGTAAGAGACTTTCGGCGATCGCTTGAGGAGGTTGCGGCAAGTCGAGATATGTCGATAGATGCGTTGCTAAAGTTTTATATTGGGAATGGGTTACGCGAAGATAAGGCTAAGTTATTTAGCGATCGCCAAAAACACATTAATTAAGTTGTGAGGCTGGGTGCGTGATGAGTTGTTTTAAGGGTTTGTTTGGTGGTAAGTCGGAGGGATCGCTGCCTCTTGTTCCGTTGAGCGATCGCAAATATGAGCAGTTATTTCTGCAAGGGGCGGCGAATTGCGATATGCAGAGGCAATCAAAATTTTGAACAGGCTAATCCATGTTAATATATCAAATGTGATATAAAGAAATATGGGCAAGCAAAGTAAACCTTTAGTTTGGCTGCATGGTGAAGTTAAGACTCCGCCTTTCAGTCAAGAAATGCGGGTAGAAACAGGAGTTTTACTCAGGCAATTACAGCAAGCGGTATCTCTTGGATTACCACATTCTCGTCCTATGCCAAGTATCGGAGAAGGGTGTTATGAGTTACGCATTCGAGATGCTGATAAGAACTGGAGAATCATTTATCGAATTGATGATGATGCAATTGTAATTGTGGAGGTTTTTTACAAATCAACGAGAACAACTCCCAAGAATGTGATTGAGGTTTGCAAGAAACGCCTTAGTAAATACGATGCTGACTAGCAGGATTAATGCGATGGATTTAGATAAAAGAGCGCGTTTGGAGTCGAAAGGCTGGAAGGTTGGATCTGTTTCAGATTTTTTGGAATTAACGCCTGAAGAGTCTGTCTTGGTAGAGATTAAGTTGGCTCTTAGTCAAAGCTTGAAGGAGAGGCGATTAAAGTTGATGACTCAAAGTGAACTTGCTTCTAAGATGAGTTCTAGTCAGCCTCGGATCGCTAAAGCTGAAAATGGTGATGCTTCTGTTTCTATTGAGTTATTGATTAGGGCAATGTTGGCAACTGGTGCGACTCCTCAAGATATTGGACAGGTTATTGCTGGTGTGGCTTGAGGAGGTTGCTGCAAGTCGAGATATGTCGATAGATGCGTTGCTAAAATTTTATATTGGGCATGGGTTACGCAAAGATAAGGCTAAGTTATTTAGCGATCGCCAAAAACACATCAATTAAGTAACGAGACTGGGTGCGTGATGATTTGGTTGAAGGGTTTGTCGCCTAACGTTAAGAGATCGCTAACATCTCACCATCAGTAGTCATAAACTTATGATCCTTAGTGGCTTTGATGCGATCGCTTTGATAGAATAATTGTGTAAGCGATAATGTTATGGATATGAAAACAGTCACAGATTCATCATTAGCAAAACTCAATCCCCATTCGGCTGAAGGTAAAGCAATACAACGATTACCTCTAGAAGCTGATGATTCTCAGTGGGTCACAACTATTGAAAGGGGAGAAGAAATTGATCTGAATATGTTGCAAGAACAAATCAATATTTTTAAAGTTAGTGGGCAAAAGCAAAAGTCGCAAAGCAAAATCTCTATACGCAATTCAGGAGAATCAACTGGTAATTCAACAGGATATCCAAAAACTGCCAATACAGTTACAAGCGCTGTATCCGAGTCTCAAGCAACTGCTATCCACAAATCCACTACATACAAGCCAGTATTTCCCAAGCCATGCATTAAAAGGGGATTTGGCAAATTACCGAGCGCTAGAAGTTGATTGGGATGATAGTGCATATCGATTGGTTTATAGAGTTGTTGATTCTCCTTTCCCAAAAACAGTTCGGATTATTAGCTTTGACGAACACGATCCCGCTTATGACTCAGCAAAAGAGCGCCTCAGATCTTCAAAATCTAAATAGCGATCGCCTTTCAAGTTTGTTTTGCGATCGCCAAATCTAACCCACGCTCAAAAATCTCATCGATCGCTAACATCTCACCACAGCAATTCCAAATTCAAACTGGTAACAAGCAATACATAATAGCAGTATAAAATT
>JBAXTW010000285.1:0-2798 GCA_037129985.1 Pseudanabaena sp. ELA645 | reverse complement strand
GTGCAAATTAATGAATGTCATTTGCATTAAGAAAATCAGCGAACGGTAAGTATAGACGGAAACAAGGGTTTGATTGCATAGCTTCACGGCTTGACCGCTACCGATCGCGCCACAATGTTTGATATTGCGCCCCATCGCTTCAAATAATGGCAAACATTCCTGTAAACTCGCCGCCGCGCCGCCGATCATAAAAGTTAAAGTACCATTGCGTGCGCCCACGTCACCACCTGATATGGGGGCATCCATAAAGCGTAATCCCTGATTAATTAAGGTTTCACCAACTTCTTGGGCTGCATCACGACCAATTGTGCTGGCATCAATAAATAAGGTATTTGCTTTCGCAAAATTGATTGCGCCTTGATCGCCGATTAATACTTCTTTGACATCTGGTACATCACCTAAACAGGAAAACACAATATCAGCCTTGCTCACTGCTTCCTGCAAAGTTTCCGCCAATACACCACCTGCACTGGTGAATGTGGCGATCGTGGGGCGTTCTTTGGTGCGATTCCAACCTAGCACCGAATAACCCCGCTTAACTAAGTTTGCCGCCATAGACGCGCCCATCACACCTAATCCTAAAAAAGCAATTTGTTGAGTCATGTTAAATATTGTTTCTGTACTACTTACAGCGCTTTGCGCCAAAACCAAACTCAGAGAAGATTTTGAAAGTGCCGCGAAGCGGCACTTTTAAAATGCTCTTTATACTACTTGAAACATCAATAAACTGTAACTGTATCGTTGATTTATCAATTAAGATGATAGTAAATTCAATTTTTGCTAGGGTCGCCCCAATCTGCCATGACTGTCACCACAATGCCCTCCACCTCGACAAAACTCCTACCACTTTTGGGGAGATCGCAATCCGAGCTTACGCAATGGGTGGTTTCGCAAGGACAACCTAGCTATCGTGGCAAACAGCTTCACGAATGGCTCTATGCGAGAGGGGCGAGAAGCTTAGAAGATATTACGGTTTTTCCGAAGGCTTGGCGCGAAGAGTTTGCTCAAAATCCGACCGTAGAAATTGGGCGATCGCAGGTTGATCTCCACAAACAAACCCGCGATGGCACTGAGAAATTTCTCCTCAAACTTGCTGATGGCGAAATAGTTGAAACTGTCGGCATTCCCACCAGTAAGCGTTTGACTGTCTGTGTCTCGACTCAAGTTGGCTGTCCGATGGCTTGTGACTTTTGCGCCACAGGTAAGGGCGGATTTCGTCGTAATTTGGCAAAACACGAAATTATCGATCAAGTGCTGACTGTCCAAGAAGTAATGCAACAGCGCGTCAGCCATATCGTATTTATGGGCATGGGTGAGCCATTGCTCAATTATGAAAATCTGGTTGGGGCGATCGCGGTCATCAACAAAGATATCGGTATCGGTCAGAGAAATATTACCGTTTCCACTGTTGGGATTCCCAATCAAATACCAAGGTTTGCTCAAGAGCATTTACAAGTTACCCTTGCCGTCAGCCTCCATGCTCCAACTCAAGAAGTTCGCGCCCAAGTAATTCCTTCCGCCGATCGCTATCCACTGATTGCTTTAATGGATGATTGCCGTGAGTATGTAGAAATTACGGGACGGAGGATTAGCTTTGAATATACTCTGCTCGCTGGGGTGAATGATGCTGCTGAACAAGCCCAAGAACTAGCGCATTTGATTCGCGGCTTTCAAAGTCATGTTAATTTAATTCCCTACAATACAGTCAGTGATGCTGACTATAAGCGTCCGACAGAAAGGGCGATTCAAACCTTTGTACAGGTATTGGAAGATCATAAAATTGCCGTGAGTGTACGGCGGACTAGAGGGCTAGAAGCGGATGCTGCTTGTGGACAGTTGCGCGGTCAGCATCAGCGTTCTAAAGCATGAAAGTTTCTCATAGTTAGCTCCATCTGAAGATGCCGAAGCAAAGTTAATATGCCCAAAAAATATGCCCAAATGGTTTAACACAGCAGGTCCTTGCAAATCTGACATCCACTATATGTTGTCGTCTACCGAGCGGATACCCGAACTAACGCAACTAATCGCCCAGCAAAATTATTTTGTCATCCATGCCCCGCGACAGGTCGGTAAAACTACAGCGATGTTAACCCTTGCACAGGAGCTAACCGCCAGTGGAGCCTATACAGCCGTGATGCTCTCCCTTGAGGTGGGAGCCGTCTTTTCCCACGATCCTAATCTTGCTGAACGTGCAATTTTGAATGAATGGGAAGATTCCATTGAATTTCGTTTGCCTCCTGAACTACAACCGCCTGTATGGGAAAAAGGAGAATCGGGTCGTCAAATTGGCTCAGCCTTAAGTACTTGGGCAAAGAAATCATCACGTCCGCTGGTCGTATTTCTTGATGAAATTGATGCCTTGAGCGATGAAACATTGATCTCGGTGTTGAGACAACTGCGATCGGGCTACCCCAATCGACCACAGGGTTTCCCCCATTCTTTAGGTCTAATTGGAATGCGCGATGTGCGAGATTATAAAGTTGCATCTGGCGGCAGTCAACGACTCAATACATCGAGTCCATTTAATATCAAAGTTCGTTCTATTACTTTAGGCAATTTTAGTTTCCATGATGTGCAGAATCTTTATCAACAGCACACCGAAGCCACAGGGCAAATTTTTACACCCGAAGCAATTGAACGCGCTTTTTATCTGACTGATGGTCAGCCTTGGTTAGTTAATGCTTTAGCAAAAGAGATTGTCGAATATATCACTAAAGATGTAACGATTCCCATAACAGTAGATTTAATCAATCAAGCTAAAGAAATCCTAATTAAGCGACAAGATACGCATTTAGATA
>JBAXTW010000284.1:0-2857 GCA_037129985.1 Pseudanabaena sp. ELA645 | reverse complement strand
TAGCCTGCCTTTCCCATTAGTTTTGCTTATCCCCTCAAACCCAGAAGAGCCAAACAAAAATATCCCAATCATCATTATGGATATGAATGTCGTCAAAATCATAACTGGTAACATCCCTGTGGAACCTATCACAGCTATCAAAGCTATAATTGCACCTAATTCATTTAATTGCTTTCTTTCATTTAAATAAAGGCAAAATAAAGATATCAAATTTGATATAGCGCCAATAACAGTTACTATTTCGTAAATGTTATACCATGGTTTAGGGATTGAGATGTCTGGTATAGAGTTGAAAGCAGATTTTGTATCTTTGCTAGTCCAAGCCCAAAATCTTGTTATGCCACTATTTTTAAAGAAAGTAACATCTAATCGACTTGAATCAGCTAAATCTTGATCTTGAATAATTAACTTAGATAAATCTAATCTCACTTTATTATTCCTCTGATTTCAACTTTAATCATGATTATCTAAGTATTTGCTTGCGAATAAGTGATAGTATTTTTAGATTAATTTCTTTAAATTCCTATGCAAGTACAAAAATTATTAAGTGTTAAATATTTGCCCAAAATGTATGCTGTTTGCATATACTGGATTATTTTTCACTGAAATGATTATAGATCATGAACATAAGCAAATCGTTACCCTATGCCAACAAAGCAATATTGGCAAAAAGTTACCCAATGCGCTGTATGTCCATATCTCGGCGATCGCTTTTTTATCTCCACAATTACAAGAATGCGATCGCCAAGCCAGATTATTACTACCAAAATTTGTCCAATTCACCATTATCAAATTCAACTACGAACAACCCAAAATCTCCTACCTGTTCTATCCAGAATTCGATAACGACCCACATCCCGCATTGCATCAAAGTATTCAAGTTGACCTAAAAGCCCAAACAGTCCAGCAACGAGACTATTACAACTCTCTCAATCCGCCCATCCTCCATCGCAAAGAAACCTTTGTAAATTCTGACTATCCCCACTATCAACTATTTGCTCAACTAACCAAACAAGAAGAAGCGATCGGGCTATTTCATGAGACTCGAACCATCGGCACTCGTAAAGGATGGGAACAACGTTTACATGAATACAATGTTGAGCTGAAAGATCATCAAGTCATTTTGCTCCCCTCGTCCTCTGGGAGAGAGGCTGGGGTTGAGTGTCTAAAAGAAGATATCAAAATTGATCGACATAAAGCCGCAATTCATCGCCCCGATCTATCTAAACCCGTTCGACTTGCCTTAGAAGCAGGACTATTTACAGAAAGCTCAACCTTTTTTGACTATGGCTGTGGTCATGGCGAAGATATCAAAAGAATTAGCGAGCGCGGCTTTACCAGCAATGGTTGGGACCCATACTATCGAACACAAAGCGATCGTACCAGTGCCGAAATCGTCAACCTCGGCTATATCATCAACGTCATCGAATCACAGATCGAAAGACGAGAAGCCCTCATCAAAGCATGGGAATTAACCCAAAAAGTTTTAATTGTCGCCGCACAAGTTTTAATTGGTGATGTGGGCAAAGGACAAATCGCCTACAGTGATGGCGTGGTGAGTAGTCGTAACACTTTCCAGAAGTATTACGAACAAGAAGAACTCAAACTCTATATCGATCAAGTGTTAGGCGTAGATTCTGTGCCTGTCGCTCTCGGCATTTATTTTGTATTTCGTGACGAAATGCAAGCGCAAAGCTTCAGAGCATCACGGTTTCGTTCGAGAGCCACCACACCCAGAATCCGACTTGTCTCCAAACGCTTTGAAGACTATCGCGAATTACTCAATCCCCTTATGGATTTCTTTACAGAGCGAGGCAGATTACCCATTGGCGAAGAATTGCCAAACTTTGAGCCGTTGCTAACAGAATTTGGAACAGTACGCCGCGCCTTTAACTTGATTGTCAGTGCCACAAATCAAGATGAATGGGATGCGATCGCCGATAAGCGCCGCCAAGATATTTTGGTATTCCTTGCCCTCAGCAATTTTGATAATCCCTACAAACGACTCAAATTAAGCCAACTTTCAACGCAATACCAAACCGATATCAAATCTCTATTTGGCTCTTATCAAGGGGCAAGTACTACTGCTGACCTGATGTTATTTAATTTAGGTAGGGAAGGATTCATCGCTACCTGTTGTCGAAACAGCAGAATTGGTAGACTGGATGACCAAGCCCTCTATGTTCATATTTCGGCATTAGAACATCTTGATACTATGCTCAGACTCTATGAAGGATGTGCCAGCCGAACCATTGGTAGAATGGATGGGGCTACTTTAATTAAATTCCATCTGCACAAACCAAAAATCAGCTATCTTTTTTATCCCGACTTTGATCGAGATCCTCATCCAAAGATGCAAGCCTCAATGCAAATTGATCTGAGAGATTTACAGGTTCGTTATCGTGACTATCACAACTCCGATAATTCTCCCGTACTTCATTGCAAAGATGCTTATATCCTTCCCGACTATCCACAGTATGAAAAATTTGCCAAATTAACCAAACAAGAAGAAAGTTGGGGATTGCTAGAAAATATGAGGGACATCTCACTCTGGCAAGGATGGCAACAAAAATTAAAAGAGTACTGTGCGGAACTTCAAGGGCATCGTCTTGTCTGGATCAAAGACGCTGACCCAGAGACGATTAAGTGCGTGAAAGCCCAACGCAAATCCAAGAAATTAGAAGAAATACATTCTAGCTAATCCAAATCTCCCTTGAATCATAAAAGCGTCCTCGTTGCTCAAGTTTGAAATCACCCAATAGTAAACCTAGCCAAGTTTCGACGATTTGCAATTTCAAATCCTTTCTTGCTGTAAATAATTCGTTGATGGAAAAGTAGGGTATAACAAGAAGTAGAT
>JBAXTW010000283.1:0-2867 GCA_037129985.1 Pseudanabaena sp. ELA645 | reverse complement strand
TTCTTTATTCCTTCATTATACTATAATCTTCGTATTAAGTCAAGGTCGCACCCTTCCGAACTACTTCAAGCTCGTTCCACGATTACCGATCTCTATGTTCGTAATGGCTATATCACTTCTGGTGCTTATATTCCACCCCAAAATCTACAATCGGGGATTGTCAAAATCCAAGTTATCGAAGGTGGATTAGAAGAAATTAAAGTCATAGGAACTAATCGACTTAACCCTGAATATATCCGATCACGAATTGGTATTGCCTCAGGTGCTCCACTTAACCGAGATCGTCTAATCGAAGCTTTACAAGTTCTACAACTTAATCCCTTAATTGCCAATCTCTCGGCGGAACTCTCGGCAAGCGAACGAGTCGGCAAAAACATTCTCGAATTGAAAGTAAAAGAAGCAGACACCTTTAACGCCCAACTAGGGATAGATAATAACCGCGCCCCTAGTGTTGGTTCTTTCCGTCGTCGGATTCAGGCTAGCGAAGCAAATCTCACGGGTTGGGGCGATTCCTTAACGATGGGCTATAGCAATTCCGATGGAAGTAATGCCTACGATATTAACTACACATTACCAATCAATCCCTATAATGGCACTGTTTCCTTAGCTTTCAGTAATAGCAACAGCAATGTGATCGAAGCGCCCTTTAATGTCCTTGACATTTATTCTAATTCTACTAACTACGATCTTACTTTCCGTCAACCAGTTCTACAAAACCCCAGCCAAGAGCTAGCATTTGGCGCGATCGCTTCCTATCGTGAAAGTCTATCCACACTCCTGAAAATTCCTTTTCCACTATCCGCAGGTGCTGACAGCAATGGTATTACCAAAATTTCGGTGCTGAGTCTCTTTCAAGATTACACACAGCGATCGAGTCAATCAGTTTTGGCTTTTCGCACGCAATTAAATATTGGGCTGGGCGGTGTAATTGGTTCTACTATTAACTCTAGTTTCCCTGATAGTAGATTTGTCTCTTTTCGAGGACAGGCTCAATATGTCAATTTGCTAGCGGCGAATACGCTCTTGTTATTCCGTGGGGATCTGCAACTAAGCGATCGCCCTCTTGTACCACTGCAACAAATTGGTTTTGGTGGGCAAGATACGCTGCGTGGCTATCGTCAAGATTTATTACTCGGTGATAATGGAGCCGCCCTATCCGCAGAGTTGAGAATTCCTGTTTTGCGAGTTCCTGAAATAGAAGGACTTTTGCAAATCGCGCCATTTATTGATTCAGCAATGGTTTGGACAAGTTCAGGCGAAGCGAATCCATCTCAAAATCTATTGGTTGGTACAGGTTTAGGATTACGTTGGCAGATGGGCAATCGGATGACGGCTCTGTTAAATTATGGAATTCCGCTTATGAATGTATCTAATAGCCGTAAAACTTGGCAAGAAAATGGAATTTATTTCTCGGTCATTTACAATTTGTTTTAGATTTCACTTTTGTATCATTACCCTTTGAGTGTTGAAGTATTTAGCGATCGCTCAGCGAGGGGGCGATTTTTAGTGCGATCGACTTGGGGATCAATATCGCGCTCCCAGAGATCAGTAACTCGATTTATTGTTGAACAACTTAAAACCTGAATGACCTTTAATCATGTTTGCCAAATATGAGCGATATTAACTTGCCTGTTGATCATCAAGCAGATGAAAATTTAGAAAGTGCGACTGTACTTGTGCATCAGCCTGAAAAAGTCAGCAAAAACTGGACTGGAATCGATATTGAATTTGCGGCAAAAATTGAGGAGTATGAAGCATTACTTGCTAATTTATTAGAAAGTGAGACACCGAGTAATGCAAGGTAAAACTATTTTAGCGGCTAAACAGTGGAGTATTTGTATTGAGTTTACTAAGCCAGAAACCTTTAATGAGTATAAAGTGATTTTGAGGATGAATCCTGAAGTCGGTAGACAAATAGATTCAAAAGCGATTTTTAATTAAACTTGATTGACCGCGATCGCTAAAAGTATTAGACAATAATAGACAAGTAGCAACTTGTCGAATTGAATTAATTATCCTTGACAACGCCAATCCAATATGAGCGAAATTATTGTATCTCTTGAGACTGAAACAGCATCAGATTTGGTGTCACAAGATGTCACCAATCCCAGCAACGATAATCAACCGACAAACTTTGAGGTTGAGTTTGATGGCAAATTGGAGAAATATGCGATCGCACTTTCGGAATTACAAGCTAACGAGTCTCCAGCCCATGAAGTGATTTTGCCGCTACTCCTCGCCAGAGATTCACTGCAAAAAGTCTTAAATAATCAAGAAGAAAGATCGGTACAATTTCTAATTAAACTTTCTGCTCTAGATGAACAGTTGAGAAGACAAGACCAAGCGATCGCGACAGGACTACATCTACCAATGTGGCGTAAAGTTCTGCATCCACCTGAAACTAATTGGTGGTGGTTTTTTGAGGCTATTCAACCGATCCCCAAAAAACAGGCTTGGGATCAACTAGATTGGTTGTTTAACCTGTTAACGGCTATTTGTCTTACGGGTATGGTATCCTTCGCATCAAAAATTATTCCCCTAGTTTTTGCTGGAGGAATAAGCATATTTGAATCAGTCGGTTTACTAGGCCCTGGCGGTATGATTGCTTTGGTGCTGTCAAGTATGCAGGGTGGGGAAGGGCAGAAGAAGCTACAGGATGGAATGGCTAAGCTGGGTATTCCACCAAAGTTTCAAAGTGAAGTAACTTTTTTGATTTCATTTCTATTGTTTGCTGGCGGCTACTTTGCTCAACAAAATCTTCCAACGCATTACTTTAACTCTTTTCGGGACGCAGGAGCAAAAGCCTATGATAAAGCAGCAATTCCAAATTCAAAAAGCAGCAAATAATACAGATATAAGTAACTGAA
>JBAXTW010000282.1:0-2891 GCA_037129985.1 Pseudanabaena sp. ELA645 | reverse complement strand
CAGCTATATTCGTAACTCATTATACATTAATCCCCTCAAACCCAGAAGAGCCTTTTGTTTTTTACAATCCCTTATTTTTTTATAACTTTAGTTAAATGTATTATTGAAGCTATCTGGTTTAAACTAACTCGTTATAAATCCTTAAAAGGAATCCTCAAAGAAATCAAGAAATATAATCAGCTAATTAAAGCGATTGATATTAACGATCAACTAGAGTCAGTCAATCAGATCAAAACAACTATTACTGACAGAGACAAGGTAATAGAAGCTCTACAATTTACTCGCTTAGATTTAATTCGTGCTTTAAGAACGGAGAAAATACTTTGGGATAACAAAGGATTTATGAAACAAAATCCTACTATTTTTGTTAACAGCTTAGATATTTTAGAATCTTTGAAAGTCAAAGATAAAGCAAGTGAATATGGTCATTTTCTTGATGCCACTTTACAAGTTGCTATTAATACAGACAGAGTAATTCAAAGATTACAAAATCGCCGTTAACATTTTTATAACCATAAAGTTGATCAGTGACTATCCAGACTAAGCCTACTAATTCAATTTATAGCAAAATCCGTATAGTGCCGAAGGTTAGGTGGATCAAAGCCTAGTACGATGTCTTGCTTGGAAACACCCAATTCAACTAGTTCATTGGCTGTGCCGATTTCAGTTCCATCTTGTTGAATCCAAATTTTGCCATCAATGATATCAAGATGCAAAATTACACCATAGCAACGCTTAGAATCGCGCCAACCGACATAAACAAGCTGATAATGATCCCGTTCTGGATCAATAATTATTTGAGCTTGAATGCGCTCATCCCAAACATGGCGAGCGTGATTTTCTAAGACAGTTTTTATTTGCTGACGATATTGGGTAATGGTATCCATTTTTCTAAGCTCTCAGATTTGATTGAGTATGTGAGTAAATAAAGTTGATTTTGGGTAACTAGTTCTTGTACAAACGGTGTTAAGAAGAAGCGATCATAAATGTCATCAGGGACGGCAAGATAAAGAATACGGGCTGCATCTTGGGTATGCAAGGCTGTACGATAGGCGATAAATTGCCCTAAAGCTCCATAAAATTGAGAAATTTTGGAGGGACCTAAAAAACTTTTGATTTCAATGGCAATTCTCTGTTCTCCTCGGTAGGCGGCAATTACTTTTTCAGCGCCGAGGTCGATCGCTAGATCAAAACTGCCTGTTGGCAATGGATAAGGATCATGGGTGATCGTCCAGCCGTCTTTTTGTAAGGCATTTTTAACAATGTCATGAAATAGATCGCGGGCTGACATAGAAATTACTGTTAAAACTTAAGTCTATCCTATACCTTATAATGGTTTGCCTGTAGAAGCAGTTAACTTAGTTTATGGGTTAAGCTTGCCAAGCAAATTAAAGAGTAAATATGGTTCAGACTATCAACAGTAATATTTCTAGCGGCTCGGAATTAATTTTTGCTCGGCATGAAACGTTTTATCCTCGGTATAGCTGGTTAAAAAAAGGATTTCAGGCAGTCAGCGAAAATTCGGGGATTTTCCTAGAAGAAGATGCTCACATTCAGCTAGGGGTAGGCAAAAACATGGCGAAGGCAATTCGCTATTGGTGTGGGGCGTTTAAGCTGATTGAGGACGATCGCGATTGTCAACCATCACAATTTGGGAGGATGTTACTGGGTGATGATGGTTATGATCCTTTTTTAGAAGATCCTGCCTCGTTGTGGTTGTTGCATTGGCATTTGTTAAAGCAACCATGTAGAGCCACGGCTTGGTATGCTGCCTTTAATGCTTTACGTCAAGCTGAATTTACGTCTGAGGATTTGAAATTAGCATTAGTAAAGTATCGAGATGCTTTGGGAAATCGAACTGTTGAAGCCTCACTAAAAAAAGATGCTACTTGTTTATTGAGAATGTACGTTAGACAGGGCGATGACATTAGTCTGAACGAAGACAATTTGGATTGTCCTTTTGCAGAATTAGGCTTGATTCAAAGGGCAGGTGACTCTTTGCATTACTCGTTTCGGATTGGATCTAAACCAAGTCTCCATGCCGAAATTGTAGTCGCGGCTTGTCTAGATTTTGCTGAATCCCTTAGTAGTGGTCAGAGAACAATTTCCTTATCACGATTGTTATTTGATGAAGGCAGTCCAGGGATGGTGTTTAAACTGTCTGAGAGTGCGCTTTGTGATGCGATCGAGCAAGTAGCAAGGTGGTGTAATGCGATCTCCTTATCGGAAAGTGCAGGCTTAATTCAGATGGCATTCACACAAACCCCTGCCGAACTCAGTCACACAATTTTGGATAAATACTATAAAAGATAACAATGCCTAAAAAAATACGAGAGCTAAAACAGACTTTACGACAGCAAGGGTTTACCGAACTGACAGGAAAGGGTAGTCATACCAACTGGATACACCCTTTGTATAGTGGTAAACTGACGATATCGGGCAAAGATGGAGATGATGCAAAGCGCTATTTAGAAAAAGCTGTACAAGATGCGTTAAAGGAAGTAAGGAGAAACCAAAAAGATGAATAAACTAAAATATCAGCCTAAATATCAAATGATTATTCAATGGTCAGATGAGGATGATTGCTTTTTGGTTGGATTTCCTGATTTTCCTAATCAAAAATGGCGATCGCATGGCGATACATACAGTGAAGCTTTAAATAATGGAATTGAGGCTTTAGAATCGCTGATTATAGCGTACGAATTATCTGGTGATGAATTACCAGAACCAAAAACAGTAAGCATGGTTGCTTAACAACAAAATCAACAAAAAAATTCTTGCTGTAAATAATTTGTTGATGGCTAAATAGGTTGAGAAGGGAAGCAAAGATGATTCCAATGGAGAGTGTAAAGTAAATTGTGTAAAAGCTGAAAGGTATACATAACAATAAC
>JBAXTW010000281.1:0-2898 GCA_037129985.1 Pseudanabaena sp. ELA645 | reverse complement strand
TCTTTATTTCCCTTCTCAACCTGTTTAGCCATCAACAAATTATTTACAGCAAGAACTTTTCTGCCACAACAGTTTCCTTAGGATAGACAAACAAAATAGGTTTTGGTAAATCCAAAAGTACAGGGTATTCTATAATCTCTGGTTCTGGGGTCACATGATCTCCAAACCCAATATCGAATTGGAGACCAATCTCAATGCTGTCAAGAAAAGCCTTAAATTTTAGCCTTATTCCCTCATACTCTTGATCTTCTTTAATTTTGGAATGAATTTCGCCACTAAGGTCAAACGTAAGTCCATCATGCTGTTCGACATCGATCTGACAAATCTTACGGAAAATCTCAGCTAAACTCGTAGGTTCACTATCACCATAGGATAAGAAATCTGCATCTCTTGTTGACCGATAGGAATCTGTTGCCCAAATAGATAAAAGCATTCCACCTTTGAGAATAAACCGTGATTTATATTCAGAACAACTTAGCCTGTATAAAACACGCTCTAAGGCATACCGTTCAAGAATTAGATTAAAGTCATTTCCTAGACGCTTCGCTTCGTTTCGTAAACGATCGCGAATAGAGGCTCCTATATTTTTTACAGCTTTTTTCGTCATGCCAATAGCTCAAGATATGGACGCATCACACTGCCCACACGACAAATTTTGGCAAAGTGCCAGAGTTCTTGGATAGAACAACGTTGCTGTTCTCGACATTCTTTAAGAGCCTCGATCGCAATATCTTGCCCCACTTTGCTGCGAAATTTAAAACAGTCAACAATAGTCTTAGCAGGAGAAAAGACACGAATGGGTATTCCCTCAATAATATGAGTCTCAACTCCTTCTTGAAGTAAACTTTCTGACATATAAATTATTTTCAAGCTTACTTCAATTACTTTTGGTGGATGCGCTTTATTTGCGATCGCAAACCAAATTTCTGATGGTTGTTGAGTTGTAAGCCGATGAAAACTCAAAGCGGAAAGCAGACAAATTACTCCCTGTGGATACCGAAGTGCTGGCTCCAAAAAACTATGATGCCTAGTCATTGGTACGTTTAAATTACGATATATCCCATGTCCAAGGTGTTCGATCTCTTCCTCCTTCAGGAGTTTTTGCAGTTTTCCTTGGTGGTTTTCGCGTACAGACAAATTTCTGGGGCGAAAGAGTCCCGAGGAAGGTATTTTCTGTTGAGAAGCTTTTGGAGTCAAGGATTAACCGCTTATTTCTGTAAATTACACGGTAATTAAGATCTAACTACCGATCTAATTATAGATTATTTGGTTAAAAATATTACACCGCCTAGTTAATGATAATGTTGTTTGCTATCAAGGAGATGTTTTCCAGCTCGTTTATGTTTTTTGCCAAGCTTCAGGCTATGCGATCGCATAACCACTTCAGCGATCGCCTCTTTACCTTTGCTCTTGTCTCCCCTTTTGATTTTCAGCAATAACTTTAAGGGCGCGATCGACATTCTGAGCATCTTTCACAGTCACCTGACTCTGAGCAATTTCTAAACCTTTTTGCACCAGCAATGGCACATATTCAATATTTCCTTGCTTCAAGGCTTTTGTATCTAAGGTCAACGTATCTGTAGACTGCTCCCACGTTGCCCTATATTTACCTTCATTTCCTTTACGCTCAAACACAAGATTCCCATTTTGAGATCCCACATATTCGCTCGGAGTAGCCAATACTTCTCGCCACTGCGATGCAATGTGCTGACTCAGTAACTGACCATCCTTAGACATCGCTTGCTGTGATTTTACGGATATGCTCTCACCTGCGATAATTTCTTGGATGCGATCTACATATTTCTCGCTCTTACCCAGATATTGAGCAGTTTCTCTCCATGCCTCTAGTTTCTGAATATCAGCAACAATGGAATTTGTGGCGCTATCGATGATCGGAAATGGCACAATTTTACCATCAACATAATCCCCCAATGGCTGAAAGTGCATTCCCCATGTGTTGCTATGTCCTTGAAATGTCAGTAATTCCTTAGCCCCATGCTTTTCCATACTCACCCATTGTTTCTGATATTCCCCATCAGTCAACATTTCCTGTGAGATTTTGTATTGTTTTCCCACTTGAAAGGCAACTTTCTGCTCACCTGCATAGGCGATCGCGATATCTCCTTCCTTAAAGTTATAGGCAGCATAGGGTTCAAATCGCCGCGTAGTGTGAGATCTCCCATGTCCGCGCATTGCTTCAATACAAGTATCCACGGGCAAGCGATTCACTTCTCCATGCATCTTCAGGGGATAAACCATCTGGATCGGTTTACCCATTATTTCTACTGGTTTTTCTGGTTTTTCTATCTGGGCGGAAGAGGCTTGATAATATCCCTGTGGCTGCCAGTTTAACGCATAACCTTTCTCTTGCAGATAGACCATGACTAGCTGATCTGTACCTTTAGCATCGCCTAACAATATTTGACTACCTGCGGCGATCGCTTGATCTAGTAATGGCTGGTAATGAGTTTTGAATACTTGATTGAGGTCTTTTTCTATCTGCGGTTTGGTGCGATCATCTCCTTCGCGCCGCCACGGACCTGAGCCACTGACCATAATTACATCATCAGTTTTATATTTACCTGTATTGGCTTGTTCTCCCCAAGCCTGTTCATATAGCCGCGTACTGGAGTACACAGTTTCTGGAGTAGCCGCTTTACCAATAAATTGGGTGGCGATTTCTGCCATCGATTTGTCTTTACCAAAATGACTGAGAACGGATGCTCTTAATTGGTTCTCAATCTTGGTTAGAGGATTTATCTGAGTATTCACTTCTACTTCTTTATGCTCAGATTGGATTTCTAGGCGATCGCTGGTCTGGGTCATAACTGAAATCGGAGCCGATGTAATTGCTTCGCGATCTCTAACAGGATCGTATCGCACTCCCATCGCGGCGAG
>JBAXTW010000280.1:0-2911 GCA_037129985.1 Pseudanabaena sp. ELA645 | reverse complement strand
ATGAGTCCCCTTACGCAAGGATCTCTAGGCGTTGCATTTCATCCTTGAATTGGCGGATACAAAAAAATATTTTTATTTACATATATCAACGCGATCGCAGGTTACACATCACGCTAAAAATAGAATCAGAAATAATCGGAAATAAGAAAACCATGAAACTGTATATGGCGATCGCCGCCGCGATTATATCGCTATTGCTAATGCTGAGTCCCGCCGCCTATGCCGAACCAGATACCCAAACAGAACCACAAACAAAACCGAATATTCTGCTCATCCTCACCGACAATACAGGGTGGGGAGACTGGGGAGTTTATGGTGGAGGTTCCCTGCGTGGCGCACCCTCTCCACATATCGATCGCCTAGCGACCGAAGGCACAAGACTTCTCAATGCCAATACAGAAGCCCAATGCACCCCCAGTCGTTCCGCACTGCTCACAGGACGACACGCCATCCGTAGCGGTACACAGAGCATTCCCCTTGGCACACCGCTCTATGGGTTAATTCCTTGGGAAACAACCCTTGCTGAATCCCTGTCCGATGTCGGTTACGCGACTGGTGCATTTGGGAAATGGCATCTGGGACGCTCCACAGGACGCTGGCCGACGGATCAAGGTTTTGATGAATGGTATGGCATTCCCAATAGTACTGATGAATCGGTATGGCTGACACCTGAAACCATCAGCCGCTATTCGATCGCTGGGGATGTGAATATCGCTGACTCCAATAAGCCTTGGATTTTTGAAAGTCATAAAGGGAAACAACCCCAACCTCAAAAAATCTATGACCTCAACGAACGGCGGTTGATTGATGGCGAACTCACCCAACGGGCGATCGCCTTTATGACGCGCAACCATGAAGCGGGTAAACCCTTTTTCGCCTATGTTCCTTACACAGCAATGCATTATCCCACCCTGCCCCATCCCGATTTTGCAGGTAAGAGCGGTCATGGTGACTATGCCGATATGCTGGTGCAGACCGATCATTATGTGGGGCAGCTTTTAGAAGCGATCGCCAAACTCGGAATTGAGAAGAATACGGTTGTGATTTTCACTGCCGATAATGGAGTAGAAGATAGCAGCGTGGGCGATGGACAATATAGTGGTTGGAGTGGTCCTTGGGCAGGTACTTATTTCACAGCAATGGAAGGTGGTTTACGGGTTCCATTTATCATCCGTTGGCCAGACAAGATTCCCGCAGGTAAGGTGACTAATGAGATTGTCCATGAAGTTGATATTTTCCCAACTCTAGCATCTCTTACGGGGGCAAAAGTTCCTAGCGATCGGGCTATAGATGGAGTAAATATGGCGGACTTCTTTCTCGGTAAAAATCCTAAATCTGGGCGCGAAGGTTTTGTGGTTTTTGTTGCTGACGATTTACGAGCCGTGAAGTGGCATGATTGGAAGCTCCATTATGCTTGGCAAGAAACAAAGACTAGCCCCATTGCCAGATATTCTACAGTCGCTAAACTCGTCGATCTAACTCGCGATCCCCACGAGGCTAGACAGGTATCTGAACCTTACAATACATGGATTCAATATCCAATGGTGCAATTGGTGTCTGATTACAAGTCCAGTTTGCATAAGTATCCCAATGTGCCCGTCGGTGCGCCCAATAACTATAAACCACGATGAGTTAAAGATTATTTCTGTCTAAAAAGCTCAATTAGCGATCGCCCTTAATGACAGCAAAAGGCGATCGCTTATTTTGTTTAGCTCTAAAGCTCTCTAAAGCTTTAAAGCAAGGGTCAAACCATCGGAGACAGGCAATAGCGATAGAGAAATACGTTGGTCTTGATGTAACTTCTCATTGAGGGCGCGAATTGCTAACGTGTCAGCATCTTGGAATTCTGGATCGATCACTCGTCCGCTCCACAACACATTATCGATCGCAATTAAGCCACCTTTCCGCACCAACTGTAGCGATCGCTCGTAGTAGCCATCATAATTCTCTTTATCGGCATCAATGAAGGCGAAATCAAAGGTGTTTGCTTGCCCCTCTGCTAATAAGCGATCGAGGGTCTGAATCGCAGGCGCAATATGCAAATCGATTTTGTGGGTAACTTCTGCCTTTTCCCAATAGCGTCTGGCAATGCTGGTATATTCTTCGCTCACATCACAGGCAATCACTTTCCCATCTTCAGGTAATGCGAGGGCAACGGAAAGAGAACTATAACCCGTAAATACGCCCACCTCTAAGGTCTTCTTAGCCCCAATCAATTGAATCAATAAAGCCATTAACTGACCCTGCTCTGGCGCAATCTGCATATTGCCTCTAGCATGGTTCGCAGTTTCATGTCGTAGTTCCTTGAGAATGGGATTTTCTCTCAAAGTCACTGACAAAAGGTAATTATGAAGGCGATCGTTTAATGGGGTAAATTTCATGATCGGAGAATTTTACAACGAAAATATTTGAATGTACTAATACTCTACCAATTTACCGTAGTTTGCTGATAAATGCTATAGAAAGCTCTCTAGTTCAGATATAGCGACAGGCAAGGAAAGAAAGGCAAGGAGCTTAAGCCCCTTGTTAATATTTTTGGCTATTGCGGATTACCTAATGAAGATGCATTTACTTCAGCCGATGGAACCTGCTGATTTGCTGGTTGATTTACTGAGAATCTCGCAATTAATCGAATTACCACGAACAGCGATAAGCTCGTCACTACAATTACGCTGATGATCGCAGGATCTTCAAAGTTTGTGCCAGCCACGATTAGCGCACCTGCAATATTACGCTGAGCCGTACCCACACCAAGGGTTAACCTTGTGTCGAGATTAGGACCACCGAGCAGATATCCTACGGCAAAGGCGACGATGATAAAAATAGCGATCGCTAAGACCATACCACTCTTTGCTAACTTACGGTTCGCTGATTTTTAGGGAGGGTGATCAGATTGTAAGAGAAGGCGAGT
>JBAXTW010000028.1:0-42430 GCA_037129985.1 Pseudanabaena sp. ELA645 | reverse complement strand
AGTGCAAATTAATGAATGTCATTTGCATTAAGAAAATCAGCGAACGGTAAGTATCCTTAGGCGATCGCCAGATTAAGATTAAAAATGGCAGTGCAAGAATTTAAACAAATTAGAGGGAATATCTAATGCGGCGCGATTCCATATTTTACAAATTATTTCAGCAATTTCCACCCCTATTATTTCAATTACTGCCTGCGCCCCCACCGAATGCTGAGACATATCGCTTTGATTCCGTAGCAGTCAAGGAGCCAAAATTCGAGATTGATGGTGTATTTTTGCCTAATGAAGTCGAAGGCGTTGTCTACTTTTGTGAGGTACAGTTTCAAAAAGACGAACAGCTTTACGAAAGAGTATTTGCTGAATCTTTGTTGTATTTTTATCGTAATCGAGATCGCTTTAGTGACTGGCAAGCAGTTGTAATTTATCCATCGCGATCGACAGAACAAAGCAAGATTCATCCCTATGAAGACTTACTCAATGGCGATCGCGTTCATCGCATATATTTAAGTGAGTTAGGCAATATCCGCCAATTGCCGATATGGGTAGCGCTGATGGTCTTGACTACAGTTGACGAAAGCCAAGCTCCAGCAGAAGCGAGGCATTTGCTAGAAAGAAATATTTCCGAGCAACCATCAAGTCGCGCCATAATAGAAATGGTAACGACAATCATGGTTTACAAGTTTGAACAGTTGAGTCAACAGGAGGTTGAAACTATGCTAGGTATTACATTACAAGAAACAAGAGTTTATCGAGAAATCAAACAACAGGGACTAGACCAAGGGCGTGAGCAGGGGCTTGTGCAGGGACGTGAGCAAGAAGCATCAAATCTTGTGGTTCGACAGTTGACTAAGCGGTTTGGGAGTTTGCCTGAAGAGATGCAGGTTAAAATTTCGAGATTGCCCTTGACTGTGCTTGAGGAATTAAGTGAGGCGCTTTTAGATTTTAGAAATTTGGCTGATTTACAGGCTTGGTTGATTGATAGCAATCGTTGCCAAGTATTGTTAAGATAATGCGTAAATTTGCTCTGATGGTATGATTACCTAGTGACGAGTGAACCTGTACTTAATAAGGAACTATCTTTTATGCAAACGGGGTCTGTTTCTCCACTGGTTCTGATCATTTTGGACGGCTGGGGATATAGAGAAGAAACCGAGGGCAATGCGATCGCCGCAGCAAATACTCCCGTCATGGATAGCCTGTGGAGTACCTACCCCAAAACTCTCCTACAAGCCTCAGGTAAAGATGTTGGCTTACCAAAGGGTCAAATGGGCAACTCGGAGGTTGGTCATCTGAATATTGGTGCAGGTCGTGTTGTTCCCCAAGAATTGGTCAGAATTTCTGATGCTGTGGATGATGGTTCATTGCTATCTAATCCTGTGTTGGTTGGTGTATGCGAAAAAGTCAGAGCTAACCAAGGTAAGCTGCATCTTTTAGGGCTTTGCTCCGATGGCGGTGTGCATTCCCACATCGATCATTTGTTGGGCTTGTTAGACTTAGCCAAATCTCAAGCGATCGCCGATGTATGTGTACATGTCGTCACCGATGGTCGCGATACCCTATCCCATTCGGGGATCAACTTTGTAAAACAACTCCAAGCTCATATCGACAAAATTGGGGTTGGACGGATTGTCACTGTTAGCGGTCGCTACTTTGTGATGGATCGTGATAAACGCTGGGATCGCGTTCAAAAGGCTTATGAAGTCTTTACAAACGATCAAATTACTACTGAATTCACATCGGCGGCTGAGCTACTAGAAGCAGCCTACGCTGAAAAGATTACCGATGAATTTGTCGCCCCCACTCGAATTGCCTCTGGCGCGATCGCCTCTGGTGATGGTGTAATTTGCTTTAATTTCCGTCCCGATCGCTCTCGTGAGATCACCCAAGCCCTAGTTGCCGAAAACTTTACAGGTTTTGAACGCGATCGCATTGAGCCGATCGCCTATGCCACATTTACGCAATACGACAGTTCGCTGCCCGTGCCTGTTGCTTTCACGCCACAAAATTTGACTAACCTGCTCGGTCCCGTTGTGGCAAGTCACGGACTCAAACAGTTACGTCTCGCCGAAACTGAAAAGTATGCCCATGTCACCTATTTCTTTGATGGTGGTTTGGAAGAAGCCAGTGAAGGCGATGATCGCGTGTTGGTGAATAGTCCTCGTGTATCTACCTACGATCAACAGCCTGAAATGTCAGCGACTGAAGTGACAAAAATTGCCTCTGAAGCGATCGCTAAGCGTATTTATTCATTAATCGTGATCAATTATGCGAACCCCGACATGGTGGGACATACTGGCAACTTTGATGCTACTGTTAAGGCCTTAGAACATGTAGATCGATGTTTGGGTAATCTACTATCGAGTATTGCCAAAGCTGGTGGCACAGCTTTAATTACCGCCGATCATGGCAACGCCGAATATATGTTGGATGAGCATGGAAATGCTTGGACAGCGCACTCGAATAATCCTGTGCCATTTATTTTGGTGGAGGGCGAAGGTCGCAAGATTTATGGGCATGGTGCGGATGTGAAGCTAAAGCCCACAGGTGGTCGTCTCGCTGATATCGCGCCGACAATTTTGGAGATTTTGCAGATTCCCCAACCCGCAGAGATGACAGGTGTTTCGCTGGTTGAGACAGCAACCTATGAAATTCAAAGCCTGAAAACTCCAGTTAAAATTGGTAAATAATTAATATCAACACCAATGTCAAAACTTACCCGACGCGAATTCATTGCGGTTAGTAGCCTGACGGCCGGCTTTGCGATCGCTGTGCAGCCAATTTCCGCAAAAACAATCACCACCAGTAGCCGAGGGCTAATCGCTGGTGAAGTAAAAATTCCCGTTAGCGATGGCACAATTCCTGCTTATAGAGCGCAACCTGCAATCGGCTCCAATTTCCCAGTTATTCTCGTTGTTCAAGAAATTTTTGGCGTTCATGCCTATATTCAAGATGTATGCCGTCGATTAGCCAAATTAGGTTATCTCGCGATCGCCCCTGAAATGTTCTACCGTCAAGGCGATGTGTCAAAACTCACGGATATCGCTCAGATTCGCGCCATTGTTAGCAAAGTGCCTGACGAGCAGGTAATGTCTGACCTTGATGCGACAGTTGCATGGGCAGCGAAATCCGCGAATGGCAATACTCAAAAACTTGGTATTACAGGTTTTTGCTGGGGCGGTCGGATTACATGGCTCTATGCAGCACAGAACTATAATGTTAAAGCTGGCGTGGCTTGGTACGGCAGACTAGTTGGTGAATCTACGCCACTTACTCCAAAGCATCCTGTTGATATCGCTAAGAATTTGCAAGTGCCAGTCTTAGGACTCTATGGCGGCAAAGATACGGGTATTTCTCTAGATTCAGTTGAGCAGATGCGCGATCGCCTCAAAGGTTGCAGCGCCAACTCCGAAATTATCGTCTATCCCGAAGCTCCCCATGCCTTTCATGCCGATTACCGTCCTTCCTATCGCCAGCAAGATGCTGAAGATGGTTGGAAACAATTACAGAATTGGTTTAAGAAGAATGGAGTCGCTTAAATACCTCCCTTTTAAATTGAGGGCTGGATTTGTGATCGCTATGCAATAAAAAACATGGCATAGCTCTTGGTTTTAAACATGATTAATGTACTATAATCAAAGTGTGTTACACCTTGGTGAAAATTATAATGAAAGTCTTTGCGATCGCTCTAGCGACATTAATATCCTCAACGCTTTTCCTTGATACTGCTTTAGCAAGTCGCAAGAAAAACAGCCCTAAAAGTCCTAAATCCAAAGTGACGAATGTTAAGGCTCATGCTCGAACCGCTCCCAATAAAACCAAAAAAGACAACTGGTCAACTATTGGCAACGTTAACCCTTACACGGGTAAAAAAGGCACAAAGCGACTATAGCAAATTTTTTATAAAGCTTTAAAGCCTTAATTCTTTCCGACCGTTTTGGACGATTTTAATCATGTCGATTAATTGTGATTCCAGATTCCCCAAAACGCGATCGCTATATTCATCAGCCCCACGCTGCATATCTTGAACTTCGCCCGTCACTCTTTGATGCAAACTATCAAGATCTTTTTGAGCTTGACGACGCATTTGATTAACTTCATTGATAGTTTGAGCGCGAATCTGTTCGCATTCAGTTTGCAGTTCTCGGCGAATTTGGTTTGCTTCCTGTTCAGCTTGACGGATAATTACCGACTCCTCTAAAAGCTGGCTTGCGCGTAACTCGGCAGATTTAATTAAATCTTCAACATATTGCTGCGCTTCCGCCACTAAATCTTGTTTATAGGCAAGAATCTCTTCAGCTTTAGCGATCGATTCAGGTACAGACAGTCTTACGCGATCGATCTGCTGACACAGTTTTTCTTCATCAATGACAGTATGTCCCATCAAACGCAAAGAACTGTCTAGTACCATCTCTTCCAGATGATCTAGCTCTTTATGTAAGCTCATGTAGTAATCGGCTCTAGCTACTGGCAAAGGAATTGGCGCGATCGCGTCGCTATAATTGCCATTGTAATTGCCATTATTAGATTTGGAACTATTGTTTGAGTGGACTGTTGAGTTTTCTGTCAGCATCGGATTTATGTAGGGTGCAGTTCAATGCTTTGACATTCTAGATAAGCGGCAAGTACTACTGTAGTTCTCTAGCAGACAAAATCTAGAAAAATTATATAGATTATTGTAAACGTATTGCAAATGAATTTTGTAAGTGAATAATTATTGGTGCGCGGCGGAGCCGCGCACCAATAATTAAATTGCGGATAGAACAGCACGCGCTGCGGCTAAAGTGGCGGCTACATCATCGTCGGTGTGTGCTAGGGATGTGAAACCAGCCTCAAACTGCGAAGGGGCGAGATACACACCATGCTCTAGCATTCCGCGATGGAATTTAGCAAATTTGGCGGTGTCGCTCGTTTTAGCATCTTCGTAGTTATAAACTTGCTGATTTGTAAAAAACATACCGAACATTGCCCCAACCACATTACCTGTAGCGGCATGTCCTGTTTCATGGGCGATCGCCAACATCCCATCAGCTAATTTCTTAGTGATCTGCTCGAGATATTCGTAGGAGCCTTCGCGCTTGAGGATTTCCAGCGTTTTAATTCCTGCTGTCATCGCCAGAGGATTACCCGACAAAGTACCTGCCTGATACATTGGACCCGCAGGAGCGACCATTGACATAATGTCTTTGCGTCCGCCATAGGCTCCTACAGGCAAACCACCACCGATGACTTTACCCATTGTCGTGAGATCGGGCGTAACTCCAAAACGAGCTTGAGCGCCACCGTAGGAAAGACGAAATCCTGTCATCACTTCATCAAATACTAGCAAAGCACCATTGGCGTGACAAAGATCTTTCAAACCTTGTAAAAAACCTTCTTTCGGCACGATACAGCCAGCATTACCGACCACTGGCTCAATGATGACCCCAGAGATTTGGTCAGGATTTTCCGCAAATAGAGCCTTGACAGCTTCAAGATCGTTGTAGGGCGCGGTGAGGGTATTGGCAGTCGTAGATTTAGGCACACCAGGGGAGTCGGGCAGTCCGAGAGTCGCCACACCAGATCCTGCCTTGACTAAAAACATATCGGCGTGACCGTGATAGCAGCCTTCAAACTTGATGATTTTGTCACGACCTGTAAAGGCTCGCATCAAGCGCAATACGGACATACAGGCTTCAGTACCAGAGTTCACAAAGCGCACCATCTCGACACTGGGAACGGCTTCAATCACCATTTCTGCGAGTGTATTTTCGAGGACGCAGGGCGCACCAAAGCTTGTGCCTTTTTCGAGAGCCTTATGTAATGCTTCGATGACTTCTGGATGGGAATGTCCGACGATCGCTGGTCCCCATGAGCCAACATAATCGATGTACTTGTTGCCATCAATGTCCCATGCATACGCGCCACTGACGCGATCGAACACGATTGGCTCACCACCAACGGATTTAAAGGCACGGACGGGAGAGCTTACGCCCCCTGGCATCAAGTTTTTGGCGGCGGCGAAAATAGCCTGAGAAGCGGTTGTTTTAAAAGTCGATAAAGTGGCGGTCATGATTTAACAAAAATTTCTGAAAAAGATTTTTTACGAGTATTTCTTGACTCAATTTAACCCAGTAAGTAGCTAGGCGCAATTAAATATAAAGCCCAAAAAGCTGTAGTACAGGCACAGCAAGCACTACAACTTTTGATTCTGTTCTTTTATTATATCCAGCATCGCTCAAAAACAAATGCGACCCAGAGCGCCACCATTATTTTTTTTGGCTTTGAATTTTGTGTAACACTCTAAATTTTGCATACGCGAAAAAATCTTATTCATATCGGATATGATGTAATCATGATAGATTTGTATCGATATTTATTGATCGCCGAAAAGTTCGCGTTTTTCATGGAACCGAAAGTGGCGCTTTATAACATATACTCAAGTACAAGTACCTATCTAAGCTTAAATAATTAAGATTTGCGCGAGCCAATGAGAATTCTACTAGTAGAAGATGATGCGAATTTAGCTGATGCATTAGCGGAAACGCTAAGCAGTCAGCACTGTGTTGTGGATATAGCAAGAGATGGTGAGGAGGGCTGGGAGAAATCTCAGGCTGACGACTATAACCTCGTCTTGCTAGATGTCATGTTGCCCAAGCTTGATGGCATTAACCTATGCCGTCGCTTGCGGGCGCATAGCAACAACGTTCCGATTTTGATGGTAACGGCTCTAGATTTGAGTTCTGACAAAGTTCAGGGCTTGGATGCTGGCGCTGACGATTATCTCGTTAAACCCATCGATCCACCTGAATTAATGGCTCGGATTCGAGCTTTGTCTCGCCGCGCCCAGATTGCAGAACCCACCGTTTTGCGTTGGGGGGAACTACAACTTGATCCAGGTATGCATGAGGTTTCTTACGCAGGGCTATCTGTGCATTTGACACCGAAGGAGTACAACATTTTAGAGTTGTTACTACATCACGGTCGTCAAGTCCTCAAGCGAATCACGATTGTCGAGCATGTTTGGTCGCTTACTGATCCACCTAGAGAAGATACGATCAATGCCACAATCAAGAGTCTGCGTAACAAGTTGAAGGGTGCTAATGCTCCTCACAACTTGATCGAAACGATTCATGGTGTTGGCTATCGTTTGAGCCAACTTACCTAGAAAAAAGGGAGTGCGATGCGCTCCCTTTTTTGTTAAGTTAAGGCGGCGCTTTGCGCCGCCTTAACTTTTTTATGTGACAAGTCCAAATTCTTGCAACGCTGGTAAGAAATTATTGTTTTCGTGATCAGAGCTGCTGAGTTTGATTAGTACAAATCTTTGTAACGGTGTAAGTTTTTGCCATTCTTCTTGTAATTGTGGGGGGGCGATCGCTATTTCTAATTCTTGCAATTGCTCTAAAACACAGCTAGGAATAGATTGCACTTGAAACCAATCAGGATTTGCATCAACAGGAAGATCATTTGGATATGTATTGAGATTTTGAAAAACCTGCGATCGCAAATTTTCGCGATAGATTTTTATTTCGTCGGCTGTTTCGCAAGGCAAATCGATTAATGTTTGACGTTGCAAAGTCGAGAAACTATGCCAATGCTGAAGCTTTAGTTTGATGCCACAGGTATCGAGTTTGTAGCGGACTTGCATGGGAATGCACCGCAATGAGTCAACAAATTCAGCTTCAAACTCAAAAAATTGCAGCATAATCTTTTACCAATCAATACAGCGCTTTGCGCTAAAACCAAACCCAGATAAAAGTGCCGCTTTGCGGCACTTTTATCTGGAACGCTATTTCAAATCACGCTTAAAACTAAACCCTTGAGATAAGCACCCTCAGAATGAAAAATACTGGTGGGGTGATCCGCAGGATGGGTGAGATGATGCAAAACCTGAATAGTTCGCCCCGACTCGATCGCCGCCGATGTCACCGCCCCCGTAAAATTCTCCACATTTACCACTTGAGAACAGGAGAAGGTAAACAATAAACCGCCACTTTTGATTTTAGAAAGCGCCTGTAAGTTCAAGCGCTTATAAGCCTGCATTGCCGAATGCCGTGCCGATAAACTTTTCGCAAAGGCAGGCGGATCAAGCACGATCGCATCATAATCTTGATCGCATTGCTTCAGAAAATCAAACACATCACCTGTAAATGAAGTATGCGTGGCTTGCTGAGCAGCGTCAAAATTAGCGACCATATTACGATCTGTCCATTCCATCGCTTTCACGGAACTATCGACGGAATGTACCTCTCTGGCTCCTCCCGCCACCGCATAAACCGAAAATCCGCCTGAATAGCAGAAAGTATTTAATACCTTTTTACCTTGGGCATATTGTCCAAATAAGCGGCGATTTTCGCGTTGGTCTAAGAAAAAGCCTGTTTTTTGTCCCCTTTCCCAATCAACAATAAATCGATGTCCATATTCGAGAACTTCGGCACTATCACCAGCGCGATCGCCAATCAATAGACCATCCTGCGATTGTGATTGTGATTTGCGCGATAAAGTCGCTGCACTTTTGTCATACACCGCCACTAAGCGATCGCTACCTTGTTCGGCATAAAGCTCGATCAAAGCCTCAGCAATTTCCATGCGATAACGATATGTACCGAAGGAATGACATTGCAAAACCGCCGTATCGCCATAAATATCAATGATTAAACTTGGTAAACCATCACCTTCAGAATTAACCAATCGATAGCAACTTGTCTCGGCGCTATCGATTAAGCCCAATTGCTTTCTGAGTCGGTATGCTTGGCTGAGCCGATCGCGTAGCAACTGTTCAATCGTCTCGACAGGTTGAAAAGACAACACCTTAATGGCGATGCTACCAAGTCCCCACAACCCAAGTGCCAAAAACTTGCCATCTTCACTATAGGCTTCCACTAAATCGCCATCTTTGACCTCACCTTGCATTTTGGCGATCGCGCCCGAAAAAATCCAAGGATGGAATCGCTGAACCGCATCGACTTTTTTCCGATGAATAATCGCACGAGGCAACGATGGCATGGCTAATACTTTTTTATGAGATAGGCTGATAACCATAACATAAAGTATGGACAGCACCGCCAAGAAATAGCAGCGCAGCCGCTCACCGCTATTACTTGGTTGGAAAAAATTCCTTAGCTATTTACCTGTATAAGGTAGTGAAGAGTGATGAAGAATAATTCGGAGCTTACCGTTATCATCTTTAAAGAACTGCCAAGTTTTGTCCACAGTAGTGGTCTTACCGTTTTTATCCGTAATAACTACATTGCCCATCGTGGTAGCTGTATTACCAGAAATAAAGATCGCCGCATTCTTAATTTCTACTTTGCGCCATCCTTTCAGTGCAAATCCCTTATCCAAGGGAAAAGCAGGATCACCTCCCACAAAATATGCTAAAGCCCCTGCACGGGTTGTGCGGAATGTCTGTGGAGCAACAGTAAGTGTTGGCTTGAAAAGGACGACCCCAAACTGGTATCCGTAAGCTTCATCAATGATTTTTCCAGCCAATGCTTTTGCTTACTCTTTACCATTCATCTCATAAGTCGTGGAAATTAAAACCAATGCATCTCCCCACGATTTCTGAGCAGACAATACTTCAGTCTCGGTAATCGCTCTATTGACAACTGGAGCTTTCACACTTGAAGTGGCTGCCATTGAGCCGCTAGTGTCCGCAAAAGCCCTCTGAGCAAGAATTAGAGAGCCAGAAGCAAGTGTAACCGTAGCAAACAATGCAAAAACACTATTTTTTAAAAGTTTCATAATATTCAGGATTTGTACCCTATAACTTTACTATAAATTTGACAATAAATTGCCTAACGCATAGATTGAAATTTTGTCAATGTGTAAGTCCTATTTCGATTTTTGGGAGCAGCGTCTTTTATGCTATTCTCAAGAAGCAAGCGTTATTGAGAATACCATGACTTCTGCGGAGACCACCTATTCACCAGAATCCCTCAAGGCGGAGCTTAATTTAAAAGGCTGTCGGATGACACCGCAGCGTGAGGTCATCTTAAATACATTTCAGACATTACCCGAAGGCGAACATCTCAGCGCCGAAGATCTCTACGAACGTCTGAAAAGTCTAGGCGAAAATATTAGTCTTTCGACCATTTATCGCACTGTGAAGATGATGGCGCGGATGGGGATTTTACGCGAATTAGAACTTACAGAAGATCATAAACATTACGAAATTAATCAGCCTAAACCCCATCATCATCATCATTTAGTCTGTGTCAAAACTAATCGGGTGATCGAGTTTAAAAATGACCAGATTCTCGCCATCAGCAAAAAAGTTGCCGACAAGCATGGTTTTTCTGTCCTAGACTGTCAACTCACAATTATTGGTGTTAGCCCTGAAGGTCAGCGATCGATTTTTTAAATAATGTATCGTTTCGCCAATACCCTGCAATAAATTGCGGGCTGAAAGCTAAAACCCGTTGAAACGTATTAAATATTAAAAATTAGTCAGTTTTAACTGACTTTAGCTTTGAGCCAAGAACTTTAGTTCTTGGGCTTTTTTAAGACCCAAATTCTTTTTCAGCATAAACTCGAAATCTTTCCAAGTCGGCTTGCAAGGTAGACTCCACAATCTGCCCTAAAAATAAATTATCCATGATCGCCCCGATCGCAGGAATGGCGTAGGCGATGCTTAATTTCACGATTGTTACATTATTGGGACGACCATAAAAGCGCACCGCGCCACGATTAGGTAAACCACCAATCGACTCCCACTGCATAATTTGATTAGGGACTTGCTTGAGAATCCGAGATTTCCACGTGAAGGTCAACCCATTTGTGCCAAGCTTCCATGCCGAAATTTCAGGATCA
This sequence comes from Pseudanabaena sp. ELA645, assembly GCA_037129985.1. GTDB lineage: Bacteria > Cyanobacteriota > Cyanobacteriia > Pseudanabaenales > Pseudanabaenaceae > Pseudanabaena. The sequence goes on along the minus strand of JBAXTW010000028.1, from coordinate 31,642 downwards.
TTGGTAATCACCACAGAGTCAATCCACTTCATCCAACGGGGCATGGCTTGTAAGTCTGACCACAACGACCATGCATATTCCACGGGAATATTTACTTCAGTCTGGACGGTATGTTCTAGCCAATCACTCATTGAATAATAATAATTGTTAATAAGTTTTACTTGAGTCAATCATATCGCAAACAAACCAAAAGGAAAGTTTAAAAGTGCCGCGAAGCGGCACTTTTAAACTTTTTGAAGGATCAATCATAAAAAACGCTGTAAAGCTCATGGATTCACGAATAGTAAGAGAACTAAACTAAATGACAACAATTGTAATAAAATACTAAATTGATATAGCTAGTTTGACCACTGGAAGAGTTTTGACGTGGGTTTATTTCGCAGTTTCACCAAAGATATAGGCATTGACCTCGGTACTGCCAACACACTTATTTATGTGTCTGGTGGTGGTTCTGGTGGAGGTATCGTGTTGCGAGAGCCATCTGTTGTTGCGATCGATCAACGAGACAAAACTGCCTATGCAGTTGGCGATGAAGCCAACAAAATGATCGGGCGCACACCTGGCGACATTGTTGCCATCCGTCCTCTCAAAGATGGCGTGATTGCCGACTTTGATTCGGCTGAACTGATGTTGCGTTCTTTTATCAAAAAAGTCAAAAGGGGAGTATTTAATCCTCGCGTTGCGATCGGTATCCCTAGCGGGGTTACAGGCGTAGAATGGCGTGCTGTCATGGATGCCGCCCGTCGTGCTGGAGCCAGTGAAGTTTATCCGATTGACGAACCTATTGCGGCGGCGATTGGTGCAGGTTTGCCTGTAACTGAAGCGACGGGAAATATGATCATCGACATTGGCGGAGGCACAACTGAGGTTGCCGTCATGAGTTTGCAGGGGATCGTCTTGAGCGAATCTGTGCGCGTCGCAGGTGACGAACTCAGCGAAGCGATCATGAAGTATATGAAAACCGTCCATAACCTCGTGGTCGGGGAACGTACTTCTGAAGAGATCAAAATTAAGATTGGTTCGGCATATCCGATCAAAGAAGAAACTTCGATGGAAGTGAGAGGTTTACACCTATTGTCAGGTTTACCTCGTACTGTCACCGTCAAGTCTTCGGAAATTCGGGAAAGCATGAGCGAGCCACTATCAGTAATCATTGAAGCCGTGAAGCGGACTCTAGAACGGACTCCCCCTGAACTCGCTGCCGATATTATCGATCGCGGCATCATGTTGGCAGGTGGTGGGGCTTTGCTCAATGGCATTGACACCTTAATCAGCCACGAAACAGGAATCGTGACGCACATTGCCCCCGCACCACTCGACTGTGTGGTCATCGGCGCTGGTCGTGTATTAGAAGATTACAAAAATCTTGGTCGTGTATTGACCAGCCGTTTGAAGAATTTATAGGCTTTATAGTCAATATATAGGCAATTTTTTCATGGACTCAATTCGTAGTTGGTGGGAGCGTTATAGTTTTCAGACTGCTATTGTTGCTACTGGGATTGGTTTAGCTTGGTTGATTCGCCAAACTCAGGGCGTAGCAGTCATGGAGACCTATCAATTTTTGAGTCGCCCTTTTCACTCGAGTGTCTCGAAGCAGGAGTTATTGCAAGACGCTCAAACACGCGAGTTGCTATATCGCTTGACTGAGTTGGAATCGCAAAACCAACGCATGAAAGAGCTTTTGCAAGTAAAAGCAAATCAGGCTGATGCTGGTGTGTGGGCGGTGGTGATTGGTCGTGGTGCTGATTCTTGGTGGAATCAAATCTTGGTCGGCAAGGGCAGTAATGATGGTGTCAAGACAGGTTCTATTGTTGTTGGTCCTGGCGGCTTAGTTGGGCGAGTTAGTTATGTATCACCAAATAGTAGCCAGATTTTGCTAGTTAGCGATCCCAATAGTCAAGTTGGGGTGGTAATTAGTCGCAGTCGCTATACAGGAATGTTAAAAGGGCAGAGCCAAAATACGGCGATCTTAGAGTTTTTTGAGCGAGATCCTGATGCAAAGGTCGGAGACATAGTGCATACCTCGCAATTTAGTACGCTGTATCCTGAAAATGTGCCAGTGGGTAGAATTAGGTCAATTAACCTCGATAAGCAACCTTCCCCTGAAGCGATCGTTGAGTTTTCTACCCCCCTTGGTTTACTGGAATATGTGAAGGTATATCCTTTTCAAGAGAAGTTGTAAGTAAGTCCAGAGAAGATTTTTAAATTGCCGCGAAGCGGCAATTTAAAAATCTTCTCTGGGTTTCGCGTCAGCGCAAAGCGCTGTGTAAAGCTATAAGATGATCGATCGCAAGATTTCGCTATCAACAAAGGTTTTAAACTGGGCGGTGACTATTGGTTCACTACTAGCTTGTGTTTTGGGGATGTATACCCGAATTCCAGGGATGACCTTGATGGGGCTGGCTCCTAATTGGATGTTGATTTGGCTGGTGACATGGAGCGTGAATCGTCCTGTGTTTTTATCGGTAATGGCAGGAATTGCGCTGGGACTGTTGCAGGATGGGATGACTGTTGTCGATCTGAAAATTGCGCCGACTCATGTCTTAGGCTTAGCGATCGCTGGAGGGATCACATCACTATTGCAAAAGCAAAAATATGTGCAGGAAGATTTTATTTCGATCGCCTTAATTGTGTTTGGAATGGCGGTGATTGTGGAGACGATGCACGCGGTGCAATTAACTTTTTTGGGGGCAAAGATGGATAATGTTTGGATTTTGCAACAAAGAATTGCTTTGAGTTCGGCAATCTTAAGCAGTTTGTGGTCGCCTGTAATTTATTTCCCCCTTAGTCGCTGGTGGCGAGCGATCGAGAGAAAGGAAGAGTAAATTAACCCAAAATTGGTGAGGCGGGCGAAGCCCGCCTCACCAATTTTGGGTTTTAATAAGTTTTCGTCCTGTATATAGCCTGAAATGATTAAACATCAAGAATTAGTAAACTTTGAGCATTCATTGGAAAATTCATTCTATCAACTCGCCGATCGCCTGACTAGCAGCTTAAATCCTGATGAATATCTCACCATTAATCTCGATAGTGAGCGCAGTCAATTTACACGATTTAACCATGCCAAAGTTCGTCAAACAGGAGTTGTCGCCGATGGCAATATCACTATCTCCTTAATTTTCAATCAACGTGAAGCCTTTGCCGAATTTCCCTTTACAGGCGATCGCGCAGTTGATGAGCAAATAGCGATCGATAGTCTCGCTTATCTGCGTGATGAAGTTGCACAAATTCCCGAAAATCCCTATGTTGTCCTGCCCGAAAATCAAGGATCGAGTCGCGAATTTTATCAAGGTAAATTATTGTCGCCTGAAGAAGCGATCGCCACAATCTTAGAACCTGTATCAGATCCAGACAATCAAATTGATTTCACAGGGTTTTATGCATCGGGTTCGATTATTCGCGCCAATGCCAACTCCGCAGGACAAAGACATTGGTTTGCTACCGATTCCTTTTTTGTCGATTACTCGATGTTTATTCAGACCGATTCTGGAGAAAAGGCGGTTAAGGGAATCTATGCAGGTAAAGAATGGAATTCTCTTGCCTATAAAAAACAAATTGAACTTTCTAAACAACAACTAGTTGCCTTGCAGCGTCCTAGTAAAACCATAGAGCGTGGTAAATATCGCACCTACTTTGCACCTGCGGCGGCGGCTGAGTTGTTAGAATTTCTGACTTGGAGTGTCGGTGAAGCATCACTGCAACAGGGTAGCAGCGCCCTTTTAAAATTACGCAATCAAGAAAAATCCCTTTCACCCTTGATTAATCTCGCCGAAAATTTTAGTTATGGCAATGTTCCCCGCTTTAATAGCTTGGGTGAAGTCGCGCCCGAACATTTATCAGTAATTGCGAATGGTAAATTGGTCAATACCCTCGTCAGTTCCCGCAGTGCCAAGGAATATAGCAAGGTTGCCAATGGTGCGGATGATGGTGAGTCGATGCGAGCGCCTGAATTTGCGGCGGGTAATCTGGCGGAGACGGACATTCTCAAACAGTTGGATACGGGGCTTTATTTATCGAATTTGCATTATCTCAACTGGAGCGATCGCACAGGTGGTCGGATTACGGGCATGACTCGTTATGCTTGCTTTTGGGTAGAGAATGGTGAACTTGTCGCTCCAATTGAGAATTTAAGATTTGATGATAGTATCTACGATTTTTTTGGTGAGAATCTGGAAGCCTTAACTGATTTTCGCAGCTTTATTCCTAGTACAGGAACCTATGGCAAGCGATCTCTGGGTGGGCTGCTCACCTCTGGGATGTTGGTTAAGGATTTTACTTTTACGCTCTAGAAACAATAAAGCGCTTTGCGCTGTAAGAAGCGTTATATTTGTCCTAACCTACAGTGGATGGCTATGTTTAAAAAAATCTTCTCCTTTGGTTTGCTTGCCTTTGTCCCAATTTCAGTAATCGGTCACTTACTCGGATGGGACTCGACGATTGTATTCGTGACTTCAGCGATCGCCATTCTGCCCTTAGCGGGTTGGTTAAGCACAGCAACAGAAGAAATCTCCGTGGTGCTAGGAGCATCATGGGGCGGTTTATTAAATGCCACCTTTGGTAATGCCACAGAACTAATTATAGCGATCGTGGCTTTAAATGCAGGATTTACCAGTGTGGTTAAAGCAAGCATCACGGGATCGATTATTGGCAACCTATTGCTGGTGATGGGCTTGTCGATGTTTTTAGGTGGACTGCGCTACAAAGAACAAGAATTTCAGCCAACTATGGCAAGATTAAATGCTTCAGTGATGAATCTGGCTGTAGTTGCGATTTTGTTGCCAACTGCCGCAAACCTCACAACCGCAGGAATTAGTGAAGAAATACTTCAAAAATTATCGATCGCTGTAGCGATCGTCTTGATAGTGGTCTATTGTTTGACGCTGTTATTTTCGATGAAAACCCATGCCTATCTCTATGATGTCGGCAAATCCGAAGCCGATGATGCTGAAGCTGCGGAAGGGCATCCACAAAAAATCAATCTCAAATTGTGGATTGCCGTTCTTTTTGGTGTGACCTTGCTCGTAGCCTTAGAGTCGGAACTTCTAGTGGGAACCTTGGAAGAAGCGACGGCTCAATTGGGCTTAACCGAGTTATTTACTGGGGTAATTTTATTACCAATCATCGGTAATGCTGCGGAACATACCACGGCGATTACAGTAGCGATGAAAAACAAAATGGAATTATCGGTGTCTGTAGCAGTGGGTTCAAGTATGCAAATTGCCTTGTTTGTGGCTCCCTTACTGGTGATTGTCGGCTGGTTTATGGGTAAGCCAATGGACTTAAATTTCAATCCCTTTGAATTAGTCGCCGTAGCTGTAGCCGTCTTGATTGCGAATTCGATTAGTTCTGATGGGCGATCGAATTGGTTAGAAGGCTCTCTATTAATGGCAACCTACGCAATTTTAGGATTTGCGTTCTATTTTCAACCAGTTTAATAATTACGTTAGATTGCACTCAAATTTAAATCACGAAAATTTTGAATTTTTTTTAATAGTAAAAAAATTCAAAATTTTTTGTCATGCCGTGATCGCCCCTAAATGCTAGAAAAGAACCCCTACATATTTCTTATAAAAAGATCTAATGCATAAATCAGTGCAAATTAAATCTCATGTTAGTTTCAGGGAGTTAACACATAACAAAAGCTAACTCAAACATGAAAAATTTCCAGAAAGTCTTTACAAAAAGTTTTACAAAAGCGATCGCCAATGTTTCCTCACATCTGCTCAGGCGATCAGCCATGTTAATGATTGTCATGAATGCGATCGCGGGTATGGCGATCGTCAAACCAACCGAAGCCGCCGAAACCGTAAATTTCAAATTTAACGTTTTTGAAGTTGATGTATCCGTGGATGATTTAGAAACCTTCTCTAAAACTGGCGAACTTCGGGGCGCATTGGATATGGCTTCTCGTTATATTTCGGCAAAGGACATGGCAAGTTTTCAACGCATCCTCACTGAGCGAGCCGATGTTCCTTTGGTGTTGTTATCTCGATTTCTCTACACCTCACAAGGAGAGCGATCGCTAGATATTTTAGGGAACTTTATTACAACAGGACCCAATCTATCAGGTAATCGAGCCATTCGCGCTGCCGCCGTTTTAGCGACCGTGGATAAACAAAAGGGATTGTCTTTGCTCAACTTCTTACGCAAATTTCCCACTTCAGATATCTATTTTGATATTCAAGAAGGATTACAAACAGTGGGCGAATTGAGTGATCTGATTCAACATACTCAAAAAATGGTGCAGATGGTCAATGACGAAGCAACTAAACAGGCTGCATCTAACCAAAAAGCCGCTACACAAACTCCATCTGTACAGTTAAAGAACCTCCGCAATAAAGGAGCTTTTACATGGGACCGCTATAGCCTCAAAGCCCCAGCCTTGGACAATAAATATCAGATTCCCTTCTATTTATTTATACCCAATGATTCTCATAGCGATTCAGATTTGATTCCTGCGATCGTCATCTCGCCAGGGCTAATGTCTAATCGCGAACCTTTTCTTTATTTGGCTGAACATCTAGCATCCTATGGATTCGCTGTAGTCCTAACAATTTCGCCAAATAGTAGTGACGAACAATTGAATAAATTGATCATTGGTGTAGCGAATGAGATTGCACCACCGCAGAGTTTTATTGAGCGTCCGCACGATATTATGGCGGTTCTCAATTATCTAGAGAAATTTCCCAAAGTGAATAATCTCAATAGCACCAATATCAATTGGAAGAGTGTCGGCATGATTGGACATTCCTTTGGTGGTTATGCGGCTCTCGCTCTAGTCAGCGATCCGCAAATTCAATTTGCCGATTTAGCAGAAGCTTGCCAAGGCAAATATAAATGGAACCCCTCATTGTTATTACAATGTGTGGCGCTGGGCTTACCCAAGCAAGCCTATAAGTTAGGTGATCCACGCATCACATCCGCGATCGCCGTTAATCCAGTCACCAGCCATGTTTTAGGCAAGCCCGCACTCAGTAAGATCACAGTTCCGATCGCGATCGTTAGCAGTTCCGATGATACCTTTGCCCCAGCCGTATTTGAGCAAATTATTCCTTTTACATGGTTAACATCACCAAATCGTTACTTAGTAATGTTAAATGGCGCAGGACATACGGCGGTGTCAGAAATTACCGCTAGCGATCGCCTCAGCCCCGAAGTCAGCAGCGTTTTAGCGGGACCAAATCCCCTTGCTTCTCAAAATTATCTCAAATTACTAAGCGTTGCTTTCTTCAAAACGCATCTAGTCAAAGAACCGAACTATGCCAGTTATCTGACTTCTGAATACTTCGCAAATACATCTACTCCATCAGCAAAAGTCAGCCTATTGCGATCGCTCAGCATCGAAAAGATTAATGCTGTGATCGGAAACTAGAATATGTTGATGTTAACGCCATTAATATTTTTGGTGATTATCTCACTGGTAATGGTTTTGATTATTTCCCAACCATTACTATTGCAGTTGCAGCGCGATCGCATTGCTCGCCGACCATTTCCCGAACAATGGTTAGGAATCATCAATCGTAATGTGGCGATTTATCATCACCTTGATCGCGATCGACAGCGCGAATTGCTAGGACATATTCAAATATTTCTCAAAGAAAAGCAGTTTATCGGTTGTCTGGGGCTGGTGGTCACTGAAGAAATGCGAGTCACAATTGCGGCGATCGCTTGCTTTTTACTGTTTAACAGAAGACATACTTATTTTCCAAATTTACGCACAATCCTAATTTATCCCAATGCTTATGTCGTTACCGAAACTGTCAGTGACGGATTGGTGGTTCAACAACGGCGGACTACAAGGCTTGGCGAGTCATGGAAAATGGATCAATTAGTTTTGGCATGGGCGCAGATCGCCCAAGATATTACCCAATGGCAAGATGGACATAATGTCGTATTACATGAGTTTGCCCATCAACTAGATCAAGAAGAAGGTCCAACGGAAGGCGTACCGATCTTGCCCCGTCAGTCAGATTTTGATTTATGGGCTGAGGTAATGAGTAAGGCTTATTTGGATTTGTGCGATCGCTTAGAACAAAATAAGAAAATCTCAATAAACAGCTATGGAGCAACTAGTCCCGCCGAGTTTTTTGCGGTTATTACCGAGACTTTTTTTGAAAAACCGACTGTCTTAGTCAAGCACTACCCTGATTTGTACGCAGTTCTCCAGCGCTATTACCATTTGAACCCCGTTGAATGGCATTAAATTAAAAAATTTTTTGAAAGTGTTGCTTTGCAACACTTTCAAAAAATTTCCTGCTTGGTTATTTTTTAACACTAGAACTATAGATTAAAAATGTATATATATGATAAAATCATAGAATAAAATCTATGATTAAATCCTCCCATGAGTCCACGATTAGCAGATTATCAATTAGCCAGTCACGTCACCTTGCACCAGTTGCAAGTTTTTGAAGTGGCTGCACGTCATGGGAGCTATACCCGTGCAGCCGAAGAGTTATTTCTGACCCAGCCTACGGTTTCGATGCAGATCAAGCATCTGACTAAGGCGGTGGGAATGCCATTATTTGAGCAAGTTGGCAAAAAGCTGTTTCTAACACAGGCGGGACAAGAGTTGTTTGCAACCTGTCAGGAGATTTTTGGGCGGATCTCGCAGTTTGAAATGAAAATTGCCGATATGAAGGGGCTGAAACAAGGATATTTAAAAATTAGCGTGGTAACGACCGCAAAATATGTGATTCCGCGTTTATTAGGTCCTTTTTGTCAGCGCTATCCTGGGGTAGAAATATCTTTGAAAGTGACAAATCACAGTGGTATTTTAGAAAGATTGGCTGAAAACAAAGATGATTTGTACATTCTTAGTGATGTTCCCAATGAACCTGATGTTAAATCTCACCAGTTTTTACCAAATCCTCTGGTGGTACTAGCCAATCACGATCACCCCTTGGCAAACGAAAAAAATATTCCTATTCAAAAGCTCGCCAATGAGCCTTTTATCACAAGAGAGTCAGGCTCAGGCACAAGAGGCTATGTCCAGAAATTATTTGATGCACATCAGCTCAAGCCCAAGGTGAAGATGGAACTATCTAGCAATGAGGCGATCAAACAGGCGATCGCTGGTGGTTTAGGGATCTCAATTTTGTCGCGACACACGATCGCTTTGGAGGGCGCTTCAGGGCAGATTGCGGTTTTAGATGTGGAGCATTTTCCGATTCCCTGTAACTGGTATGTGATTCATCTGGCAGGTAAGCAACTATCGGTGGTAGCTCAAGCCTTTTTAGAATATTTACAGACTGAAGGTAAGCAGATCGCCGAAAGTACTTCGGCGTGGTAGACAAGAAACCGTTGCCACACAAAGTGCCGCAACTGAAAGCGATGTAATTAAAGGCGGCACCCAGATTCGAACTGGGGGTGAGGGTTTTGCAGACCCCTGCCTTACCACTTGGCTATGCCGCCATACGGACGATGCCGAATGGATGCTGATTATAACAAACTCCGTGACTAAGTTGCAATTAAGTTGTAATTTTTCCAATAATTTCTTAGATAAGTTTAAAAAAATAGGCGATCGCGTTTGACATTAAACCAAATTTGAGAGACTATAAATAAGATAATAAATTAGCTATCACTAATAAAGCTATTTTATTAAAGATTCGGGGTTATAGCGCAGTTGGTAGCGCACCTCAATGGCATTGAGGGGGTCAGCGGTTCGAATCCGCTTAGCTCCATACACTCTTAGCGCTTACGCTAAGGCACTTAAACCCGAGATTCAGACGTAGGGGCAGTTCGTGAATTGCCGTTACATCTGAGTATTCTGCGTAAATTTTAATTGTCAAGGAATAAAAGCGTTGCTTTGCGACACTTTTATTTTTGCTGATTATAAATAAAATGACGCTATACAATAAGGGAGGCGCATAGCGCTTTCCCTTTCTCGTTGTGACATGAAGCCCATGTATCAATTAATGTCTAGTGCTTTGGCTGCGATCGCCTTTTTTATGGCTGCTACCACCCCTCAATCCACAAAAGCTCAGACCCCACCGATCCGCAATTATCAGCCCAAGGCAACTGAGGCAGCGAGACAAGCCCAAATCCAAGAGCAGCAACAAAAATCCCATCCCAGTAGATTTGATCTCCAAAAATATCCTATTAACGATAGCAATTTTACCCATTGGCAAGAGTCGTTATGGGCGATCGGCGTTTTGGCTCCTGAAGAACCCTATGCCGTCCAAGCCCTAGCCAATGTGCTGAAAATGACGACAGAGGCTAATCTTAGCGATCCTCAAAAGGGAATTATTGATACAGCCATGCAGATTGGCGCAGAGCTTTATACGCTCAAACCTGCGGTTTATGGCAGTCTCAAAGAGTATTTTCTACGCACAGTTAATGCTAGTAATGATTCACAGTGGGTAGCGATCGCTTTTTCAGCATTAACAAAATCCAAAGATACTTCGCAAAATATTTCACTAGCGCAACTCGAAAGTTTGCGAACGAAGATTCAGAAACGTTTCCCAAAATGGTCGCAAGAGCTGCATTTGCGAGCTACCTTGCAGAATGCAACACAAAATTCGCAAAGTCCAGAAAATCCTTCTGCAATCCCAAATCTTACCGATTTATTGAAATGGCAGATTGCGCCGAAACAACCACAGATGTATGTCCTCTGTCGTCCCAATCGCGATATTTTATGTTTAGCGGTGCTGAAGGATGGCAATGGAAAATTTGTGAAGCAGGTAAAGCAGCTTTGGTCGGTTCCCCTATTGTTGCAATCCTTACGCGATCTCGATTGGTATTTCACGAATGGACGCACTCCTCAAGGAATTTATCGGATGGAGGGAATTTCGCTACAGCCCGATGATGAAGTATTTCACGGCTATGGACAATTTTCGTTGGTGAATCTATTTGTCCCTTTTGAGAATGGAGTGAATGCATTTTTACCAAATCAAAAAGGAGCATTTACTGGTAATTTGCAAGCTTATCAAACGCTTTTACCACCAACATGGCGCTCATATCAACCGATGCAGCAAACCTATTGGGCGGGAAATGTTGGGCGATCGCTATTTCGGATTCATGGCAGTGGTGCAGCGATCGATTTCTTCCGTAATAAAGCGGGAGTTGTCAATGTCCGCAATTTTGATTGGAATGCAACTTTGGGATGTCTCTCTGCGATCGAGATTTACGATAAGAGAGGTAGTTTGATTAAAGCCGATATGCCCAAAATTCTTAATGCTTTGAATACAGTTGGGAAGGGCAAAGTTGAAGGATTTTTGATTGTGGTCGATGTACCCAGCACATCCAACGAACCTGTGACTGTTGCTGAAATCTCCAAGTTAGTTAACTGAAATAAAGCACAAAAAATGTATGGGCAATTCATGAATTGCCCATACATTTTTTAAGCGTTGCGCTAACTTGAAAACTGATGTAAACGTTCCATGAGATAGCAGAGACAATCTTGACGGATGATATCGATATTGAGAGTTATCATTGATGGCATTACTGATGATTTTAAAATAATCTCGCCATTTTCGATTTGGAAGTAGCGATCGCTTTTCTCCTCACCTTCTTCACTTAACGCTGATAAATAGGCTCTCTCAGTTTTGGCTTTACCAAACTTGGCTCCAATTGGTAATTCCCTAAAATTAAGGCAATCCATTTCGGCGGGAAAAGTGATGTCATCATTAGGATGATGATTAAAACTGAAATTAATCTCTTCAGGAACCTTGACGATCGCCACAGTATGAAACAAATCAATATCGGCGATCGCGGAATCTGGCAAATTATCAAAGCTATCAAGATTCAAACAGGCTTCTACATATTCCAAAGCGTGAGCCGTGCCATCAGCAAGATCGGGCTGTCCACATTCCACCACGATCGCAGGACAAAACTCACCAAAGGCATAGGACTGCACCGTTTTCGGACTGGTGTAATGCACCACGATTTTGTTAAATAATCGCGCTAATTGAAGAGAATGATTATCTAGACGGGTAATGCAGCCATAATGAGGATTGCGTCCCGTATTATTGTGAATATCGATGCTGGCAAATACACCCCGCGATCGCATTTCGGCAATTACCTGTTGGGCGATCAGTTGTTCTGGAGCAGCATTTAATAAAGACTCAGAGTCATCCCCCACACTCCAAATGCGATTATAGTCAGGCTGCTCTGGTAAATGTCGCTGGCGATATCGCGCCGCCTCAATATTGCCGATAAATAACGATAGCGATCGCGGTAATCTTCTATCCTGATCGTGATATTTTCGCAATAATTCCCGCATTGCCAGCCAACTCGTGGTTTCGTTACCATGTAACAAAATCGAAACAAATAAGGCAGGTTGGTGATCGCCTTGGAGATGGATCAAGGTGGGGCGATCGAGTAATTGCCAAATTTGATGAGATTCTAGCTCTAGTAAGCCGTCGGGAATGCGATCGAGAATATTTAACATAAAAATACTTATATGCAAAAATAGCGCTACGCGCTGTCTCTATTACAACAAAAGGCACGCTATGCGTGCCTTTTGGAATTAAAAACAATTTAGGCGCACCAATCGGTACGCCTAAATTCAAATGCAGGATAAAAAAATAATTGCACTTAATGAAAAGTAAACGAGAATCTAGCTTAATTAAAAATTAGAAATCAAGAATTAAAAATCTAAAATTCGTAATTCGTAATTCAATAATTCGTAATTAATAGGTTAGACCCATGCTGCGAGAGGTTTCAGCACCAAGATAGACACGGACGCTTAGGAAGTCAGTGGGGCAAGCTGTTTCACAACGTTTGCAACCAATGCAGTCCTCAGTACGGGGAGAAGAAGCGATTTGAGCCGCTTTACATCCATCCCAAGGAACCATTTCCAAAACATCACAAGGGCAGGCTCGCACGCATTGTGTGCAGCCGATACAGGTGTCATAAATTTTGACTGCATGCGACATATTGCTATTGCTCCAATCAATATATGTGCCTAAAAAATAAGAATAGGCACGGGATGTTTAATCCCAAGTTTATCGTAGAGGTTTACATTCATTGCTCAGATTGTGAGATAACTTAAAACAAATTAATATTTGAGACTGTAATCCAGTTTTTAGGTTAAGGTCACATTGGCGTGGGGCGCAAAGCACCATAGGACATAAAAAATGAAAATACTAGTTCTCAATGCAGGATCGAGCAGTCAAAAAAGCTGTTTATATGATTTAGGTGATGTACTGCCAGATATCGTACCTAAACCAATTTGGGAGGCAAGTATTGATTGGACGCACCATGAAGGCTTTGCTGAAATCAAGGTGAAACCGCAACATGGCAAAGTCCTAGAAGAAAAAATCTCGGCAACTTCACGTCCTGAGATCATCGCGCATATGCTCGAAACTTTGTGGAATGGAGAAACTTCCGTTCTCAAAAGTCCTTCCGAAGTTGACATAATCGGTCATCGGGTCGTGCATGGTGGGGAAACCTATCGCCAAGGTACGATAATTAACAGTGAAGTCAAAGCCGCGATCGCGAAATTATCCGTCTTCGCCCCAGTCCACAACCCTGCTAATTTAGAAGGCATTGAAGCCGCTGAAAAACTATTTGGAAATACGCCCCAAGTTGCAGTATTTGACACTGCCTTTCATGCTCATTTGGCTCCAGCGGCGCATACTTACGCAATACCGACAAAATATACTGAGCAAGGAATTCGCCGCTATGGATTTCATGGCATCAGCCACCAATATTGTCGCGATCGCGCCGCCAAAATCCTGAATCGCAAAGTCACAGATTTACGTTTGATTACCTGTCATTTAGGAAATGGATGTTCATTAGCAGCGATTCGCAATGGTCAAAGTATTGATACCACGATGGGATTTACGCCTCTTGAGGGCTTGGTAATGGGAAGCCGTTCTGGTTCCATTGATGCAGGAATTCTCATCCATTTACTACGACAACCCGACATAAATGTGGAAAAACTCGATCGCCTTTTAAATCGAGAATCAGGTTTATTGGGTATTTCAGGAATATCCGCCGATTTGCGACCCGTACTTCAGGCGATCGCTGATGGTAATCAACAAGCCCAATTAGCCTTTGATGTCTATGTACATAGTCTGCGATCGCATATTGGCGCAATGCTGGCTAGTCTCGGTGGGCTAGATGCATTAGTCTTTACCGCAGGTGTGGGCGAAAATGCTCCCGCAGTCAGGGCGGCGGCTTGTGCGGGATTTGAGTTTTTGGGACTGAAACTAGATTTAGATAAGAATAATCAAAGGTTGATGGATGTTGATATTTCTGCACCTGATTCATTGGTGCGAGTTCTCGTAATTCACACTCAAGAGGATTGGGAAATTGCGCGTGAATGTTGGCATTTAAGTACTAAGGAAGCTTTTCCCCTACTTGGCTCAAGTTAATCGCATAACCGCCTGTAACTAAGTAAACCACATCCGCGATCGCCCCAATTTTACGACTCAGACCACCAAGGCGATCGCGAAATATTCGTCCCGATTTATATTCTGGTACAAGCCCCCATCCCACTTCTTCTGAGACAAAAGTTATATCCACAGCACAAGCTTGAATTGATTCTAATAACTTCTGCTCAATTTCTAGCCAAGTTTCTTCATCTTCATCTAAAAAATTAGCTAGCCAAGTTCCAAGAGAATCCACCAAAATATAAGCGTCATCTTGAATTTCTAAAATACTTTGGGCGAGTTCAATGGGAACCTCTAAGGTTTGCCAATTTTCAGGACGGCGATCGCGATGTTTTTGTAACCGATCTTCCCATTCAGCATCATCAGGATAACGAGTTGCCGTAGCGATATAAATTACCGACTTTTGCGATCGCAAGGCGAGATGTTCCGCCCATTCACTTTTACCTGAACGAGTTGCGCCCGTCACTAGACTAATCATGATTGTTTAAATTCAAGGTTGTTAGAGGGGCGAAGCCCCCCTCAACAAGTTTCTAAAAAATGGGTGACCTGGGATTCGAACCCAGGACCAGCGGATTAAGAGTCCGATGCGCTACCACTGCGCCAGTCACCCGAAGTTTAATTGTTTTGGCTCATTCTGCTTTAGAGCGATTTATATCTTAGCAAAGGTTTGCATAAATGCATAACAAAAAACTTTTCTTTTCTGGCTTTCTCGATTTTAATGGGTTAGACTTTGCAATAACAACTATAAATTTTCAGAGATAACCTGTAGAGTAAATGTGTTAAACACCATACTTAGAGGACATTACAAGATTATTAGTCACCTTGGTGGTGGTGGTTTTGGGCAGACATATCTAGCAGAAGATATTGACTTGCCGACCCATCCTACTTGCGTGGTTAAGCAACTCAAGCCGTTATCTAACGAGCCGTTTGTGCTGGAAACTGCTAAGCGATTGTTTGATAAAGAGGCTGAGATCCTTTACTCATTAGGCTCCCACGATCGCATTCCCCGTTTACTTGCCCACTTTCAAGAAGGTGAACAATTTTATTTAGTCCAAGAATTTGCTGATGGTCTGGATCTCACGCAGGAAATTGGCAAGGGGAAGAGTTTGTCTCAAACTGCGGCGATCGCCCTGCTCAAAGAAATTTTAGAAATATTAGTGTTTGTGCATGGGCGCGGTGTAGTCCATCGCGATATCAAGCCTGCTAACTTAATTCGGCGCAGTAGCGATCGCAAAATTGTCTTAATTGATTTTGGCGCGGTCAAAGAAATTGGCGGAATGGCGGCGGACTTACAAGGCAATACTAATTTAACGATCGCGATCGGTTCCCCTGGATATATGCCAATTGAGCAAATGAATGGCAAGCCGCGCTTAAGTAGCGACATTTATGCGGTAGGGATGATGGTCATTCAATCGATTACAGGAGCCGAAGCCCGCTCATTTACTGAACATCCTGATACTGCCGAATTAATTTGGCGCGATCGCTTGCAGGGCAGTTACTCTTCAGGATTTCTAGATATTCTCGATAAAATGATTCGTTACGATTTTCGCCAGCGTTATCAGACGGCGCAAGAAGTGTTAGATGCGATCGTTGCTACGATGGATACTTTTAATGTTTTTCAACATGACCGTTCAACCATAATTAGTCCAATTAACGAGCAGTCAGAATTTCTAGACATCATCGATAAAATGCTCTCTCCTGATTCTCAGCAGCGTTATCAAACAGCCCAAGAAGTGTCAGAAGCGATCTCTACTATGACAAATATTCCTAATACTTCTCATCATGACTTACCAACAGTAATTACTGCCAGAATTACCGCCGATAATGCTCAAGGGGTTCCTGCGACAACAATTAATTCGCCTAATTCGCCTAATTCGCCACATCAGATAACTGCATCGCAAAATTTGCCAGCTCGCTCAGATTTATTAACTCCATTGCCTTCCAATACAAATCCCAGCAGGTTTAAGCAAGATTTAAAAGAAGATGCTCTCAATCAAAACCTAAAATGTTTTCCATGGAAAAAAGTTTTGATCATCGGTGGGATAATCGCCGCTATATCAACTATTGTCACAATCTCCAAATTGTCAAAAACAAATCCAATGGACGAAGTGATCAATAATTCCGTTCCTATTTCTAATCCTCCCACCCCTCCTATTGCTGTTCCACCCATTCCCATCCCTCCTATTGCTGTTCCTCCCATTCCTAATAGTTCCATAGCCCCTATATCTAAGCCGATCGCCCCATCACCTAACCCTGTTCGCAAATCTGCTGAGGAACTTATTGCCCAGTCTGTATTGCTGAATCGTAATGACAAGTCACAAGAAGCGTTAGCTAAAATCGAAGAGGCGCTAAAGTTAGACTCCAAGAATGCCGATGCTTGGGCTGCGAAGGGATTTACACTCGCTAAATTGGAACGTGATAGTGAAGCGATCGTTGCCTTTGAGAAAGCGATCGAACTCAGACCCGAATTTCCCTTTGCCAGACAAAATAAATTACAATTGGTGCGTAAAGCTAGAACTAAAAGGTAATCTGGTATGGTTTGCTTAAAATTCTTTCATTAATTCTTAATTCTAAAATCATGCCGATTATATCTAGCCGCCAGCGTCCCGATTGCCGTGCATGGGATCAACTGCGCCCCGTATCTTTACTGTATCCCTTTACCACAGCACCTGCGGGTTCGGTATTGGCAAAATTTGGTGATACTCAGTTGATCTGTACGGTATCGATCGAGGAAGGTGTACCAAAATTTCTTACAGGTAGTGATCAAGGCTGGTTAACGGCTGAATATCGGATGATGCCTGCGTCAACGATCCCGCGTCAGCAGCGCGAGTTTATGAAATTATCAGGGCGCACTCAAGAAATCCAAAGATTAATTGGACGCAGCTTACGCGCAGCACTAGATATGACCGCGATCGCTAATTACACTTTTACTGTGGATATTGATGTGTTACAAGCGGATGGAGGCACAAGAACGGGTGGAATTACGGGTGGTTTTGTAGCGCTTAAATTAGCTTGCGATCGCTTACTCGCTGAGGGAAAGATTTCGCGATCGCCAATTCGTAATGCGGTTGCCGCCGTTTCTGTGGGCTTATTAGATGGCAAACCAATTTTGGACTTAAATTATCAAGAGGATGTGGCGGTATCAGTTGATCTCAATGTGGTAATGGACAGTACTGGTAATTTGATCGAGGTGCAGGGTACGGGTGAGTCGGATACATTTTCGCGATCGCAACTCAATCAAATGTTAGATGTCGCTGAAAAGGGGATTGCAGAACTATTGGAAATACAAAGACAGTAACGGTTAATAACATTCTAGGCTAAATTAACTTACGGCATATTCAGTGAACTGACGCATAAATGGAGAATGAAAACCGATGACAATATCTTGATTTGGTACACCTTCTTTGACTAATTCTTCAGCAAAATCAATTTCTGTACCGTTATATTGCAGCCAAATTTTATCTTGCTTAATGTCAAAATGTAAAACACAACCGTAAATGCGATGGTTATTTTCCCAACCAACGTTCACAATCTGGTAATGATCATGTTCCGTATCAAAAATTAATTCGCGATCGACATCATTGCGTCTGTAGTCGTCAAGAGCGTATTCTTTGATAATATTTTTGACGATTTCACGATATTTGCCTAGTTTATCCATTTTTCTATCTCCTTTTTATTTGGATTATAAATAATTAATTTGATATTTTGAGTTTTGATCACCAATTGAATTAACTCTAATTTAAAAAACGTTTCGTAGGTTGTATTGGGAACAGCTAAGTACATTATGCGTTCTGGTTCTTTTTGACTTAGCGCAGTTCGGTAGTTGATAAATTGACCTAATGCTTTGTGAAATTCAGATATAGCGGAACTGCTGATAAAACTCTTGACTTCAACCGCGATTTTTTCGCCTTCTCTTTCAGCCGCAATTAGTTTTTCGGCTGCTAAGTCAATATAAATTTCTACCCCACCAAAATCTAAATATAAAGGATCGCTCGTAATTTCCCATCCTTCTTTTTCTAACCCTATTTTGACTGTGTTATGGAAAATATCTTTAGCTGGCATATATGAAAATGCTATTTTGATAAGTATAAATCTTATCAAAATGTATTAGATCGCAACTCAATCAAATGTTACATGTGGCGGAAAAAGGGATTGCAGAACTATTAGAAATCCAAAAACTCTAAGAGATCCCCCTCAATCCCCCTTAAAAAGGGGGAAGAATATAATATTTATTTTCTTCCCCCTTTTAGTAAGAGGGCTGAGTGGAAGTTATTTACTAAGTGATTAGACTTAATTAATTGTTAGATAGTGGAACAGGCTTCCAGCCTGTTGACGGGCAAGATGCCCATCCTACAACATCTTATATTTATTTAATTGCAACCAGCTACTTAGATTTCTTTTGAAAGTACTTCTTAAGCTGCTTACGTCCCAGCCAAAAACCACCTAAAATCAGCAAACCACCCGCAGGATCAAACTCAAATGGAACTGCAACTGCTTGATTAAATTGTATATCGGAAACTGTGAAACTATCGAAACCAGGTGAAGTTAGACTAAATGACTCGATCGGAGTATTTGACACCAAACTTGATACTGAGAATGTACCAATGTCAGCCTGATCAAAAATACCAAGAAAATTACCACCAACCCCAAAAATTTCTAGTGTCCGCTCGCCAGCAAGGGAGTTATTACCACCATCGTTGCCAGCACTAAGCACAGAATAGGTGATATCTGTAGTTGGAGAAGCAAAGGTGAAGTTGACAAATTCGACATTTTCAACGCTATCACTACCTCCTCCGACTATGCCAAGCCCATCAAATTCGTTAAAACTGAGATCGGCTGAGCCTGTTACAGTAACGCCTTGATTAGTAAAACTTGGGACTTGCTGAGGGGGAACAGTGCGGAAATTTACTAAATTTATGGCTTGGGCAGAGCTAGAAATGGCTAGAGTGCTGGCTAGGAAAGCAATTACCCCCCCCCATTTTTAGACTGATTTTAGATATATTATTAATGATGGGCTTGATCATGATGTTGAGATGATAATTTTGGATGGAGCCGATTTCAAGTTACCACATCTCAAAAAGTAAATCAAGTGGAAGTTTGTAAAGCCCTCACCCCTAGCCTCTCTCCCGCAGGAGCTACCCTGTACAGACAAGTCGAGAAAACCTAGCTAAGTCAACAATTAATTGCCCCCTAGCCCCCAATTCTGGGGGAACAAGAAAAGAAAACTCTTTCAAAGTCCCCCAGAATTGGGGGATTTAGGGGGCTTAGATCAATCAAAACGCAGACAGAGAGACTTGTGTGTACAGGGTAGCATCTAGATAATTCTTAAATGGTTTCTAAGACGTAAATTATAAAGTCGGATAATCGGTGTAGCCCTTCTCATCACCACCATAGAAAGTGTTGCGATCAGGTTTGTTTAGAGGTGCATTTGCCGCAAAACGCTCTACTAAATCAGGATTAGCGATATAGAGACGACCGAAGGCTACTAGATCGGCTGAACCTGAAGCGATCGCTTCATTCCCACTCTCAAAACTATAACCACCTGCCGTAATAATCGTGCCATTAAAAATTGGACGGAAGAAATCTGCACCAAGATCAGGTTGATCTTCGGCACTGCCAAAACCTTCCACTCTAGGCGCAACTAAATGTAGATAGGCAAGATTAAAGCGACTCAATTCTTGTACAGCATAGCCAAAGATTGCAGCCCGATTGGAATCATACATACTGTTAAATGTGCCACTAGGAGAGAGTCTCACACCTACGCGATCGCTTCCCCAGACATCCACCACCGCTTCCGTTACTTCCAATAGAAGTCGAGCGCGATTCTCCACAAGCCCACCATAAATATCAGTGCGATGATTAGTATTGTCTTGCAAGAATTGGTCTAATAGATATCCATTTGCGCTATGAATCTCCACACCATCAAAACCTGCTGCGATCGCATTTTCTGCGCCAAGGCGATACTGCTCCACAATCTGGGGGATTTCGGCTAGTTCCAATGCACGAGGCGTGACATAGGGCTTCATACCTGTGAATGTCGCTACTTCTCCTTCAGGGGCGATCGCTGAGGGAGCGACAGGAATCGCACCATTTGGCTGTAAATCTGGATGGGAAATCCGCCCCACATGCCATAGTTGCAAAAAGATTTTACCGCCCTTAGCATGGACTGCATCCGTAACCAAGCGCCAACCTCCAATTTGCTCAGGCGAATAAATGCCTGGGGTATTTGGATATCCTAAACCTTCTGGACAAATCTGTGTTGCTTCCGTAATCAATAATCCCGCCGATGCACGTTGTTCGTAATGTAAGGCATTTAAAGCCGTGGGGACATTGCCAGCCGCAGCACGATTGCGAGTTAAGGGAGCCATCACAATTCGATTTGGCAAGGTATAGCGACCGAGCTTGACTGTCGAGAGAAGAGTATCGCTCATAGGATTTTTATTTGGGGGGGAATAAGTTTTTGTAGGAGGTTTCAGAAACCATTTAAGAATTAGATTCGAAGAGTAAAAATTCTAAGAGATCCCCTTCTAAAGGGGGAAGAAGATAAATATCATATTCTCCCCCCTTTAGAAGCTACCGTGTACACACAAGTCATAAAACCTAGCTAAGTCAACATTTATTCGCCCCCTAGCCCCCAATTCTGGGGGAACAAGAAAATAAAATTCTTTCAAAGTCCCCCAGAATTGGGGGATTTAGGGGGCTTAGATAAACTGAAACGTAGAAAGTTAAAGTTAGACTTGTGTGTACACGGTAGCTTTAGTAAGGGGATCTAGACAATTCTTAAATGGTTTCTCATATTCTTATTTTATCTTGCGGAACCCCGATAGATGCGATCGGCTTGTTCGGGCGATAGCCATGAAGGTAGATCACCCGAATTTTTAGCCCTGCCCTGATGTGTCTCCTGCGGATATGCCGACGCAATGGGTGGGGCATCAGTATGAACAAACTGCTCGTTAGCTGGGCTGTTGATATTTGCCAACAAGGTCTGAGGAACTTCAAAATCATCAGTCTCAGGGTTATAGGCAAGGACTTCACCTGTCTCGATATCATAGATCCAGCCATAGATCGACATCTTGTTTTGATGCAATTTAGAGCGGATTACGGGATAGGTTTTCAAGTTTTCGATCTGGGTGACAACATTTTCCGCCATTGTGATTGCCATCAGTTCTTCACCCTTAATATCGGCATAATTTTCTTGAATTAATCGGCGAGTTGATTCAGCATGTTGTAACCATTCATAGACAAGGGGCATCTCTGTCCGCAGCTTTTCCAGCTTCAGCAATCCCTTCATTGCGCCACAGTTAGAATGACCACAAATAATCACTTGCTCAATACCAAGGGCATGAATGGCATATTCGATCGCTGCACCTTCACCACCATTCGCTGCACCAAAGGGGGGAACTAAGTTTCCCGCATTACGAATTACAAATAATTCACCCACGCCTGATTGGGTGATCAAATGCGGGACAATCCGCGAATCGGAGCAGGTAATAAACAAGACACGCGGTTTCTGCCCTTCGGCGAGTTGCTCAAAAATTTCTTGATTAGCAGGAAAATAGGAAGATTGAAACTTGTGTAAACCCTTAAGTAGCTTTCTCATATAGCGATTTTGACGAATGATGCCGCGATTTATTGCTGATTTTTTATTTCTTATATTTGTAGTGTATAGCGGTTTGAGGCATGGTCAAAATTAAGATTCCCAAAATTCAAGTTTATTTTGCCCCAGCAAGATTTAACCCACACATAAATATTTTAGTAATTGCATTAGGGAAGATGATACAGGGAGAGATTTGTTATAATTGGGCGGCTTGGTAAGCGCGGCAGGTAGACAAAATGGTTCAAACTTTAACTAAGACTGAATTGGTAACTTTTGCAGAATTTGCTCAATGGCTGCCAGAGAATAGACGGTATGAATTACATGATGGAGTAATTGTTGAGATGCCACAGCCTATTGGGAAACATGAACAAGTTAAAGGTTTCTTGGCTACAGAGCTAGTGTTTGCATATAGACATTTGAATTTGCCCTACTTTTTACCTAGTCAAGCGTTTGTTAAAGTTCCTGATGCTGAATCGGCTTATTTGCCAGATATTTTAATCTTGAAGCGTTCTAACTTGGTGAATGAGCCATTGTGGGAGAAGCAATCTACGGTCACGCAGGGAGATTCTGTTGTCATAGCGATCGCGAATAATTGCCCGTGGCATCAGGGCTTCTGATTCAGTCCAAAAAATCGCTAAATTGCGATCGCTGCGTTAGGTTGGTGTTTGTTATAATTTGGCGCGAAGTTCTATTGATTTATTAAGTGAAAGACCATGAAGCGTAAATATTTTTTCTGGATTGCAGCCCTGTGCGTGGCTCTGTTGGTTAGCGTGTTACCTGTCTATTCAGAAAAAATCTTCACTTCTCAAAATCAAAAGGGTTTTCAGGTATCTACCGTCGATGCTTTAAATGTTGGGGTATTTGAGGGGGCATTGCCATTATCGGATCTCAAGTTACATGGAGATTTTGGATTGGGTACTTATGATGGTTTAGATGGAGAGATGGTTTTTCTGGATGGGAAGTTTTACCAAGTCAAAGCGGATGGAGTTGCCTATGATGTTGCCGATCGCCTAAAAACACCTTTTTCTACGGTGACTTTTTTCCGTGCAGAGCGATCGCTAAGTCTGACTGGTAAAGCTAATTATCAGGAATTGCAGCAACAGATTAATGCCCAATTGCCAACGTTAAATTTGCCCTACGCAATTCGCATTCAAGGTACTTTTCCCTATTTAAAGGTTAGGAGTGTTCCTAAACAAAGTTTGCCTTATCCGACGTTAGGGGAGGTAGTTAGTAATAGTAAGGAGCAACGGGTTTTTGAGTTGAGAGATGTTAAGGGAACTTTGGTGGGTTTTCGGCTACCACAGTATTTAAAGGGAACTAATGTGGCGGGTTATCATTTCCATTTCGTTACTAGCGATCGCAAGGCTGGTGGGCATTTGTTGGATGGTGAGTTTTTGGATAATGTGGCGGAGATTGATGCGTTGCAAGATTGGGAAGTTACTTTGCCGAAGCATAGTTCTTTTGCTAAAGCAAAATTGGAAAAGTAAAAACTTGTCCTTATATTACCGATAAGCATCACAAAAAATTCAAACCTATTCTCATCTTATTTTTTCCTTTTTCCTTGATCAAAACTGACATGATGCAAAAATCGTGTGATTTGTAACGCAACACCGACAAATAATCAGCTAACATTGCATACAATCAGGCAAACCTGAACCTCTGCAATCACCTACTTCTCACGATGCAACAATTAACACCCAACCCCAGCTTTAGCTTAACCATCCGTGTGCAACTCCTCAATCGCGCAGGAACGCTGTCTTCTGTTATTAGCGCTCTAGCTGAAGCGGGAGGGAATCTAGGACAGATTGATTTAATCCAACAGACTCGCAAAATATCGGTGCGGGACGTAACGGTGAATGCCTATAGTGCTGAACACATGGATCAATTGATCGCGGTCGTGAAGGAAATTCCCGAAATTCGCGTTCTTGATGTTTACGATCGCACTTTCCAAGTTCACAAGGGCGGCAAAATCCATGTTGAGTCAAAGGTCGCGGTCAAGGGACAAGATGATCTGGCGATGGTCTATACCCCTGGTGTGGGTCGCGTCTGCATGGCGATCGCGGGCGACAAGCGGAAAGCCTATGACTACACGATCAAATGCAACACGATCGCCGTTGTCACCGATGGCACGGCGGTTTTGGGCTTAGGTGATATTGGACCAGAAGCAGCAATGCCCGTCATGGAAGGCAAGGCGATGCTATTTAAACAGTTTGCAGGACTAGATGCATTCCCCATTTGTTTAAATACCAAAGATGTGGATGAAATTGTCGAAACCGTAAAGCGGATTGCCCCAACTTTTGGTGGCATCAATCTTGAAGATATTAGCGCCCCACGCTGTTTTGAGATCGAAAGACGACTGAAAGCAGAATTAGATATTCCTGTCTATCACGATGACCAACATGGCACAGCGATCGTCGTTGTCGCCGCCACTATTAATGCTCTCAAAGTGGTCAGCAAACCGATCGACACAGTGCGGATCGTCATGAATGGCGCTGGTGCATCGGGTATCGCCGTCGCAAGGCTATTGCGTGAAGCAGGTGTCATGCAGATCGAGATGTGTGATTCTAGAGGCTGCATCAGCAAAGATCGTCCCGATTTAAGTCCTGAAAAATTAGAATTTGCCAGCGATCGCCAAGGCTCTCTTGCAGATGTGATCAAAGGCGCGGATATGTTTATCGGGCTGAGTGTCAAGGGAGCGCTCACCCCTGAAATGGTCAGAAGTATGGCTCCTGCACCAATTGTGTTCGCGATGGCAAATCCTAATCCTGAAATTCAGCCCGAACTGGTGGAAAACGATGTTGCAGTAATTGCGACGGGTCGTAGTGACTATGCTAACCAAATCAATAACGTACTTGCGTTCCCAGGAATCTTTCGCGGTGCGCTCGATGCAAGGGTGACTCAAATTACCACTCAGATGAATTTAGGTGCAGCCAGAGCGATCGCTTCTCTAGTTAGTAGCAGCGATCTTGCGCCTGATTTTATTATTCCGTCTGTTTTTGATCCCCGTGTTTCTCAAGCTGTCGCTGCCGCCGTTCATGCGATCGCCCGTGAGCAAGGTTTAGCAAATGCATAAAAAAAGGGGCGTGCGAAGCACGCCCTTTTTTTAATTCTCCATAGCAATAAATTCATCAACCAAGGCTAAAAGATTTTCGATCGCTTCATTGAGAGTTAGCGGCTTGACGGAAAATCCGTGGGCAACCCGATTTCTAATTTCCATTAAAGCGATCGCCATCTCGAACTGATCAAGGGAAATTTCCGTTTGAGTATAAAGATGATTAATCATCAAGATTGTCGGCAATCGATCAATGGGAATAAAAACTTGTCTAGCATGTCTCCTCATTAATATCTCGGCAAATATCCACAATGCGATAAATGCAGCTTCGCGATCACCGATCAACATTAACTTGGCAATGCGCTCTTTCCGTTTCAAGATTTCAGGACGAGTTAAGCGATCGTCAGCAATATCTTCTTCAGCGATCGGGGTCGCATCCTCAGATGTGATCAATAAAAATCGCCAATCGCCGTATTCGGAAATAGCTTTGGCAATTTTAGAGTAGCTCTCAATTGCTAAATTTGTAGCACTAGCTTCGATCTCAATGATTAAGCCGCGATTTACCGATGTTTTTACCAATAAATCTGGACAATAATTGTCTAAATCAAAGGGGATCTCATTTACATTAGGGCTATGAATAACCTCATAACCTTGCGATCGGTAATTTTCAGCAACCTTATCTTCAAGTTTCTTGTCAAGGCTATTATGGTTAATATTTAGAGTGTTTGTACTCATTCACAATCCTGATGCGATCGCCGTCAAACAATTAATATGAGTTTGAAGTCATGTTCGTAGAACTAAGATCGAATCACATCTAGGCTTTTTTAGTAAAATTCGTAACAGAATCTTAACAGTCTCATTAAAAAGGCGGCAAAGCATCCTTCTTGATGAAGATTTCGTTTACATAAAATCACGGGGATCGGTAATATGCCCTGTTAAAGCGGAAGCGGCGGCTGTATATGGCGAAGCAAGGTAAATTTGCGCTTGCTTATTGCCCATCCGTCCAGGGAAATTACGATTTGTGGTTGATACACAAACTTCAGCTTCGTTGACCCGTCCAAATGTATCTTGAGGTCCCCCCAAACAAGCGGCACAGGAAGGCGAAGCGGGTTCGATACAACCTGATTGCAAGAAAATCTCCGAAAGAGTTAACCCATCGATTTTTAAAGTAAACAGATCGTTGTAAACCTTCTGGGTTGCGGGGACAAGATAGGTCGGAACCTTCACCTCCTGACCCTTGAGTAATTTTGCGGCATGGTAAAAGTCCTCGGATTTGCCACCAGTACAGGAGCCGATATAAACGCGATCGATCTTCACATCCTGTACTTCGCGGACAAGGGCGCGATTGTCAGGAGAATGGGGCTTGGCTACCACTGGCTCTAGCTTAGAGACATCGTAATGCTTGACATGATAATAACTAGCATCAGCATCGGCATAGAGTGACTCGAAAGGCTTATCAGTGCGCGATCGCACATAGTCAAAGGTAGTTTGATCGGGCGCAATCACACCATTTTTGCCACCCGCCTCGATCGCCATATTACAGAGAGTCATCCGCTCCTCCATCGACATTTTGGCAATCGCCTCACCACCGATTTGCAAAGCGCGATAGTTTGCGCCACTGACGCTGATATCACCGATCACATGCAAGATTAAATCTTTTGCTAACAAATATGGGGGCAATTCGCCATCAAACTCAAAGCGCATTGAAGCTGGCACTTTGATCAACAGCTTACCTGTACCCATGATAAAGGCGGCATCAGTATTACCAATACCTGTGGCAAACTGTCCAAAGGCTCCTGCATTACAGGTATGGGAATCAGTGCCAAACAATACTTCCCCTGGACGAGTATGTCCTTCTTGAGCAAGGGCGACGTGACAAACGCCTTTGTAATCAGGATTCGCTTTAAAATCTGAGAGATCGGTAATGTCGTAAAAATACTTAATATCTTGCTCTTTAGCAAAATCACGCAAAATATCCACATTACGATTAGCTCTTGCGTCTTTAGTAAAAATATAGTGATCAGGAATCAAGACAATTTTCTCTTTGTCCCAAACATTCGCGTCACTACCAAATTCTTTTTTAAAGATCCCAATCGTACCCGGTCCACAAACATCATGGGTCATCAGCAGGTCAGCATTCACCCAAATATTTTCGCCAGGGCTAACGTGGCTCTTGCCTGACGCTTTTGCCAAAATCTTTTCGGTGAGTGTCATTCCCATAATTGTGATGTCCTTGCGTAGATGCTGATTCCTACTTGATTTTTGTAGATCCAATATTTAAACTAAATTATAGTCTGAGATTGCAATATCGTTCATGAGTTATAGCGATTTTCAAATAACTGCTGTACAAATAGAATTAAAAAAAGTAGGGGCAATTCATGAATTGCCCCTACTTTTTTTGTGTCATACTCACCTAAAAATCGCTATATCACCAAAATACTTGCTCCTGAATGGTTGCCTCGAAGTCACAACTTTCTAGTCGAGCAGCTTACGAGCAGTTTTATTTGTCCGTTCGATTAGCGTTGGCAGATCCAAAGTGGTTAACTGACCGCGATCAACTACCTTACGACCATTGATAAAGCTGTAGTCCACCGATGGCACTGGACAAAATATCAAAGCCGCCACCAGATCATGATGTGCGCCTGCGAATTGCGATCGCTCGATATCAATAGCAATAAAATCCGCCGCCATATTTGGGGCGATCGCGCCAATATCATCGCGTCCCAGCACTTTCGCACCACCGAGAGTCGCCACTTCTAACATTTCTCTAGCGGTCATAGATGTTGGATCGCACTCATTCACCCGTGCTAATAAAAAAGCAGTTCGCGCTTCTTGCAACAGATTACCCGTGTCATTAGAAGCCGAACCATCCACACCCAAACCAACGGGAACACCATGATTGAGCATTTTCCGAATCGGTGCAATCCCACTAGCTAGACGCATATTACTGCAAGGACAATGGGCTACACCTGTCCCCGTGCGCCCAAACTTTAAAATAGAATCATCGCTTAACTTTACACAATGGGCGTGCCAGACATCATCACCGAGCCAACCTACTGATTCGGCATAGTCCCCTGGGATTTTGCCGAATTTGGCTAAGCTGTAATCAACATCGGATTTATTTTCGGCAAGATGAGTATGTAAACGCACACTGGTATAAGATCGCGCCATTTTTGCGGACTCTCGCATAAGATCTGTCGATACAGAAAAAGGCGAACAGGGCGCTAGGGTCATACGCAGCATCGAATAGCGAGAAGGATCATGATATTCCTCAATTAGTCTTTGGGAATCCTTGAGAATATCAACTTCCTTCTCAACTAAATGATCGGGAGGAAGTCCACCTTGACTCTCACCGACACTCATACTGCCACGACTAGCATGAAAACGCATCCCGATCGCTTGTATTCCCGCAATCTCATCATCCAATTTGCAGTCATTGGGATAGATATAGAGATGATCGCTAGCGGTCGTACAACCAGATAGAATTAGCTCTGCGGCAGCCATTTGAGCGCTGACATAAATGCTCTCAGAGGTTAGATTTTCCCATATTGGATACAGAGTTTGCAACCAATTAAACAGATCGCAATTTTGGGCGGCGGGAATTACTTTTGTAAGAACTTGAAAAAAATGATGATGGGTATTAACTAGCCCAGGTAAAACAATATGCTTTCCTTGCAAGTCCAAGACTTCATCGGCAGTTTGTGGTAAGTCATCAGTGAGTCCCACCTGCTCGATCGCATTATCTCTGACAAATATGGCGGCATTATTCAGTTCGCGGCGATCGCGATCCATTGTCACCAAAGTATGAATATTCTTAACTAAAAGTGTTGACATCTAATTGATAACTCCTAATTCGTAATTCGTAATTGATAATTTGCAATTCTCTACTCAACAAAGCGGATAAACTTGACTTTTGGGTTTTCCAGCTTTTTATACTCAGAAGCTCTCGCCTCAATATCTTGTAACTGCCCGATCGCCAATCCACAAGGTCTACCATACTTAGCCTTAACGCGATCGCTAGCAATGTTAAGAGCAGTTCGCGCAGATTCCACAAACTCATCTAGTTGATATTCAACATCAGGCACAAAGTACTCTTTGACAATAAGTGATGGAGAATAGCAAGTCTGCTCAGTACCATCGGGCCAGCTAATTTGGAAATTGATTTGAGGCATAGGTTTGGGTGATTGGTAATTGGTGATTGGTAATTGGTGATTGGTAATTGGTGATTGGCTGCTGATAATTCGTAATTCGTAATTCGTAATTCGTAATTAAATTATAACTTTCTCCGCTCGAAAAGACTCTATAAAATTAACTTTTGATATTTCTCCAGATGTATTTTTGCCGATCGCTCCCAACCATAATTAGCTAAAATACTTTGACTGGCTTGGATTAAGGAATTTGCAAGATCGGGATTATTGATTGATCGCATGGCTTGGGCGATCGCTTCCACAGTATCAGGATCGACTAATAAGGCTTGTGTGGGTGTTAAGAACTCAGTAAACGGTAAAATATTGGAGGTGATGATCGGTAAGCCTGAAGCGATCGCTTCAAAAATTACCAATCCCCAACCTTCCTTTATTGAGGGGAATACAAATACATCGGCACAACGATAAATCGTGCATATTTCTGCGTTAGATAGTACGCCCGTAATTACGACTGATTTACCGAGATCAATCCCTAATTTTTGAGCCGTAGACAAAAAATTATCGCGATAATCTTGGTAATCGAAGAGCGTGGAACCACCTGCGATCGCTAACTGAGCATTGGGAAAATCAGACAATAGCTGTGAAAATGCTTTTAAGAGATTAATAGAATTTTTCCTTGGTTCGATGCCGCCCACAGTGAGATAAATTGGCGAACCAGTCAAGCCTAAGCGCTGTTTAAATGACTCCTCAGAACCATCTGTGCGATCGGAAAATCTGCTTACATTAATACCATTCATGACTCGTGGCGCATGGATTTGGTAATCTTTTTGAATCTGCTTCTGCCAACTATCACTCACACATAGACATAGTGACGCTTCGCGAATGGAACGATCCTGACAATTGCGTAAATAGGGGCTATTGTAATCTTCAATATGGTGAATCGTGCGGATAAAGTGGGAAATGATTTGGCGCGATCGCAAAATAGCAAGAGCATTGGCACTGATGCAGTCTTGGGCATGGTAAATGTCATAATCTAGCTGCGACTTTTGCGAATAATTGATGAGATCATCCACAAATTCTTGGATACGCTGCTTAATCAATAAATCAATCTCATTTGAGGCTTCCCTAGCAGGAATCAGCCGAAATTCACAGGATAAATGGCGATCGAATCCCGATCCATCTTTATCTAAAGCAAAAATACAAACCTGATGTCCTAAAGTTTGCAGGGCTTCGGCTAGCTCTAAAGTATGGATGACGCTACCTCTAGGCTTGGTGGAGTATGTAAATAGAGCGATACGCATCTCTTAAAGATTTTCTGGGGTTGGTGGTGTAATACTGCAAAACTGGAAATGCGATCGCTAATACATAGAGAACTGCAATATCAAAAAAGAAGGTTTTTATTGAAACTGCTACTTCGCAATAGTTTCAATAAAAACCTTTTTCTTCACTAATTTGCACTCTAATTAAAAATAATCTAGTTATAGCGTTTACCAACCTAGTGAAGTGCAGGTTTGTTTCTCCGCCGAAGGCGGAGAAACAAACCTATGTACCTCGCTTGCTTGAAAAGCGCTATAAAACTAGCCCTTAACTGAAACTGGAACAGTTTCGGGTTTGGCTTTTTCTACTGAAGGCATAGCCTGCTGGTTCGGAATACCAACAATTGGACATTCTGCTGTACCAACAGTTGAACGAGTAATTGCCTCGGAACTTTCTTTTGCCTTCTTTGGATCAAGAATCCAATCTCGATAGAATTCAAAGGGACATTCTCCCTTGCCTTGATCGCCATCACCTGAATTGAGCATTCCAGTATAGCCACGATGCATCAGCTTGAAGATGTGATTCTGCGATTGGGCATTCTTACGGAAGTCGCGGATCGCAAACTTAGACAAAGCAGCATATTGAATACCATTTTCTTCTTCTCCGCATTCACCAAGGGTGCGCCCATCAAACCCAACGATCGCCGAATGACCAAAGTAACTATAAACCCCATCAAATCCAGAGGCATTTGCCACCGCCACATAGGTATTATTCATCCATGCCATCGCCTTAGAAACAATGATTTGCTGCTCCTTAGCGGGATACATATAGCCTTGACAGCGCACAACCAACTCTGCACCACGCATGACACAATCACGCCAAATTTCAGGATAGTTACCATCATCACAAATAATCAAACTGATCTTCAAGCCCTTAGGTCCCTCAGAGACGTAGGTGCAGTCGCCAGGATACCAACCTTCGATTGGAGTCCAAGGCATGATCTTGCGATATTTCTGAACAATTTCACCGCGATCGTTCATTAAAATCAGGGTGTTATAAGGCACTTTTGTTGGATGCGCCTCATGTTTTTCACCTGTTAAAGAAAATACTCCCCAGACTTTATTCCTAATACAAGCTGCTGAAAAGATTGCAGTTTCTTCACCAGGAACTGTTGCGGCAGTTTCCATCATTTCCTTAGGATCGTACATGATGCCGTGGGTGGAATATTCTGGAAAGATCACCAGATCCATAC
>JBAXTW010000279.1:0-2915 GCA_037129985.1 Pseudanabaena sp. ELA645 | reverse complement strand
TAAGTCTGTTATTCTATATTACTGGTTCTTGCAACTTAAATGCCGATTAGCTTAATTGAGGGAGTAGCAGAATCAAGGTTAAGAAAGGCGATCGCATTATTCTCTTGCAGAGTAATCGTGGCGGTCTTACCATCGGGGGCGATCGCAATATACTCAGGCTCTAGATCTTGTGAAACTGTGGTTAAAACTGAAGCGCCCGCGATCGTGCGATCGCCAATAATTCTGACTCCAGCAGTTTTGAGCGCAGCAAGCTGAGAGTTAAAAGAATTGAAGTTTACATTTTGAACCGTAGCATTAGCAACCCCACTAGCAGGAATGCTAATAATGCTAATTGAGCCTTCAGGATCGACGGTGTAGTTTTCGTTGGGTTCGCCTTCATTGGCTACCAATACCTTTGTGCCATCGGCAGTAAAGGTCAGCATATCTGGCAAAAATCCGACTTCAACCGAGTTCAGAAATGCGCCAGTAGCAGCAGTATAAAAGCTGACTCTGCCAGCTTGCTGAGTACCTAGTGCAGTCGTTCTAATCGCATAAGCTACTGCGACAATTCCATTTTTGACAGCCACGCTGTTTGGCAAAATTTCTTGTCCTGCAACAACAGTGAAGCCAGGCACAATTTGTCCAGCCGCCGTCAGAGCGCCCGTACTACCAACTGTATAAACATCGATCGTGTTTCCTGCAACTACATACAAGCGCTTACTTGCAGGATCGAAAGCTGGAATTTCAGCGCCATTAGCGCTAGTTGCATTTCCAACTTTGTTTAAAGTTATTGCCATATAGGATTCTTAACCATTTTTAATGCTCTTTGATCTTAAGAGCGAGTCTAATGCTTCTAATTAAGATAAAGCTAAGCTCTATTTAAGCTTTGATTAAGAAACTATTTGTCCTAAGCCATCTATATATCTAAACAGAATCGCCCACGGGGGATTCTGTTAACTCACCTTACGCAAAGCGAAGATCTGTATCAATTTATATCGTAGTCAATCAATTCAATCAATTCATTCAGGACATCAAGCGATCGCCTGTCACAGTAGCTTCATAAGCCAAAGTTGTTAATTCATCTCTGGTAAATTTTCTCAAATCATTCTCAAATTAAGGAGTACATCATGAGTTTAGAAGATAGAGCTAAAGCTGCTGCAAAAAATGTTGAAGGTAAAGTGCAAGAAACAGTAGGCGATCTGACTGGAAATACGAAAGAGCAGGTGCAGGGCAAGGCAAAACAAGCTGAGGCAAGAGTGCGTAATGCTGCCGAAGATGTCAAAGATGAAGTCAAAAAAGCTGTTGACTAATTAAAACTAATTAAATTAGTAATTAGTAAGGGCAATTCATGAAGGCTCAATCGTCTAAACGGTGCTATTGTAACATAAGATACAAAATAATAAATATGCAACCAATTCTAACCGAACTTTTAAATCTGCCAGAAATCGAAGTAGAAAACTACACAAAAGTAGCAGATCGATTAATTTTAGAGGTTGAAGCGAAAACGACAAAAGCAAAGTGTCCAAGATGCGGAGAAGAAAGTAATCATTTGCATCAAAATCGGTGGTATTTTGCAAGAGATTTAAGCATTAGTGGGCAGGAAGTACTATTGAAGGTGAACCGTCGTCAATTCAAGTGCAGAAAATGCGAAAAGCCGTTCAGTGAAGAACTAGAGTTTATAGGAAAGAGACGAAAACAAACGAACAGATTTGCAGAGATGATAGTGCAGCAAGTATTGCATAGTGATATGCATAATGTAGGGAAACAAAATGATTTAACAGATGAAGAAGTGTGGTCGATGGTAAAATACATAAGCGAAAAAAAGCTTAGAATAGATTTAAAGCCATTAAAACGACTTGGGATCGATGAAATAGCATTACGAAAAGGACAAGAGGACTATGTAGTAGTATTGGTAGATTTAGACAGAAAAATACCAATAGGATTTGTGCGATCACGGAAACAAGAAGAAATAAGGAAAGAGCTTGAGGGGGGGGGAAAAGAGGTGTTAGAGCAAATTATTGAGGTAAGTATGGATCTAAGTGGAAATTATAAAGGACTGATCAACAAACTAATACCAAAAGCAGAGGTAGTAGCCGACCGATTCCATGTAACCAAGATAGTTCATGAGGAACTAAAAACAGCAAGAAATGACCTGCAAAAAGCAAATAAAGAAAACAAAAATGTAAATGAGAAAAAGAAAATCGAAGAAGCACTTAAGCAGAGTAAGTATGCATTACTAAAGAATGAAAAAGATTTAACAGAGAAGCAAAAAATAAAATTAGAAGAAATTCGAGAAGTGTTACCATTGCTATGGAAAATGCATCAGCAAAAGGAAGAGTTTAGAAAAGTCTTTGAAGATGCTAAAAATTGGGGAGACGGCGCATCAAAATTGCTCGACTGGATGGAGAAAGTAAAGGAGACGTATAAGGACAGTGTTGGCACAATTTGTCGATGGTTTGGAGAAGTTACTAATTACTTTGAGAACCGCACTACTAATGGCGTTGTTGAGGGTATCAATAATAAGCTAAAGCTAATTAAACGATCTGGGTATGGCTTCAGGAATTTTGATAATTTTAAGTTGCGATCCCTAATCTGTTGGCATTTAGATATTAGTTGAGCATAGTTTGAACGATTGAGCCTTCATGAATTGCCCTTACTAAAAGTTTTTGCGTAATTTCTAACCAAGTTTAAACCCATTACACTCAACTTATTTTTATGACTAAAGCAAAATTGACAGACAAAGAGATTACAACTGCGATCGCCAAACTACCTGAGTGGAAAGTAGTTGATGGAAAGTTAAATCGAGCTTTCAAGTTTGATGGCTTTGTTGATGCTTTTACCTTTATGACTAAGGTCGCATTTGCTGCCGACAAAATGGATCATTGGACTTTGGACAAGATTGAAGCAAAGAAAGATCGGGATTAAGCGAAAAGGGA
>JBAXTW010000278.1:0-2923 GCA_037129985.1 Pseudanabaena sp. ELA645 | reverse complement strand
CTATTTAGTGCGCCCTTAGTCTATATCTTCGCAGCGATTCCCGTTATCGGTGTGTGGTTAATTTGGAATCTGTTAAGCAGCCTCAATCGTGAGGAAGAAAATACGCCGTTTGTTTGGACGATTCTCCTCTTTTTGCTCACCTTTATCGGCTTAGGACTGATTGTATTTCCTTACATTATTCCTAATCAAATTACCATCTATCAAGCCGCCGCCGCCCCTAGTGCTCTTGTGTTTATGCTCACTTTTATCGGTGTTCTCATTCCGATCATGCTATTTTACAACATCTACAACTATGTCGTATTTCGAGGCAAAGTCGTAGGCAGTGCCTATGGCGATTAAGCAGTTGTATTGCCAACTGGGAGCAAGCAAACTGGAAAACATAAACCAATAGGTCAAAATTACAGTGCGATCGCCTAAATTTAACATCAAGTCCCCTATGAAAAATTTAGTTTTGATTGGTGGCGGACATAGCCATGCGATCGCCTTGCGGTTATTTGGTATCTATCCCTTAGCCACAGATATCCGCCTTACCCTAATCACTGATGTCGCAAACGCCCCCTATTCTGGAATGTTGCCTGGACACATTCTTGGCTATTACAGTTTTCAAGAATGTCATATTGATTTAGTGAATCTTGCTAAGTTCGCTCAGGCTGACTTAATTGTAGATCGAGCCATCAATTTGGATTTAGCTCATAAACAAGTGCTATGTCAAAACCATGCCCCGATTGACTTTGATTGGTTATCGATTGATATTGGCAGTACCCCTGACTCATCAGCGATTGTCGGGGTCGATCAATATACGATCGCCGCCAAACCCGTACCTCAGTTTTTGACCCATTGGCAACAGTTCTTAACATCCTTAGAAAGCGCTCAAGCGATGCCGACTGATCGCCCGTTACGCATCGGTATTGTTGGCGGCGGCACTGGTGGAGTCGAATTAGCTTTCACAATTAAGTCACGCATAGAAGCCATTCTGCAATCGCAAGGATTATCGCCCATGGTTCTAGGAACTCAGTTGCTAGAAATTCATTTGTTTCATCGACAAGCAACCCTAATGACGGGCTATCCTGCAAATGTAGGAAAACGCTTTGAACAAATTCTACTTAACCAAGGAATTTATGTACATCTAAGCGAAACTGTAAATTTCATCAAACCTGATTCTGACAATCAATCCGAGCAATATCCTCTACAAACTCCAAAAATAATCGGCTGCGAATCAGGGTTCACATTACTATGCGATCGCATTTTTTGGCTCACTAATGCTATGGCTCCATCTTGGATTCGTGACTCAGGTTTAACCACTGACCAGAAAAGCTTTATCCTCATTAACAATAAACTGCAATCTATTTCTCATCCCTACATTTTTGCCACAGGAGATATTGCTTCTAGTATTAGCCGTCCCAGACCCAAAGCAGGAGTCTTCGCAGTACATCAAGGCAAACCTCTATTTAAAAATTTACAGCGCACATCATCAGGTCAACCACTGCTTCCTTTTTATCCCCAAAAGCATCATCTTTCGCTAATCGGCACTGGATATAAAATAGAATCTAGCGAAAAATATTTACAAGCGATGATCGCTTGGGGCGGACTATGTTTTGGTCCATCAAAACTACTCTGGTTTTGGAAAGAATCCATTGATCGTCAGTTTATGCAGCAATTTCAAGGATGAAATCAATGATATAGGCAAAAATCTGCAAGATAGCCGTTAAAGCTTTGCCCAGACTAGTTTTCAGAAACTATTTTAGATTTGTAGTCAATACCACAACTTCTCTAATCCAACTTTTCCGATGCCTTCAGAAAAGCACGTTTCGCCGCAATCTATTCTTACGATTTGTATAACGCCTAAAACTCCTCACATCCCGATGTCTAGTCAGCTCCAACTCGTGATTGGCGTAAGTCTGTAGTGGAGATCGCTTTGGGCGATTCACCGTAAATAACTAAAATTGGCTCTGGTATTGACATAGCAAGTAGTCTTTATCCTCGAATTACAATGATTTCTCGACCTGCTGGACTAATAACATTCTCAGTAGTCGTGCGATCGCTTAGCGGCGGCAAACCAGAACGGCGATCGAAGATCACCAACCAACCTGTATCCAAACTCAATCCCGATAAATATTTATCCAACTGCTGTAATCCTTCCTTAATCGGATCAGGATTCTTATCGCGCCATACCTTCAACTCCATTGCCAAAATCACTGTGCCATAGCGCAAACAAATATCCATTCGCCCCGAACCAATGGCATATTCCCTTTCCAATGTGCCACCACCATTAACCACCCGATGCAGAAATGCCATCAATACTATGTGGGGTGCAATCTCTGGATAGGGTGTACTTCCAAATAATGGTTCTCCATGCTGCCGCCAGAACAAGATAAACGAATCTAGCAGTGCTTGAGCATTGAGATTACCATCCTGATCTAGCCATGTTGGTGCTATTGAAGTTAAAGACGCGATCGTAATTGATGCTAGTACTTTAGGAATAACTTCTCGATAAATTGGATTAGCAATTTGAATACCACCTCTGCTATCCCGATTGCATAATCCTAAATCTAAAACATATCTCAAATCATCTTCTGGAGTATTAACTAACTCTTGACCTGACAAAATTGGTTCAACAATTATCCTCACCCTATCTTCTCTTAATCTTTCAGCTAAGCTATCTAAATGTGTATCTTGCCTCTTAATTAAAATCTCCTTAGCTTGCTCAATTAAATCAACATTGATCTCAATAGCTGGATCTTTAGCAATATATTCAACAATTTCTTTGGCGATCGCATTGACCAACCAAGGTTGACCCTGTGTCAAATGAAAGGCTAAATTAACCGCTTCGGGGGTAAAGACCTGTCCTGTTGCATCTGTATGTTGCTGATAAAGCCTATTAACATCCTCCAAAGTAAAGTTACTCAAAGTAAAAGATTGAACT
>JBAXTW010000277.1:0-3007 GCA_037129985.1 Pseudanabaena sp. ELA645 | reverse complement strand
ACGAAGTATTCTTTGCTTCATCAGAACCCGTTGCATTTCATCCTTGAATTGGCGACTCGATAATCTCCAATCCGCAGCTTAAAAAAGCTTGATAAATTACCAGTAAGCGATAAAGGCGTAATTTGTTCAAAATTCTCCCCTAACCACTTGATTTTACGAGCTATCCGTATTTGATTAGTGCGATCAATTTTTGCAAGCTCAGCGATCGCATCCGAAGTAAAGTCAATACTATAACTCATCCCAATTTAGCCCCAAAGATTGCATAGCTTGAGCCGCAGGAATAACAGTTGGTTGATGTTGCTGCCGCAGTAAACGTTCCACAACTGATGTTTTTAACTTCCTGCCTTCATCTAGATCTATATATTCTTCCAGTACTTCAATTACAACTTCACGAACTAGTAAACGAAATTGTTCGGTAGTAAGTTCTTTTATTTGCATAATACTACGACTCTACTATTTGGTTTTAACTAATTTTAACTTAGCCGTCAATATAATCGCTGTTTGATGTGGGGAAATAGGCGATCGGGTTTTGTGAGTGTGAGGGGCGATCGCTGTTTAGTGTTGGGGAATAGGCGATCGGGTTTTGTGACTGTGAGGGGCGATCGCTGTTTGATTTTGGGAAAAGGCGATCGGTTGTTGGGTGTTGTGAGGGGCGATCGCTGTTTGATTTGAGGGAAAAGGCGATCGGGTTTTGTGGTTGGTGAGGGGCGATCGCTGTTTTGATAATGAGGGAAAAGGCGATCGGGTTTTGTTGTGTAATAGGCGATCGGGTTTTTTGAGTGGTCAGGGGGCGATCTCTGTTTAGTGTTGGGGAATAGGCGATCTGGTTTTGGGTGTTGAGGGGCGATCGCTGTTTGATGTGGAGAATAGGCGATCGGGTTTTGTGGGTGGTGAGGGGCGATCAGGCAGCAAATTTCGTTTAGAATAGAAAAAATCTATTAAGTTTAGAATATTAAATAGGCGATCGCATACTTTAGCGAGGAGTCACAAACAAATGACACAAGCTTTAATCTCAACAAAATCATCAAATTTATACGACCGTGATTTCTTTCTATGGACAGAAGAAACAATTAACCATTTACAAACTGGTGACTTTACGCAAATAGATATTAACAACTTGATCGAGGAGATTGACTCATTGGGAAAAGCTCAGAAAAATTCGCTTAAGGGACAAATTCGCGCCCTCATCGAACACATTATAAAACGATGCTATGTCGATATGCCACTAGAATACAACGGATGGGAACGCACAATTCGCAATATTCGACCTGAAATCGAGGATTTAATCGAAACTTCTCCCAGTTTGCAGAACGACTATTCAAAAATCCTTGATACGGTTTATCAGCAATGCCTCAAAAAACTGCGTCCAGAATATAAAACAACAAAGTTTCCAGAAACATGGCAATTTAGCCGAGCACTTGACGATCTTCTTAATTTGGACTTTTGGGAATAGAGCCAAAATTCGCTCTAGTTCTATTTAACTGATGTTTGGTGTTGACGGAATAGGCGATCGGGTTTTATGGGTGTTGAGGGGCGATCGCTGTTTGATTTGAGTGAATAGGCGATCGGGTTTTATGGATGGGTAATGAGGGGCGATCAGTTATAATTATGATTAATCAAGTAAGTTATATTGACTGCTATGACTAACGCATTACAATACATCTGTGATTCAGAAGGGCAAACAGTTTCTGTAGTTGTCCCCGTTGCCTTTTGGCAAGAACTAATGGCAGAAAGAGAAACCACCTATTTACTCAGCAGTCCAGCCATGAAAGAAAGACTGCTTGCAGCCAGAAAACGTCAAGATGGAATCTCTTTGGAATCAGCCTGTGAAAAACTTGGAATTTGATGCAGATGCTTTTGAGGACTTAGCTTGGTGGATTGAAAGCGATCGTAAAAAAGCTTTAAAAATCATCAAACTGATTCGTGAAGTCCAACGTAATCCATTTGAAGGTACTGGACAACCTGAAGCTCTAAAACACGATCTATCTGGCTGCTGGTCACGGCGGATCGATCAAGAACATCGTCTAGTTTATGAAGTTCTAGACGATAAAATCAGAATTCTCGCCTGCCGCTTTCACTACTAAATTATTGTTGGTTGATGTGGGGAAAAGGCGATCGAGACTTTTTGGTGATGAGGGGCGATCGGGTTTTGTGGGTGGTGAGGGGGCGATCGCAAAAATGTAATTAAGCAACCTCACTCAAAGCTTCACGAATCACCTCATCACTTACACCGTGACGCTTTAAACTCTCAATAAAGATAGAAACAGAGTCTCCATCCAGTCTCTCAAGATCAGCACGAAGCCCCTGCCCAATATAAGCACGAACTAAAGGCTGATATCCAGAAAATCCTAATAATGGTGCTACTTTTTTCAAATCTTCAATTACATCCTCAGGAATACGGATTGTCACCGTTGCCATCGGACGATTGCGATCCAATCGTTTTTTTAAAGCTTCAGTTTTCATAATATTCATGCTCCTTGCGAGTTGCTTTTCTTGCAGAAATAATCCGAACTAGATCGTTCTCCCGTTCAACATAAACAACGTAAAGAAGATTCCATCGCTTATCTAAGCCAATCACAGCGTCCCTCTCTTCATCATTACGACTTGCATCAACTACTACTAAAAATGGATCAAAAAAGGCTTCAGTAGCTTGCTGAAATGTCACACCATCATGATTAATAGGATTAATTCGAGCCTTCTCTTCATTCCAAACAAATTTAATCCCGTTCAGTACAAAATATACATCCATATATCGTATCTTAACCAAAGCGTATTTACGTTGTCAATACAACTTCGCCCAAAGATTTTGTGTTGGTGGCGATCGCTGTTTTGCTTTCGGGAATGGGCGATCGGGTTTGGGGTTGTGAGGGGCGATCACTGTTGATATTGAAAAAATAGGCATAAACTTTACTAAGACTTATGGATACTCACCAACATACGAATATTTGAGAGAAACTAATAAACCCATTCACAAAAAACTGTTTAATATTCTCAAAGAAATGCAAAA
>JBAXTW010000276.1:0-3033 GCA_037129985.1 Pseudanabaena sp. ELA645 | reverse complement strand
ATTCTTTGCTTCATCAGAACCCGTTGCATTTCATCCTTGAATTGGCGTTTGATTGACTGTTGATGGCGCTTCGTCGGTAACGGTGACGGGGATGATAAACGAAAAAGTAGAACCTTGATTGTAAGTACTTTCTGCCCAAATTTTTCCTCCCATCATCTGCACTAGTTTTTGGCAAATCACTAAGCCTAGCCCAGTGCCGCCATAATTACGGGCTGTAGCGATCGAGGCTTGAGTAAAGGCTTGAAACAGCTTTTGGATCTGTTCGGGGAGCAGTCCAATTCCTGAATCTTTGATTTCAAATAGTAGTGATAATTGGTTGTTTTGTTTTAATTGTGATGAGTCTAATTTTGGCGAGTTTAGTTGTGGCGAGACTGATATATTGACGGCTCCAATACTGGTAAATTTGACGGCATTATTAGCTAGATTAAGTAGGATTTGTCTTAGCCTAATCGGATCACCAAGAATATAGGATGGCGTTTTTTCATCGATGTGACAGTTGATTTCAATTCCTTTAGCTTCAGCCTGATTTCGGAGCAGTGAGCAAGTATCGGAGATCATGCCATGCACATCAACTGATAAGTTTTCTAATAATAATTTTTGAGATTCTAATTTAGAAAAATCGAGAATATCGTTAATTACTTTTAAGAGAATTTCGCCACTAGTTTGAATCGATTTTACAAACTTATTTTGTTCGCGATCGAGTGTGGTCGTTGATAGTAGCTCGGTCATGCCGAGTACGCCATTGATCGGTGTGCGGATTTCATGGCTCATCATCGCTAAGAAATCAGACTTAACTTTCAGTGCTGCTTCTGCAATTTCTTTAGATTCATGTAGTGTTGCTTCGTATTGTTTGCGATCGCTAATATCGCGAAAGCGCCACACAAATCCTAAAAACTTGCCACTAGGAGACATGACCGAGCTACTAAAATATTCGTAAGTGAGCTGGTTATGGAGGATTTCACCATAGGTAATTTGATCGGGGGAGTCGTAGGTATTTTCGAGAACTTCGGTGATTACTTGCGGAAAATTGGCTTCTTCTAATAGGGGTAGTAGTGGTAATTTTTCGTTACTAGGATTAATGGTAACGGGATCAGTTCCCCAGATCTCGCACATTTTTTGGTTATAGGCGACTAATTTGCCTTCTTCGTCTGCAGCAATTACCCCTTCTAAACTAGCTTCTAGTTGCGCGTGAATTAGGGCGTAAGCTCTTTCTAGTTTCTGGTGTTGATCTTGAATGCGGAGCATCGATCGCACCCTAGCTCGAAATTCTAACGAGTTTAGGGGCTTACTGATGAAGTCATTAGCGCCTGCATCTAGACATTTGGCTAAGTCTTCTTTGGTATTGAGCGCTGTCACCATCACAATTGGCACAAAACTCCATTCAGGCAAAGCTTTGATCCTTCGACAAACCTCAATGCCATCCATGATGGGCATCATGACATCTAGCAATATTAAATCTGGTTGAAATAAGTCAAGGCAAGCGATC
Organism: Pseudanabaena sp. ELA645; assembly: GCA_037129985.1. Classification (GTDB taxonomy): domain Bacteria; phylum Cyanobacteriota; class Cyanobacteriia; order Pseudanabaenales; family Pseudanabaenaceae; genus Pseudanabaena. The sequence continues at coordinate 1,547 of JBAXTW010000276.1, read as the reverse complement.
GCGGATTCTCCACTGGCTGCATAATGCAATTGATAGTCTTGATCGCCTAGTAGGGTGTCAATCACATCAAAATTATCAGCTTCATCATCAACAACTAAGATAGATACTTGATTTTTCACCGCTACACCTAAACTGCTATACCTAAACTGCTAAAATTTTAATGGAGATTATAATGGGGATTTATAGCTTCTGATTTGACCTAGCTTAACAGGTTTAGTCAATTAGTCATTTGCTGATAATGCTTAGATAAACCTAGCGATCGCCTATATATCGACCGATAATGAGTTCTATCAAGCTAAACAACAGGGGCGCGATCGCTATGAAATAGCCGTTGTCTCATGAAAATGCGTGTAATCAAGATAACGATGTCCATCATTACCCATATGAATTACATCTACAAAACGGCGATCGAACATCAGATAACGAGCCGCATACATGTGCCGCGCATGAATTGTTCCTTCGACTGTTTCATCGACACCAGTAAGAGAGACGAGAATTTGTGCATTTAATCGCTCCATTGTTTCAGTTGTTAAACCATATAAGGGGCTATTTCCATCGATGCAATGCATCACCGTCCATGACAATAAAAAAACAGGAGATTGATCGCGGACTAACTTTAGTTCATGCAACCGCCGCATCATTTGACCTTCGGCACTGATTTCATCGATCATCAGATAAACGCTTAACTTCGCTTCGAGAATATTATTCCGCCGCTCATTGGCGGTGCGAAACATGAGGGTGGGAATGCCGTTATAATTATGAATCGTCGCCACACGGCTAAACATCACACGGGAAGAAGATTTGGCAAATCGCGTAAAGGCAATTCCCGTAATTACGGCAAATAACATTAAACTAGCGATCGATTCTAGTGTTACCAATAGATTTGCGTAGAGCGTATCTGGATGCATCACGCCATAGCCAATGGAAGCGAGGGTCTGAACGCTAAAGAAAAAAGATTCCAAAAAGCCAATATGATCCATGCCTCCGATCGCATTAGCTTCTAGTAAATAGAGAACCGCAAAAATGGCATTGAGCAGTATATTCATAAGTGCCACGATCGCCGCAAATCCAATCCAAGGAATTGTCAACATCAAGTGATAGGGATCTCGGAGATAGGAATACCAAGAATTGCCACCAACAACTTGAAGTACTCCCTCATGCTGTTCTAATTTGATGATAGAACGATGGAGTTTGCGTTTGATTCTCATAGCTTACCTGCACCACGTATTACTTAATGTTCTGCTCTTCATGTTAGTACAGGCGACGCTTTGTTCCGTCCATCCTAAACTTACTAACTGATGTTACGCAGAAGGCAGCCAAGCAGGGCAAACACGGGGGGATTGCCCCTACCTAAATAATTCATGTTCTGTAGGGACAGTGCCCCGTGCCAGCCCTAAACCTCAGCTATTACTGGAATTCTATCTGCGTAAGGTGAGTTAGTAAGGCGGTCAATTGGCTTCATTTACAGTTGAGATTTTGAATTTTTTTATGCATTCAATCTAGCTTGGCTTGATTTCTACTTGACCAAGTTTCATATTCTCATCTTC
>JBAXTW010000275.1:0-3096 GCA_037129985.1 Pseudanabaena sp. ELA645 | reverse complement strand
TTTGCTCAAACTCGACAATGTGCCGCCCTACCTGCCAGTATGTTTCAACGAGATGGATGTTGACTGCCTGAACTGCTTGGATACGTCCCTCTGTGTAAGTTTGGGAAATTCTTTCTAGTAGATCGCTGTAACCGACAATCGGGGTCAATTCCATAGGTACGACTTAACGATATTTTTTAGTTCAGACAAATTATCCTTCAATCTTGCGCCTATGGCTTTATAAATGTTTGTGAGCCGATCGCCCCAACAATCTATCTCCTAAAGCCGATCTCCATTACCATGAGTCATGATTTCTGGGCGATCGCCTCAACAATCTATCTACTAAAGGCGATCGCCATTATCATGAGTCGGCGCTACACCGTCCAATCTTCGGTTATTAAACTCGGAACTTTACTGAAATCCCCAGTATTTCGGGTAAGTAATACCAAGTTGTTAGAAATGGCGATCGCGGCAATTCTCAAGTCCATTGTGGACACACGAACTTTCTGCCTTCTCATCTCGTCAAATATGGCGATCGCCTTAGCATCAAATGGTAAAACTGGAGCCTTTGCAAAACTGTTGAGAGTTTCTAACAGCAGTGTATATCCACGAGCCATATCTGTATTTGTTTGGGCGCGATTGATGAAGCTGTGAGCGCCAATTACTTGCTCATGAAAACTAATAACTGATAAAGCAAAGTCAGAGAGCGAATGTTGTGACATCCGCAAAGTTAATCGACTAAACTCTGAACTGGAACGGCGCTGTAGAAAACTTATGTGGTCGGTATCGAGCAAATATTTCACGATTATTTGTCAGCGTCATCAATAGGTTTGTCAGACTGCCGAAATGCACGCCCATACTCTAGGGCTTCAAGAAAAGCTGAGTCGTCAGAGATTGAGCCTATGAGTTTATCGAGCCAATTTTCGGGGCTAGGCTTACTTTCAAATTTATGTTGAAGATCGAATACTACTTGCTCAAGGGTTATCAAGCGTTGCTCAAGTGTTGCGGTGTCTAGCATGGCTGCTCCTAGATTGAAAGTTATTACTTAGTTGAGTAGCGGAAGACTCACTCTAGTCTAACTAAAAAATTGTAACTGTGTTCAAGTCACAAACAAAAAGTAGGTGCTTTGCACTTCATTAATCCAGCATAGCAAGATCGGCGTTCGGACTATATTGTAAATTTGTTACGCTAAACATGAAGAGTGAGCGATCATACATAGATTATGACCGCACAAAAATGTTAGGATTCAGGCTAGAATTTAGAATTTTACAACTATCTCAATCCCTAAAGGCAACCCAAGGAAAAATTTCACCATGACAACGCGAGTTTTCATTAGCTATAGTCAAAAAGATAAAGCTGCATACTCGAATCTTTGCATTGCACTAGACTATTCGGATGTATCACGATTTGATGTTGAACGATTAGTTATAGGAAACCCTCTGTCTGATGGGCTTTGCATTGCAATTGATGAATGCGATTTATGCATTTTCATCGCAACAAAAAACTCGCTAGAGTCTAAATGGTGTCTTGCTGAACTTGGTGCATTTTGGGGAGCTTCCAAGAGAGTGTTAATATTTCAAGCCGATCCAGACATTAAAGAGAGCGACCATCCACCTCAGTTTCGCGGCAATCTATGGACTGATGACGCGAAAAAACTCATAGAGGCAGTAAAGAAGGAAGATAATCATTTAGTCCAGAAGACGAAAGATGGGTATTCTACGAATTTGGGTTCAATGAAAATCAATGTGAAATTTGGGAGAATCGAAGAGGGAGAATACAGCGAACATGGTTGCTTAGTAGCACTACCAGCGAACGAATTTTTTGATGACGACTGCATTTATGATACCCGAAGCGCATTAGGTGCTTTTATGCAGCACAATTTCAAAGGAAATATTCCTAACATTCAATCCATTGTAAAGACTCAACTATCTTGCGAACAAGGTACTGAAGTAGAGAAGAAACCTGGGGAATTCTTAAAAAGCTATGGTGTGGGAAAATGCGTATTCCTCCAATCTCCTCTGACTTCAAACTTTCAAATTGCACTTGTTTCCGTAACGACTCAACGTGCAAATGAGGGGCTAAAGGCTGATACATCATATATCTTTGAGGCTGCAACCTCACTTTTGAAATTAATGATGAACCATCGATTGACTATACTACACGTGCCAATCATTGGTAGTGGATATGGCGGTCTCAAAGGAGAAATCTCACTCATTTGTATGTTAATTGCATTTGCCGAATTGCATCGACGGTCTAATGTCAAGGAAATAAATATTATTGTTTTTAGAGCAGACAAAGCTTCATTGCCATCAATTTCAGAGGCAAGTGTCAAACGTTTACTTTCCTTCTCTGCTAACCTACTTTCATGGTAGAGCTATCAAACGCATACAGTCCCACTAAGAGCTACTACGACCTATTATGAATAAAGATTTCCATATAGAGAGATTTCTCTCTGCCCAGAATAGCCAATATGAATCAGTATTGAGCGAGCTGCGAAGCGGTCAAAAATTTGGTCACTGGATGTGGTACATTTTCCCCCAAATTAAGGGTCTTGGCACGAGCGCGATGGCAGAGAAATATGGGATTATATCTAAAAAGGAAGCTATCGCTTACTTTGATCATCCAATACTTGGAGTGCGACTAAAAGAGTGCAGCAAAATTGTAATTGGGATACAGGGTAGAACAGCAGTTCAAATATTTGGGTATATCGACAGCCTAAAGTTTAGATCGTGTATGACTCTTTTCGCGGAGATTGCCCCTGACTGTGAAATCTTTGCAACTGCCCTTTCAAAATATTATGACAATCACCTCGATCAATTAACTATAAACATTTTGAATCATCAATAGTAAATTTCTTGCCACATATATATACGGTCAAGATTCTATCGCAAATGTGAATTGTGGGTTTTAGGCGATCGCCTCAACAATCTATCTGCTAAAGGCGATCGCTATTACCATGAGCCATGATTTCTAGGCGATCGCATCAACAATTTATCTCCTAAAGCCGATCGCTACTACCATGAATCGTTATTTCTAGGCGATCGCCTCAACAATCTATCTTCTAAAGGCGATCGCTATTACTATGAGTCGTTAGTTCTAGGCGATCGCCGTTCAATT
>JBAXTW010000274.1:0-3152 GCA_037129985.1 Pseudanabaena sp. ELA645 | reverse complement strand
ATTAATCTTTCTAGATAATCCCATTTTACCTGCTCTCAAACCTGAGTAGTCACGATTTAGATTTACTACCCGATCAGCTTTTTACGCGCTGTGTCAAGGATTGTATTGAACAGAAGATAAGTTCTTATGATCTATTAGGCGGCTTATTTAAGGCGATGAATCAAAGAGAAGGAACTCCTTCGGGTCGCTACAAAGATGTGAAATATTTCAATGGTGGCTTATTTAAAGAAATTCATCCGATTGAGCTAGAAATTGGTGAGTTAATAGCTTTGGAGTTGGCAGCGAATGCGGATTGGACAAAAGTACGCCCTTCCATTTTTGGGAATATTTTTGAGGGAGCTTATGAAAATAAACAAGACAAGAAAAAGAAACCAAAACCAAGTAAGGGATCGGATCTGAGGCATAAGCATGGCATTCATTTCACGTCTGAAGGAGATATTAATAAAATTGTATTGCCAACAATCACTAATTATTGGCGCGATCGCATTGAGGCGGCAAAGACTCTATCAGAACTCCAATCTCTACATCAAGAATTAAGCGCGTATAAGATTCTCGATCCTGCTTGTGGCTCAGGAAATTTTCTGTACATGGCTTATCAGGATTTGAAAAAAGTAGAATTTAATTTGTTGCAAAGTATGCAGGGGCTTGATCCAACGCGAGGCTATATGTCTTTAGTGACTCCGCAGCAATTTTTTGGAATGGATATTAATTCGTTTGCGGTGGAGTTGGCGAAAGTAACTTTGATGATCGGGCGTAGTGTTGCCATCAGGAAGTTAAATTTGCCTGAGCCTTCTTTGCCTTTGGATACTTTGGATCAAAATATTATTTGTGCGGATGCTTTGTTTACGGATTGGGTTAAGGCTGATGCAATTATTGGGAATCCTCCATTTTTAGGTGGAAAAAGAATGCGCTTAAATCTAGGTGACGACTACATAGATCGAGTATTTGCTAAGTTTCCTGAGGTCAAAGATTCAGTTGATTTCTGCTCTTATTGGTTTCGGATTGCTCACGATAATTTAGATGAGAACGGGCGAGCGGGATTAGTCGCAACAAATTCCATTAGTCAAGGAAAAAGCCGTGCTGCATCCCTTGATTATATTGCTCAAAATGGTGGTTATATCCATAATGCAGTTTCTACACAAAAATGGTCAGGAGAAGCTAAGGTTCATGTCAGCATAGCGAATTGGTGCAAAATTCAACCTAATATTTATCGTCTTGATGAAAAAGAGGTTGCAAGAATCAATACATCTTTACAAGCAGAGATTGATGTAACTCATGCTGTAAGGTTAAAGGCTAATCTAAATATCGGATTTCAAGGTGTAATTCCTATAGGTAAAGGATTTTATGTCGATGCTGCTAAGGTTGAGGAATGGATTAAAGCTGATCCTAAGAATAAGGATGTTTTAAAATTATCTTGCTCGGCTGGTGATTTAACAGATGTTCCCAATGGTTTGCCAAGTCGCTGGATTATTGATTTTAATGATATGAGTTTTGAAGAAGCCATTACCTACAAATTTCCTTTTAAACATCTAGAATTGACTGTTCAAGCAGAACGTAAAAGCAATCGTAGAGATGTTACTCGCATTAATTGGTGGAAATATGGAGAGAAACGTCCTTTAATGAGAGAATCATTAGCCTCATTATCGTGTTACTTTATTGCGCCTAGCCACTCTACATGGTTTATTTTTCTGCCTGCTCAATCAGATTGGCTTCCTAATAATTCAATTACAGTTATTACTTCTGATGATTTTTATGTCTTAGGAATTTTGACATCAAAAGTACATCGGCTATGGGTAAAAGCGCAAAGTTCTACATTAAAAGGCGATACTCGCTACACTCATAATTCTTGTTTTGAAACTTTCCCATTCCCACAACTCGATCCCAATATCTCAACCAAGGCAAAACAAACCATTGAGAAAATTCGGGCTACTATGCAAGAACTCCATCAATATCGCAGTAAGGAAATGGAGAAACAACAATGTGGCATCACAAAACTCTATAAATCACATTTTCAGCAAGAAGGCTGTAATCTCTATAAACTTCATGCCAAACTCGATCAACTCGTCATGCAAGCTTACGGATTTAGCGAAGATGACGACATTCTTAGCAAATTGCTAGAACTGAATATGCAACTAGCAGAACGCGAAAAACAAGGCTTACCCGTCATTGGAGCGAGAGGCAAACTATGAAAGCGATCAATATCGATCAAAAATACCAACCCACTTAACCCGTCTATAATCGCTCAAATCCCCTCTAAGCTCAAAATCTTTACTAAATGGATCGGTAGGAATTGACTCCTTAATTGCTCTTTGTAAAGCTTTCAGCAACTTAGGTTTAAAACGCTCCTTGTATTGCTTGGGCGTATCTTTTTCTTTAAACTTAACCGAACTCTCGATAAGCTCCTGAAACTGCTTATTAAAAACACCATTGAAATAGATTTTCCAGCCATTGACCTCTATCAATCTATTTCAACTCCCTCAGTAAGCGCCGAAACTCTAGCATCCATCTCACTGTTATAAGAGACTAAATTCAAAGGATTTTTCTTCGCATCATTCCACAAAAAATCAAGAAAACTTTTTAGCATAACTGAATTTTCTTCACTAACATTTGCTGTTTCAGTAACGCACTCAAATCTTTCCCGTACCAATTATTTGCGCGTTACGCTCCGTCAACACACGCTATAGAACTAAATGCGACAACAAGATAATTTGTTGATTTTTGTTTGATGTGAGATTAGATGCTCCGTACCCTTTGAGTTTAAAACTTGAGGGGCAATTTTTTTGTTTCGTGCTAACATTAAATTGAATGCAAATTTAGTGCCGTAGCCCTATGATTAACCTCACTCAAGACATTCAACCCCTATCCACCTTCAAACGCAATACCAATCAACTGATCACCCAGATGAAAAACACTGGGCATCCCATAGTATTAACTATCAATGGCAAAGCAGAATTAGTCATCCAAGATGCAACATCCTATCAAAAATTACTAGATACAATTGAAGAACTAGAAACCATCCTAGGAATTAAACAAGGATTAGAAGACCTAGCTCAGGGTCGCACTAGACCAGTGAATCAGTTTATCGAAGAAATGCAGAAAAAACATGGAATTTCAAGTTAAACTGACCCGTTCCGCAGAGCAACAAATAGAAT
>JBAXTW010000273.1:0-3204 GCA_037129985.1 Pseudanabaena sp. ELA645 | reverse complement strand
ATAAAAAATAAAGGCAATAATTGTGATATTGCAACTTAAATGCCGATTAGCTTAACAAAGGGCAAAAATTATACATTTACACTTAATGGTTGCTCCAGAAAAGGAAATAATATCGACTGTGACTTGACGATAAAAAATATTGGAGAAGATCGCAATCAACTACAATTAAGTGCTGAAAATAGCGAGGTATTTGCGAATAAAACAAGATATGTTCCCACTAGAGTGCGCTTGGCAGATCAATCCCATCTATACGGGGTTTCTTTAAAAATGCCTTCCAACATCGATATCGATGCTACTTTTTCTTTAAATATCCCTGAAAACGTTAGTAAACTTGAACTGATTAATTTTTCAACAAACGATATTTCGCCCCTCAAATTTACGGATATTGATGTTAATTGGAACTTGTTTAAATTATTGTGAGTTACTACCTGACAAGCCTTCTAACTCCTCTATTAAATTTTCGACATCAAGATTGTGAAAGTCACTTGCTTTCAATTGGGCGATCGTTGTCTCTAACCACAGATCCAGATCGCGATCGTACAAGGTCAATGGTGGTGCTATTGCCTGAGTCATTCACTTAGCTCCTTTGCTATTACTAGATTTATAACACCAAGTAAATCCGCAATTCGCATTATGAAAATTTTGTCTTGATCTGGCGGCAACTATTCATAACAAAACAAACTACTAAGAAAGATACCGAAAAATCACTTAGAATCAATTATTGTCAAGTCTCCCCTTGACATTTATCCTAAAGCTGTATCTTTAAATTTTAGATTTGAGTACGTTGTTAATGCTGAACTCTCGCATGGTCTTGTCTAGCAAAGGTTGGTTCTTAAGTTTAGGAATTGTCGGTATAGTGGCGATCGCCAATACCATATTTTCGCTGGAACATGACTGGCATTTGCTGAGCGTGATCACGGTGATGATCGGCGGGACATTGCTGTTTGTGAATGTGCGTCAGAGTTTTGCGGTTGTAATTGACGAACCCAAGGTAATCGATCGCAGTTTTTTGTTTAAAGAATTGCAGCAAGTCCAACAGGCGATCAACAAGGTTAGTAATTCATCGCGGCGTAAATTGCTGGAAGAGCAAGCCGAAAAAATAACTAATAACCTGCAAAAAAATCAGTTTCAAATCGTTGTTTTCGGTACAGGTTCGGCAGGGAAAACCTCAGTAGTTAATGCTTTGCTAGAGCGCAAGGCTGGTAAAACTGCGGCTACGATTGGCACAACGATCGCTCGTCAAGAATATTCTTACCAAGGGATTGATTTCTCGGCGGTTGGTATTGCCCCGATTCATGTAGAAACGAAATTAAAGCGTAAAATATCTTTGTTAGATACGTCGGGAACCCAAGAAATGGGCGCAGCGGGACAGCAAAGGGAGCTTGAAGCTTTGCAAATGGCGCGATGTGCCGATCTGATCCTATTTGTAACGGCGGGAGATTTGACTAGCAGTGAATTTATTGAACTCGATCGCCTTGCAGGATTAGGTAAGCGGGTAATTCTGGCGTTTAATAAGACGGACTTATATTTGCCTAGCGATCGCCAAGAAATTTTAAACAAACTCAAAGAGCGCACACAACAATTTTTAGGTGAAACCGATATTGTGGCGATCGCCGCGCAACCTAGCCCGATCAAAGTGCGTCAATATGCAAATCCTCACGATTGCAGTAATAATGAAGCAATTCAAGAATGGTGGGAAGATGTGCCACCCAATGTAACGGCTCTCAAGGAACGCATTGAGACTATTCTTTCCGATGAATGGGAAGAGTTGTTAGTTGAGAACACGCATCTGCAAATCCAAAGTTTGCTACAGGAAATCAACGGCACAATCAATCAAGAACGCCGTCAAGATGCGACGACCATCATCAATCGTTATCAGTTGACCGCCGCCGCTACAGTTTTTGCGAATCCCATCCCCGCGATCGATTTGTTAGCAGGAGCCGCCATTAACACCCAGATGTTGATCGATCTTGCCAAAGTTTACGATCGCCCCTTAAAGTTCCATCAAGCTAAGCATTTTGCGCTGACCATTGCCCAGCAATTATTACAACTCGGTTGTGTGGAGATTGCTACTTCCGCGATCGCCTCTTGTTTTAAAACCAATGCGATTACCTATGCGATCGGTGGTTCGATGCAAGCTGTTACGGCAGCCTATTTGACGCATATCGGCGGATTGAGTTTTGTAGAATATTTGGAAGTTCAACCTGAATCACAGCCATCAATTACCGCTAATTCCGCTCTACAAAATATCTGTCAAAAGACATTTAAAGCATTACAAGGCGATCGCTTCCTAATCGATTTTGTCACCAATATTTCTAATCGCATCGCGATTAATTCTTAATCTATTTACACTGAAATTGAATGGCTCGTTTACACTATGGCTAATGCACTCGACTTGCTTAGATAGACAACATTTACAAAATATAGACAAATTAATGTGTTTTAAGGATATAGGTATGCAACGCACACTATGTATTTTATTGTCATTAGCTGCATTTCTTTATTCCTTTATTAGATCTAATATTTTACCAATGGTTATTTATCTTATTTCACCACCATTGGATCGCATACTTACTGCCAACAGAAATAGTCCCGCAGTAGAAGATAGTGATGTAGATCAGATGTTTTTAGAAATTGAAAAAAATAGAGATAACGAAAAAGCATGGAAAGCACTTCATCACTATTCATCTATACCTGATGGTGGCGGTCGTATGCTTTTTTTCAGAGCTTGTTTTAAGATTTTAGAAAAAGATAACTTGATATTTTTTAATAGATATTTAAAAGGAGACGAACAAGCTATTTTTCGTATGATTGATGCTCTTTCTTATGATTTCTCAGCATTTAGTAAAAAGGGACTTGAAGACTTTGAAGTGTTTGATGAAATCTATAAAAAAATTCTTGAGACAATATCTAAGTCTGTACCTAATCAAGACCAAAAGTTATATCAACGCGCTTCTAACTTTCATAGAATCTCAAGAGAAGAATATATTAAGTGGCGACAAAGTTATACTAAGAATGACTTATGATTATTACGAAGCTATTGAATATCATCAGGATTAATCCCCAGAGATCTCAAGTAAGCAGCAAGTTTTTCATTTTTATTACGTTCTTGGAGAGCGATTAAACGTTCCTGCTCAGCGATCGCCTCAGCCTGTTGTCGTGCTGCCTCCGCTTCAAGCCGAGCCTGACGCTCAAAAGAACGCT
>JBAXTW010000272.1:0-3337 GCA_037129985.1 Pseudanabaena sp. ELA645 | reverse complement strand
CCCTGTACCTGTTTCTTAATTGTTTTTTCCTTCCATTACGAGCGGAATGTGGGTTGAGATTGAATAGAGGTAGATTAACGAACAAGCTAATCCACCCGTAACGTGGGTAAATTAGCTTGTTTATCTTTTTACAACTTACGGTTCGCTGATTTTTGAAATAGGTCAAAACATTTGACGGGACAATAAGGATCTCAGGCTTTATGAACTTTTTTTACGAAGTTATTGATTTTCACCTTCTTGTATGCATTACAAATAAATTAAAGCAATAATGACCTTTATTAGTATTAATTATCAATAGTAATGCCAAAAAGTGCAAATTAATGAATGTCATTTGCATTAAGAAAATCAGCGAACGGTAAGTTACAAACTGCTAGAACCAAGATACTTACCGATCGCTGGGGAATAAACCTCATAGAGCATTGTGATTGGTTCACCGCCATGCCATAGCAAATAATGTCTTCCCCAAAAACTATCAACCTCTGGATATCCAAAAGCCTCCGCAAGTTTCGGACAAGCGCCCTTGTAAATACCCTTGAGATCGCGATAAAGCTCCGTGTACTTTTGGTTGAGACTGACCCAAATCGGCAAAGACGGATCTTGCAAATATTTTTGCATCGTCGCCACTGACCACCAAGATGTCGCATGGGAAAAAATCTCTCCCGTTTTCTGCGATCGCAACCAAATTTGACGGCGAATTCTTGGTCCTGCAATTAACGAAATATCAGACGGTGCATGATCGTCATCATCACCAATTTCAGTCATAGCAATCACATCCACAGAAATATCAGACTGCGTTAACAGTTGTAAATGTCTGGTTGGTGCGCCATCACCAAGTAAAAACATTTGCCAAGTCGGTGATAGCAAATTGAATGGTAAGCCTTGACGAATATCAGTTTCGCTACCTTGCCACATTGGTTCTTCAATACGGCTCCATTCGGCAGTATTTGCGGTTTGCAAAGAGGCTGAATCAGGAATAAGAATATTTACAGGAGATGAAATTTTCATACGGGCTTTTTCTTAACAATCCGTAACATATCCTCTATTGTAATGCGATCGCTGCCAAATAGTTAGGTAGAGTTATGGGGTAAATTTCTTAATTCGGGCTGTATACTTACGGTTCGCTGATTTTTGAAATAGGTCAAAACATTTGACGGGACAATAAGGATCTCAGGCTTTATGAACTTTTTTTACGAAGTTATTGATTTTCACCTTCTTGTATGCATTACAAATAAATTAAAGCAATAATGACCTTTATTAGTATTAATTATCAATAGTAATGCCAAAAAGTGCAAATTAATGAATGTCATTTGCATTAAGAAAATCAGCGAACGGTAAGTGTATACTAGAAAAAGTCTTGTTTGGAGATTGCGACAATGGTTCTGCTGGTTGAGGCTAATCCACTTTCAATATGCGAGGAAATTAGTGAAGAAATCACTGACAACATTAAGCTGCCTCCCACCGATTTAGATAGTGATGAGCCACCCTTGGAAACTGATTTTCACCGCGAACATATCGACCAGTTGATCCGCCTATTGAAATATTGGTGGCGCGATCGCCAAGACTTTTATATCACTGGCAACTTGACGGTGTATTACGATGAACAGCAGATTAAGTCGCGTAATTTCCGTGGTCCTGATATTTTTATTGTCTTGGGTGTAGAAAAAAAAGATCGCCGCAGTTGGGTGGTTTGGAACGAGGGCGGTAAATATCCTAATGTGGTGATTGAATTACTTTCTAGTTCCACAGCAACCGTGGATCGCGGCACTAAAAAACAGTTATATCAAGATGTATGGCGTGTCCCTAATTATTTCTGGTTTCATCCCGAAACATTGGAATTTGCAGGTTTTCATCTGATGGATGGTAAATATCAAGCGATCGCCCCTAATCCTATAGGACATCTTTGGAGCGATCAACTGGAGTTATATCTCGGTATCCATGACCAGAAGCTACGTTGGTTTACCGCCGAAGGGCGAGTCGTGCCATTACCAGAGGAGCAGGAACGTCAGGCAATGGAGCAGGAGCATCAACGGGTCTTAAAGTTAGAGGCTTTTTTGCGATCGCAAGGGTTCGATCCTGATCAATTAAGCTGATGTGCACTTAAATTGTATGATTACCCTTTTAAAAAATTTCTTGGGTTTGAGAACAGCGCAAAGCACTGTAAGCTAATCGGCATTCAAGTTTCATGAAAGTGTTTGTGAAGCCCTTATATCAAGGGATATAGATTGAAAGATAAATGCCGATTACCTCACCTTGCTGAACTACTTTTTACTGGCTATTGCGGCTTTCTTCTTTAGGGTTCTGTGAACAAACCAAGCACCGCCTAAAATACCGATTCCGAAATTGGGCGAGAAATCAAATGGAACAGGAGTTGCAGCAGCAAACTCAAAATTTGGACCAATGCGTCCAGTACCTGTAGTCACGGTTGATGGGAAAGAAAATCCTCCACTAGTTGCATTGCGTGCAGAACCTGTCAATGTGATAGCAGGATCTAATGAGACAGTTGCAGAGCCTCTATACTCATCAGAATATGGAGATGTTATACCCGCCCCGATAAAATAAGTCTGCCCTGAACTAAGCGTGATTGGGGTGATTGCCTCGTAGCGAAAGCTATTGTAGAGCAAACTGTTAGTCAAAATCGTTGTAGCTTACGGTTCGCTGATTTTTGAAATAGGTCAAAACATTTGACGGGACAATAAGGATCTCAGGCTTTATGAACTTTTTTTACGAAGTTATTGATTTTCACCTTCTTGTATGCATTACAAATAAATTAAAGCAATAATGACCTTTATTAGTATTAATTATCAATAGTAATGCCAAAAAGTGCAAATTAATGAATGTCATTTGCATTAAGAAAATCAGCGAACGGTAAGTTGTAGAAGTAAGTAAACTACCAGAATTATCCCAAATTCCAACTTGATGAGTTTGTGCCAAGTCATTAGCAGGGGTGGCATCAAAAAAGCCTAAGCTCAAAACATTCACGTTTGAGTTGGCTGTAAACCGCCAACCAATAGTCATATCTGTACTGTTTACAGCATTAAAAATACCTCCTCCAGATAGGGAGGATATAGCAGTCAACCCAATCGCGTTCGCGCTCTGAACCTGTGACATTACAACTGTCGTTGCCAAACCTAAAACTAATCCAATGCTACCGAGTTTCATATTTTGCATAATTTTCTTATTGTCAAATAAATTACAGCCTGTTGAGGGAATACGGGATATAAGGGATACAGTTGAATAATCTACACATCCATTACAGGATAAAATTGTACCCTTTGATAGTTAAACACTTACGGTTCGCTGATTTTTGAAATAGGTCAAAACATTTGACGGGACAATA
>JBAXTW010000271.1:0-3403 GCA_037129985.1 Pseudanabaena sp. ELA645 | reverse complement strand
TTAGCCTGCCTTTCCCATTAGTTTTGCTTATCCCCTCAAACCCAGAAGAGCCATATGTTTTCTGATGTCTTGACGAATATTTGCAAAATAAACATCTCTCAGTTCAAGTTGAGAAACTTCTTTTTCTAATGCTTTACCAATTTTTGAAATCTCAAGATGTAATTTGGATTTTGAAATAAATTTAGGGATTTTAAGTTTCCAGACGTGCTTATGTATATCCCTTTCATCTTTTCCATAAGACATTAAAGGACGAGTTTTTAAAGTTGTAATCTCTGCATTTAAAATCGCGCATAAATAATATGATTCTTCTGTACTTTCAGTTGTTGCCCAATAACTTACCGTTCGCTGATTTTCTTAATGCAAATGACATTCATTAATTTGCACTTTTTGGCATTACTATTGATAATTAATACTAATAAAGGTCATTATTGCTTTAATTTATTTGTAATGCATACAAGAAGGTGAAAATCAATAACTTCGTAAAAAAAGTTCATAAAGCCTGAGATCCTTATTGTCCCGTCAAATGTTTTGACCTATTTCAAAAATCAGCGAACCGTAAGCAATAAAGTTTACTTTCGATGATAGCTTGTCTATTGGATAATCTAGCAGAGCAAATATGCATTCCCGATGTTGCATATAAAATTCTTTCTTTTGGTATTGGGAACTGCTGAGATAATCCTTTTTGATAATTAATTCTTTCAAGTAATGTCAATCGATCATTCGTTCGATATTCATTCCATATCTCTTCAGCTTTTCGCCACCAATCACATAAGCCGGGATACATATCAATTAACTCAGATTCTCCATCCATCAATACTTTTCCATTCCAAGGAATAACTGCTAATTCAGGCTCTTGACAACGAAAAGGTAAGATAGAAGCTCCTGTGTATAAGGGTCTTATAAATTCACTTTCAATCGTTCCTTCTAACGCTGGAAGATCTTTCCAAGGCTTTTTTTCATTAGCAGAGCGCTTTGACTGAAACAATCTACGTCCCGAAGCTAATCCTAGTGGACTCGACTCTTTTTCTTCGACAGCTAAAAGAACTTTTGGGACTATCGTTGCGCCTTGTGAAAATTGAGAATCATAGGGAGAAATCTCAGTATCTGAACCTATTTTAATTTTTCCCTTAGTGAATTTAAGCGATTTTTTAACTACACTCCATGAAGATTTTGGCTCATCAATTTTTCCTGACCAATATACAGCGCTCAGGGGCATTTTGGAAGATTGTTGAGATCTTTTACCAAAAATAACTGATGCGCCTCTAGGGAAAAAATGTGGTCTTAATCTTCGCAAATCCCAAGATGCTTTGAAATCAACATATGTTGTTGTTCCTTTACCAGTGTAATAATTCCCATCTCGAAACCCCCCAAAATATTCTCTATCTGTTACCGAGTTAGGCATCACAAAAGCAAACTTTCCACCATCATCTAAATAAGTTTCAATACTTTTAGCAACAAACAATGCTGATAGATCTTGATGCGTTGCATTTTTTGCTCCATGCCAAAGCGATCTCTCTTCACTCATTTCTTTAAATGAATCTTGCATATCTTTAGGCATGTGTCGATAGGAAAGCCAAGGCGGATTCCCAATCAAAATATCAACCCGATTTTGCGGTAAACCTAACCAAGCGGGGCGCACTAAATTACGCACATAATAGCCCCAAATATGATCGCGTCCGCTTTCATGGAGTTCACACATTACCGAGAATGTAGTTTTAATCGTCTCATGAAATTTTTCAGGGATAGCCAATCGCCGAAATACACCAGTTAAAGGAGGTGTCGATTTACCTTGAGTCTTTTGAGTTGCCTTATCTGCCAACTCCTTTACAAGCTCATCAAAATTATGAGAATTTTGCAAAAGCTCATGGGGAAACCTTAACTCTGAAGCAAATAATTCTCCTTCGCTATTTGTTTCAATTACGACCTGATCTTTTGACCAAAGATCGTATTGTTTTTGTCGCCATTGCATAGAGTCAGCCAAATAGACAGGAATATTAATTTCCCCTCTTGCTGGATTCATCAAATTGTCACGACCGATCGCCAAAAGATAAGTCACACGAGCTAAAGTTACCGCGACTGGATGAATATCAAAACCAATAACATTCTTTGCCAAAATTGCCAGAGATTCACTAATTGACAATTTCTCTTGTTCTGCTTTCTTTAAAAGATTTTTGACCGCATGAAACAAGAAAGTTCCAGATCCACAGGATGGATCTAAAACACGTTTATTCAAAGGATCTTTAATAGTCTTTTCAACAATTACTTCCGCCAACCAATCTGGTGTGTAATATTCTCCTAATTGCTTTCTTAATTCCTGATCAATGATTGATTCATACAAAACCTTCATGATGTCATAGGAAACTTCGCCCCAATTAAATCGAGAAATCTTACGAGCTAGTGTCCGAATAAAAATATCGCCTTCATCAACTTCTATCACCCAATCAAAAAAGTCACTTTCAACTACACCATAAATTCCGCTAGTCTCAAACTGCGAACCTGACAACAGAGAAGCAGGCGATAAATCATTAACATTTAAACCTAAGACAGCATGGGCAATAATTTCAGATACATTTACAAGTAACGTATGCTCAACGAATAATTCATCACTATCTGTAAATTGACTGCCTAATGCTGTCGTCAAAAGTTTTGCCCATAATAGACGTTTCATTTGCACAGTAGGAAGATGCTTATTTTCTTCATACAAACTTAGTAATGTTGCATGATCAATTGCATAGGAAGAGCTTTCTACACCCAGCTTATTATTTATTTCTTCTGGAGTAGGAATTACACCTTGCTTTGTCGCTAAAACACCATCTAACCAAGCAATTAATTTGTCAGCATCTGGACTACTTGAGTTAACTAAGTGTTTAGATACTTCAACAAACTCTTTAGACGGCTTGAGATGAAAACATCGCCATTCTAAACCATCCGATAAAATTCCAATATAGTTTTGTCCCGTCTGCTGCGTCCGAACCTCAACATAGCCCGATAATTGCTCTATCGCATCAGCTAGAATTTTCCCTTTTCGTAAATCTTTTTTGACCTCAATCACAACTGAGCCAATTTCAACATCAATTCTGCGGCGATCGCCCAATTGAGACTCAAGTTTCACATCAAGATCTTCATCATCTAGATCTAATGAAGCTTGGAGTAATAAATCCCTGATTCCAGCCTGTATATCCGCTTCAGTCCGTTTTGCTTCCCTGTCAGCTAATTTTCTTACAATTTCAATAATATTGGACATTCTAGTAAAAGTAAAAAGCTAAGGTTTTATGTTATAAATCTAAAAAAACATCAATCTTTTATTATAGATTTATTTTAGTCCCTAAGCTGAGATTGGACTCATTGAAGCAGCAATTCCAAATTCAAAAAGCAGCAAATAATACAGATATAAGTAACTGAA
>JBAXTW010000270.1:0-3495 GCA_037129985.1 Pseudanabaena sp. ELA645 | reverse complement strand
TTCACTATCTTACCTTATCTTACCTTCTAATCCCCTTTTTATGCAACAACGCCATGTTCAGTTGTGAAATCAGAACTATTTTATGGCTCAATGAAAAGTGCTAACCCTGAGCGTAACTATGCATTACAGCAGGAATTTTTAGAGCAGTTTATTTCTTTACCTTTTGATGACGCATCGGCTCATATTTTTGGCACAATTCGCGCTCAATTAGAAAAGAAAGGAACGCCAATAGGAGCATACGATTTACAGATTGCAGCGATCGCTATTTCTAACGATCTAACTCTTGTTACCCATAATACTCGCGAGTTTAGCCGTATTCCAGAACTAAAACTTGAAGATTGGGAGGCATAAAAATGTCAGAAATATCAAATAAAGACGCATTTGATATATTTACAAATTTAGCTGTGCAAGAGTTTGATTTGTCCAATCCTCAAGATCATTTTCTTTAAGGACTATTGCTCCTAAGTCTTCATACTTTTCAATAGCAGTTTCATAAGCTTTTGTTAATTCTCTTAACTCTCTTTTAGGGGGTAATAGCAGTACACCAAAAGGCAAGCCTTGATAGGAATTTTTAACATCAACAATTGCCCACGACAAAGCATCCAGAACACTCTTAGGAGAATGCACTTCAAATGATAATCCATGAACCGCAAGATAAGGTTTACCGTTAGCTACGACTGCATCTAATTTATGACCTTCATGTTTGCCTGCTAGAGAAGTTTTAAAATATTCTTGTGCCTGTTCACCTTTCAGTTCTTTTAAGACCTGTTTAACTGTTTTGTTTGCTATTTTCGATGCAACCTTTCGATCTCGCGAAAATATCTTTTTAGGCAAATTATCTTCAATATTCTCAATCTCTAAAAGATAAGTCTCAGCAGCATCTTCCAAAAGGCTATCCACATCTAATAAAGAGCCACAAGGTTCTGTGAACTGGATACTATTCATCCAGCCTCGAGCAACCTTAATGATTTGCTGATGCTTAGGAGTATCCTTAGAGCATTCCTCTAAAAAGAAACTGCCCCTCGCAGCACTTTCTTCCATGTGATCGGCAAAGTCACGTAAAAAGCTAACATCTTCATTGCCAAACTGCTTTACACGCTTCCAGTTTTGTAAAAAATGTACACGCACAACCTGATTGTTAAAAGCAAGCACACCAATATTTATCCGTTCGTCTGCGATCGGATTTGGGACATACTGAATTACACTGTATTGGCTAGCCATAGACAATGCTTTTAACACAAATTTGTAAAAATTGCCATTATTTGTTTTTGCCTACTCATCAAGTATTCAACCAGAGCGAGGCGATCGTCAATAGTCAGACCCCAATCAGTCGGTGGTGCAGCCACTGCTGTTAAAATTTGCTCTTCTGTCACAGCAAGACAAGCATTGAGGGCAAGCTCAATCTCTTGAGATGTCAGCTTACAAGTCTCAAGCAATAAGCGATCAAGTTGTACATCAGTTGTCCTAGTCAGACGCTCGATATTCCAATCGGGGCCACCTATAAAAAAATGACCATGATCCACAGAATAGACTAAATTCGGCTTCGACTTACTGTAAATAAATTGGTGATCTCTCGCGTAAACCCAACCATATAAAACACAGAGAAGTGCAAAGCGATCGCGATTAGCAGGTTCCTTGGCATGTAAAAACAACTCGCGATCGTCAGAGCAGTCTTTAATAAATTCAGTAGCATGGGCAGTCCCACCAAAAATGTATGAGTGCGGTGGTGATAGCTCAATTAAGTCAGTTGATATTTCCACCAGAGATGGCTTGGCTACTGGAGCATTCATCATGACCCCAAGCCTAGCAACAACCTGATCGTTGACCATTTGCCGCTCAATATTCCGATCTGCCTGTCGAGCTTTCACAACATACTCGCACTTATCAGCCCCTCTAGCTATAAAAGGACGAGATGCCGAAGACCATATTTTCGGTCTTAAAGTCAAAATTAGTGTTGGTTCAAGCGGTTCAGCTAATAATGCTTCGAGAGATTCTCGCCATCTTGTTTTAGTAACATCATCAAACTCTGGATTATTCACACAGTAACGGCAGAATTTCGGTAATTGATAATGGGCTACATACTTTTAACAGAGTAACGCAAAGAGATCAATCTATTAAGGATTTGATATAGCGATCGCCTTAAGCAGTAATCACTATTTCGTTTATTGCGTTTAATATGTTAGACTTTGAGCAAAATTCAAACAATATCAAGCAATCTAAACACAAAACTATTTGAGGTTGTCCGATGGTTGCCCTAACCCAGTCTCTACATATTCCCACCGAAGAAGAAACCGAAATTTCTAAAGAAAGTAGCCGTATTTTCGCCTCACATATTAGCGAAGGTGTCCGTCATCTCAAAATCGTAGAAGCCGATGGCAGTGAAGAAACAGCCACAATCCCTGCCGCCGCCTATCGCCTATTTATAGACATTTTAACCCAGATGTCCCAAGGCAACGCCGTAACGATCATCCCCATCCATGCCGAACTCACCACCCAAGAAGCCGCAGACTTAATCAACGTCTCGCGTCCCTTCCTAATCAAACAATTAGAAGAAGGCATAATTCCCTATCACAAAGTCGGCAAACATCGTCGAGTTCGCTTTACTGACTTAATGGAATATAAAACAAATATTGATGCTGCCAGAAGTAAAGTTTTGGATGAAATTGTGGCAATATCTGAGGAGCTAGGACTATATGACTAGCAAACTTACAGTAATATACGATGCCTGTGTTCTTTATTCTAACTACCTTAGAGATATTCTCATTCAATTAGCGATCGCCGATCTCTTTAGAGCCAAATGGACTAACTTAATTCATGACGAATGGATTCGCAATCTCATTGAAAATCGTCCTGATTTACCAAGGGAAAAGCTAAATCAAGTCAAAGATTTGATGAATAGCCAAGTTCGAGACAGTTTAGTTACTGACTTTGAACAACTAATTCCATCCTTAACATTACCCGATCCTAACGATCGCCATATTCTCGCGGCGGCAATTGTGGCTGAAGCTGATGTTATTGTCACCTTTAATTTAAAAGATTTTCCTGACCTGAATATCAGTCAGTATGGAATCACAGCAAAACATCCAGATGATTTCATTGCCGATTTGATTGGCTTGAATCCTTTCAAAGTTATGGCAGCAGTTGAGACTTGTAGGCAACGCTTAAAAAAGCAACCCAAGAATTTTGATGAATACTTAGAAATTTTGTTAAAGCAAGGGCTACCGCTTTCGGTGTCAATCCTAAAAGAACTCCAGAACGGGCAAAATATTATCTAAACAAGCAAGGAACCGTTATGACATCAACCTCCGCCGAAGTGCGATCGCAACTCATCAAAGCCCTAGAAATGGATCTCATCGGTGCAAAGCCTGATGAAATACTGCCCGAAGCGCCGACAAAATGGTATTTGTCAGGATTTCTCGCGCCCTATGGTGTGCCACAAAGCGATCGCTCCGATGACTTTGGCGATGATGAAATAGACGAAGCAAGTCGCACGGG
>JBAXTW010000027.1:0-43048 GCA_037129985.1 Pseudanabaena sp. ELA645 | reverse complement strand
ATTGTTGCGAAATGTATTCTCTTTTGTTAAGAAACGTGTGCGGTTGCCCTGGGTAAGTACGGTTGCCCAAATATCTTATCCGACTACTCCGATAACCTAGAGGGCGCAGAGAAGACGCGCCATCCCTAATTATTCACTTTATAACTTTGGGGTAGATCCCAATAGCTCTCGATTCATCTCTAAAATGGGGCATAACAATTCGGCTATATCTTTGGGTAAAAGCTCCCTCACGACATCTTGCATGATCAGATAAGTGGCACTACATGCTTCCTGAGCGCCAAAAGCCTGCATGATCGTCTGGAACCAATATAAAAACTGTTCGCGTAAATGTTGGGGATCGTCCAGTAGGACGGTCATAGCTGAGTGACGCAAAACTCGAAATGTGTCTTGTTTCCATTTGTTTTGCAGGTCTTCGCCACGTGAGGCTAGCAAACTTGGGTGAGATTTTTGTAATTTGCTTAAAACTGTCTCGACAATTTCCTTCTCTACGGCTTTGATCCGCCGATAAGCATTAACCCTCACATCAAAGGAATTGATGTAAGTATCCATAAACTGCAACTCATCATCACTAGCATAGCGACCATCAGTATTGGTTCCCAGTTCTTTTAGCTTACTTAGCATGGTTAAACGAGATAGGGTTTACAAAGCGAATTCAGAGGTGTGAACTGATTTGGCGCACACCGCTAATTATCCACTGGTGTATATTCTACATAGATCGCCCCTAAGAACAATCAGCCACTTTAAGCATTATGTCTAGCGATCGCCGATTTTTTGTTACGATCCAAACAACTTGATCCAGATCTTGATCTACAACTTGTTCCAACACTATGCGATCGCTCGCCGCCATATCCTGACATGTTATCTGACCATGATTACATTGAGGGGCTGTTTTCTGAAGCAGCCCAAAATTGGGACTTAGATCGGCTTTATGCGGATTTACAGGTTGCTAGTGGCAAGGAAATTAAGCCATTTGAAAAGGCTTGTTTGCGGGGTTTGCTCTGTCGCTATCGGCCGGGACAACTTGCGTTTAAGCTAACTTGGACTTCGGGGGCTTTGCGGGTTGAGTTAAATAAAGGTTTGTATCGATCGCTTGAGGCGATCGCGGAGCAACCGATCAATACGTTGCGGTGGGAAAAGGTTCCTGAATGGCTAGAGAATAAAGGCTATAAGGTATTACGCCAGAGCGATCGTGGCGATCGCCAATCTAATGTCACCAATAGCAACATTAATCCCAAACCAAATTCCGCCGATTGGGGTGAGGCTCCAAATATTCAGACTTTTTATGGTCGCACTGAGGAAATTGTCAAATTAGAGGAGTGGATTATGCGCGATCGCTGTCATCTAATTGCTATTTGTGGGATGGGCGGCATTGGCAAGACGGCGCTGGCGGTGAGATTGGTCGAGAATATTCAATCTCAGTTTGATTGCTTTATTTGGCGATCGCTGCGTGGCGCACAACCGACAGCGCAGTTAGTTAGTGATCTGCTGCAATTTCTTAATCATTCGCAACAGACTGGTGCGAGTATTTCCGACTTGATAGAAGTTTTACGTCAAAAGCGCTGTCTCGTTGTGCTAGATGACTTTGAGTCTACACTCCAAGATGGTGAATTGGTGGGAGCCTATCGCCAAGGTTGTGAAGCACATTCGGACTTATTACAGCGTATTGGTTCAGAGCGGCATCAGAGTTCCGTAATTTTGATTGGGCGTGAACAACCCAAAGAAATATCGATGCATCAGGGGGAAGATCAACCGATTCGCTACTACAAAGTGAATGGGTTACAGCGTCAAGGCGCTTTTGAATTGTTGCGGGCAAGAGGTTTTACAGGCTCAGAAAATGGGCTGGAAGCCCTAGTACAGCAATATCGTGGCAATCCTTCCGCTTTACGAATTGTCGCTGGTACGATTCAGGAACTATTTAATGGCAATGTTTCGGAATTTCTCAAACAAACTGCCCTTGCCCTTGGCGATGTGTTACGGACTCTGCTCTATCAACAGTTTGAGCGGCTCTCAAAACTAGAAAAAGATGTGTTGTATTGGCTAGCGATCAAGCATCGCCCTGTCTCTCTCGCCACCTTACGTTCAGAGATGACGATGCAAGCCTCAGGCTCCGAATTAATCGATGCTCTAGAATCATTGCGTTGGCGATCGCTAATTGAGAAAGGCTCAGACAATGGTGAAGTAATGTTTTTGCTAGAGCCTGTGGTAATGAAGTATGTTAATCGCCAATTTGTTGATGAGATTAGCAAAGAAATTACGGCGATCGCCATGCAACAAGATCTCAAATCAATTAATTTATTAGCAAGCCATGTCCTAGTCGAAGATCGCGCTCCCGACTCAATTCGCGCCATGCAAATTCGTTTGGTTCTTAAGCCGATAAAAGATAAATTACATAAAGCGATCGCCAAAAGCAATATTGAACTGGAGACACTTAGGGAACTTCTCGCCAGTCACCAACCCAATCTATCTAATCCATCCAGTTCATCTAATCCATCAATTGACATCACTAGTTACATTGAGGTAAATCTCGCCTTGGTTGGCTTATGGTGGTAACAATAAAATGCATTAAAAAAGATTGGGGTAGGCGTAGCCTACCCCAATCTTTTATTTACTCGCCTTAATTTGGGCGATTAAATTTTCTAGACTCTTAATGTCTGGTACTCCAGATAAAAATATGCCATTGACCACAAACGAAGGTGTACCGCGTACTCCCAATGACTTGCCAAGTTCAAAATCTTTGTTGATTGCGGCTTTAGCTTCGGGACTTTGGCGATCGCGATTAAAGCGATTAATATCAAGCTTCAAGTTATTGGCGATTTCCAAATAAAACTCTTCACTCAACTTGCTCTGCTGCTCAAATAAAGCATCATGATATTCCCAAAACTTACCCTGTTGAAAGGCAGCCCACGAAGCTAAGGCGGCAGGTTCCGCTTGAGCATGAATTTCCTTTAGTGGGAAATGTTTATATACCAATGTCACATCATTCCGATTCTTAGTCATGAATTCTTTGACGACCTCATGAGCCTTAGAACAGTAAGGACATTCAAAATCAGAAAATTCCGCCATAACAATTTTTTGGCTAGCTGAACCAGTTATCGGCGAATTGCGAAGTAACAAACGTGGTTCTTGGCGAATTTGCGACAACACCTTGTCTCGCAACTGTTCTTCTTGCTGAACCTGAGATCTTTGATAAGCCTGTACCGAGTCTAAGATTACCTGTGGATTTTTACGGATAATCTCTAAAACTTTGGCTTCAAATTGAGCATCAGACAGTTGAGCCTGAGCAGATTGTCCTGAAGAAGCACAACTAGTGACGATCAATAAGAGTGCAACTAAAGCTGACAGTAAATATGGTTGGAGACGCATCACAGGAATATCAAAAATAGAAAATATAATTCTTTTCCGTCTCAGTTTACACGATCGCTATAGCAGTCTTAAATCATTTATGAGAAAAATAGGGCTTCGACTTCGCTCAGCCAGCGTATATATTTGGCTGAGCGAAGTCGAAGCCTCTCATAACTTATTTAGGCTCGCTAGCGTAAAGCCTTGTATTTCGATGGAGAGATACTGCAAGTAACTGCCCCGAACTTTATTAAGTAATGTTAAGATGTTAAAAGATTATAAATTATATTCGAGACATTACATTTAAAAAATCATATTAAAAATTGTTCAGATACAGGTAAAATGTAAAAATGACTACCAACACTACCAACAATGACACCCATAATCAGAATTTAGCTTTAGTTATAGCAGGTAGCTATTCTGAGTATTTAAATTGGCGCAAAGACAATCCATCAGTCAAGTATTGCAAATATATTGATCGAGTTGAGGATCTGAAAGGAATCAATGGCTTTTTAGCAAATATTGTTCTCTATGGGAATTACGAGAATAGTCCTGTATATCAAAGTAGAAAAATGCATTCTCTCTTAGCAGAACACACGTCGCCATTCCGCGCGTATGTGCATTAACCCACATTCCGCTCGTAATGGAAGGTAAAAAAGAATGCGCTATTGCATCCTGATCGCCGAAGTTTTTCCCGAACGAAAAATTCTGCATACACTGTGTGCAAAATTGAGTTGGTCATCACATCTCAAGCTAATTATGGGCATAGATGACCCACTGAAGCGTAATAGTGAATACCTTTTTACTCATCGGTAGGTTTGTCAACTTCAAACTTAGTGCGTGGCAAAGCTGCCACGATCGCATCCAGAACTTTACTCACAGGAATGATTTCCATCCCATAATTTTGTAGAACTTGCATACTAGGAATGATCGCCCGTTTAAATCCTAACTTAGCGGCTTCTTTTAATCGTAAATCCAATTGGGAAATCGGGCGTACCTGTCCACCTAATCCAACTTCACCAATAAGGACAGTACGCGGATCGACCGTGCGATCGCGGAAGCTTGCCGCCACAGCGATCGCTACTCCCAAATCTACCGCAGGTTCCGCCACATTCAATCCCCCAGCCGCCGCGACATAGGCATCAAGTTTTGATAATGGAATCCCAATCCGCTTTTCGAGAACAGCGAGAATTTGCAAAAAACGATTGGTTTCGATACCCGTTGTGGTACGGCGTGGCGAGGAATAACTTGTGGGACTAACAAGAGCTTGCAACTCAACCACAATCGGACGGGTTCCTTCACAGGCGACAATAGTGGCAGTCCCTGGTACGGATTCGTCCCGATTGCCGAGAAATAATTCTGAAGGATTAGAAACCTCACGCAAGCCGCGATCGATCATCTCAAATACGCCAATTTCTTGGGTTGCGCCAAAGCGATTTTTCACCGATCGCAATAATCTATGGGTAGCAAAGCGATCGCCTTCAAAATATAAAACCGTATCGACCATGTGTTCTAAAACTTTCGGTCCCGCGATCGAGCCTTCTTTAGTGACATGACCAACGATAAATAGTGAGATATTCTCGCGCTTCGCCACGCGCATCAGCGCCGCCGTGCATTCCCGCACCTGCGAAACAGAACCAGGCGCGGCATTCAAGTTAGAGAAGTAGAGCGCCTGAATACTATCGATTACAGCGACTTTAGGGCGGAGAGATTGTAGTTCTCTAAGAACTGTTTCTAAATCCGTTTCGGCTAATAGATAAAGATCATCGGAATTTTCTTCTAAGATACCTAAACGTTGCGATCGCAGTTTTACCTGTTGCGCTGACTCCTCTGCACAGACATACAGTGTGGGATAGCGACTCATTAATTTTTGCGCCATGCCCAATAACAGCGTACTTTTACCAATCCCTGGCTCACCACCAATCAGCACAAGCGAACCTGCGACAATGCCGCCACCCAAGACGCGATCGAGTTCTTCATAACCAGAAGGCGATCGCGCTTGGTCATTGTCCGTAATTTGCGAGAGGGTTAAGGATTCTCGCGGTTTTGCCTTGTCCGTAGATTTGGTTGTCCCAAGATGCGAAAATGTGGCGATCGCGTTGGTATTGGTGGATATGACAGGAATTAGTTCCTCTTGCAAGGTTCCCCAACTAGAGCAAGCAGGACATTTCCCATACATCTGCGGGAAGTCTTCACCACAGTTATTACAAACATATCGACTTTTTGCTTTTGCCATTATCTATTGGTAGTCCTATTCTTATTTATTCTGAGCGCAGGGAATCCTAGCCTGTGCAGGTACTACTCCTGCAACTAACACAATCTCATTTTTATCATTCACAATCCAACCCGTTGCCTCAACGATCGCATCAGAATTAATTTTTGGCTCCAGAATTGGAGAGTTAAGATTTGCCGTTTGAGAATGATTCGGTAATGTACCGAGATTATCTAAAACTGTGGCATAGATGGGGTGATCGCTAGGTTTGGCGGGTAGCCCACCTTTGCCAGTAATGATAAATTCACTGCCACGGTGATCGGCTATGCAACTCTGTGAGATCAATCGACTAGGATCGCTCACATTGGCAGGAAGATTAGCTAATCCCTTACTCGGATCGACACCAGGAGTATTAATATTCACGTTGCCCTGTAAGCCAAACTCAGAGCTAGCCGTAATATCGCTGAAATCTGTTAAGCGGGGACGGAATGCTAATCCCAAAATCCCCTGTGTGGTGATATCAATATTACCGCCCTTACCAAAGAAGGCATTAGCGAAGATATCACTATTTTCTGAGGGAACGGCAATTGTAAACAGACTGGAGAGATTGATATTCCCACCATTACCCGTACCACCTGCGGTAGCGGTGATGTTGCTACTGTTCCGAGGGAAAAAGATATCCGCAATTTGCAGATTAATATTGCCACCCTCTCCACTGGCGGTATTGGCAAGAAGAAAAGCGTTATTTGCAAACACAAATTTACCCGCAAAAATATCGATATTACCGCCATTCCCTTTGCCTAAACTATTGACCGAAATTCCTGCCCCATTGGTAATGCTGACTAGGGGTGGATCGATAAAGATATTGCCGCCTTTGCCTGTGGAATCTTTTTCGGTATTCGCAAATAAACCTGTATTTGTTCCTGTAATCACAAAGCTATTGCTGGCGATCGCCTCAATTTTGCCAGAGTCACCTGTACTAGAGGTTGTGGTTTGGATACTTGCGCCATTGGATAATGCGATATTGTTTGCTTGAATTGAGATATCACCTGCTTTACCCGCACCTGAAGTGGAAGCAGAAACTAAAACTCCATCGCTCAAGGTTAAATTGCCAGTAGTGAAGCGAATATTGCCTGCATTGCCTGTACCTGATGTCTCGACAGCGAGTTTGCCCTGTCCTGTAATGGCGATCGCGTCAGGAGCCGCCACAAAAATACTACCGCCGTTACCAGAGCCAGAGGTTGAAGCCGAAATTTGGGAATTAGGTGCAAGGGCAATATTCAGGCTGGAATCACTATTGTAAGGATTGAGAAATAGAGTTCCTGCGGGGGCAATTCCCTTGGTTTCGGCAAATATTCCGACAGTACCAAATAGGTTCATAGTTGATGCATTCAAAGTGATACTACCGCCGCCATCTTTATTAGTGGAAGTCGCGGTAGCTGTGGCTGTAATCCTTGCTTGATCGGAAAGGGTGAGAATAGGTGTGTCGATGAGAATATTCCCTGCTTTACCTGCATTACTAGTTTGCACAGATAGAACAGGAAAAGCATTCTCTACACGCATCAAACTCACAGAAGTTGGTGCGTTAATAGCAACATTCCCTCCCGCGCCGTTGCCATTGGTTTCAGCAAGTACTTGTGAACCTCCCGTAATCGTTACAGTAGGGGCTTTCAGAAGGATATCTCCTGCTTTGCCAGCATTGCTAATTAAGCTACTGGTTTTAGCTGAAATCTCAGCATTGTCTTGAATAGTGATGCTGCGATCGGCTTGAATGGAAATAACTCCAGCGTTGCCGCTACTGTTGGTACTACTCAGGATTTGACTATTCTGAAAGGCGATCGCACTAGGGCTGGTGATCAAGATATTCCCAGCAGGAGCGATCCCTTGGGTAGCACTATTGAAAAGACTATTGCTAAAAGTGAGATTGCCCAATCCTGCGATCGCAATATCGCCAGAGCTGCCAATTTTACCCGTATCAAAAACGATATTTTTTTTGGGATCGAAGGGATCTTCAATCGTCAGTTCTTTGCTAGTACTGATTTGGAGATTGGCGATCGCTAAGTCCCCTGTGCCATTAATTTCAACTTTACCCGCTTGTCCTGAAGACGATAGGGTAAATATATCTAGGTTACTAATCTGATTTTTGGCTGTTAATGTCACCTTGCCGCCATCACCGCTACGCAAGCCAGTTTGAGACACACCGATAGAAATTAAATTAGAGGTTAGAGGAGTGCTAATAATGCTGCCATTGGGTGCAGCAAGTGTAATCGCGCCGCCATTACCCACATCGCCATCCACAGAAAATGCGTAGGAGAGTAATCCCGAATTGTTGAGGCTAATATTGCCCAATGTAGAACTAATCGCGATCGCACCGCCATCCCCTGCTGTTCCGAAATTAGAACGCGATCGGCTGTCTACGGTTGTATTGTCAAGGATAATATTCCCTGCGATCGTATACATAGAGATTGCGCCACCATTCTGGGTGAAGGTATTGGGATCGTTGGAGAATGAGCGTGAATCTAATATCACAGAATTTAGTGTCAGATTACCCGTATTGGTGACGAAGGAAATTGCACCGCCATTCTGGGGATTGCCATAGAATGAGAACGCGGTGGAATCTAAAGATGCATCATCTAACTGAATATTTCCCCGATTAGACTGGAAGGAAATCGCACCACCATTGCCTGTATTGCCGCCTAAGAATGATTCAGACTTAGAATATGCGTAAGATTTTAACGACAATTCTGAAATGTAAAAAAAGTATTGAAGTGTAATATCACCAGAATCGGAAAAGAAAGAAATCGTTCCGCCATTCGCTGAATTACCAAAGTCAGAACGGGAAGTCGTGTCTAAGATGCTGTCTTCTAGTCTAATCGCGCCCGAGTTGGTAGCAATGGAAATCGCGCCCCCATCCCCTGCATTACCAACTAAATATTCACCAGCGCTCGATTGGGCGAATGAGTCTGCATAGGAAGATGCATTTAGCGGGGAAAACTTGAGTGTGATATTACCAGAGTTGGTAAATAAAGAGATATCGCCACCATGTCCAGCTTGCCCCGAACGAGAAAAAGATGGCGAGTCTAAAAACGAGCCAAAAACGTCCACATTGCCGACATCAGAAGCTATAGAAATCGCACCGCCCTTACCCGCAATCCCCGCATCAGAAAACGAGTCTGCACTTAATCCTGAATTGATAAGGACAATGCTACCAGCGTAAGTAGCCAAGGAAATATTTCCACCATTGCCAATATAGTCAGTACTGCCAGAGTTAGCATTTGAAAATGAATTTAGAAATGAACCATTGAGCGCAATATTGCCAGAATAAGAACTAAGCGCAATATTCCCTCCATCTTTTGTGCTGCCATTATCAGAATTTGAAGAAGAATCTAAAACCGAATCATTGGTTTTAATATCACCAGACTTGGATACAAGAGAAATCGCGCCACCACTACCTGCATTAGAAATATATGGAGCTGTCTTAACGGTTGAATAAGAATTTAAATCGGAAAACTCTAGTATGATATTTCCAGAATTAGTACTTAGAGAAATCTCACCTCCATTTCCAGAATTACTATAGTTAGAATATGAGTAGGTATTTAACTTGGTATTAAATAGGCTGATATTTCCTGCATCAGAGGAAATGAATATTTTACCGCCATTTCCTGAATCGCCAACGGAGGAGTCAGAAGAGGTATATAGGGCGATCGCATTATTACTCAGATCAGTTCCAATGCTAATATTACCCCGTCCATAAACACGAATATCACCACCATTTGCGACTGTATCCACTGTACTCACATCAATGTCACCATTAATTGCGATCGCCCCTTGCAAAGAATTGGGCTTAAACTGATTGGTCAACAAAACTAATCCATTGGGCTGACTGATGCGAATAGTCCCATTCACATTGATATCGGCATTCGTAGGCGCATTTGTATAGGTAGGCGCAGGTTTGACGATTCCTAAACTAGTTGGGCTAGTTGGCAATCCTCCTAACTTTCCCCAATCTATGCCTGCACGTATATCCAAAGTCGCTTGCGTACTGCCATCAATTGTAATCAGTGTTTGAACTGGCGAAACATCCTTAACCGAACCATCACTATTTTTGGTCGCTTGATAATCCGTCAAATAAAAACTTGAAAGATCGGCATAGGTTTTAGTGGCATTAAATAGAGTTGAATTACTGGGGTTAATAGTTGTATCTTGCGCTCCAGTATTCGCGATAAAAACATCCCCTAGCGTGACACTACCCCCCGCGAGAATATGTAGAGAGCCGCCATAATAATCCGCCAACGAAACATCACCATTAGCAAAAATCACACCACCATTGCGACTGAGCAAATTATTAGCAGTACCATCCAACTGCTCAACCGTAAAGTTTCCAGCCGATGAGAAATTGGTGTCAGCAATGATCGGATTGAGCGATCGCAATACTAGATTTCCATCCGCACCAAAACCACTATCTCCATAATTTAAGGTGAAAATATCAATTGATTGGTTGCCCTGAACGAGGAGATTTCCTCCAGCCATAGCCGTAAATCGATTAAAAAAAGTATCGCGAATGAGAACTGTATCTTGCGCTTGTAAAGTTAAATTTCCACCTGCTTGCAAAGTCCCCTGTAAATCTAAATTATCTGCATTCAATACCAAATCTTGTCCCACCGCCAGATTACCGCGATTGACAATCGTTGCACTTGGATTACTTGCTCCATACTGTAACCCTAGAGGTACATTCACATTTAGCAAAGATGGCGGTGCTTGAGGATCGGTGGCACTAAATTCACTACCGTCAGAAAATTTGATGCTATTCGCTGTGCTAGCACTAAAAGCTCCCCCAATCTTTAATTCTGCATTAGCACCAAAAATAACTCCATTTGGATTAATTAAATATAAATTCGTTGCCCCATTAGTTTTTAACACTCCTTCAATATTAGAAATATTCGCACCAGTTACCCGTCCAATCACATTTTCGGTAGTCAGAGCATTGTTAAAATGAGCCGTATTGCGAGATGGCACAGAAAAATCTTGAAAACTGTGGAACTGCGTTGTCCCAACCTGAGTGCCACCCGTGATTGTATAGGTTTTATTAGTATTATTAAAATTAACTAACGTATTATTGGGAAGGGTTGCATCAGGAGCGATCGCATTTTGACCAAACCCAACTTGAGGAAAACAAAATAAACTCAAAATGATTGAACTTGTAAAAATTACACCGCGCCGATATATATTCATGAGATTTCTTCTTAATAATTTGTAATTCGTAATTATTTTTTACTTGCCTCAGCACATTGAATCTTAGCCTGTGCAGGTACTACGCCTGCAACTAACACAACCTGATTTTTATCATTCACAATCCAACCCGTTGCCTCAACGATCGCATCAGAATTAACTTTTGTCTCCAAAATAGGAGAGCCAAAATTTGCGATTTGAGAGTGATTCGGTAATGTACCGAGATTGTCTAAAACCGATGTGTAGATGGGGCGATCGCTAGGTTTGGCGGGTAGTCCACCTTTGCCAGTAATGATAAATTCGTTGCCACGGAGATTGGCTGTGCAACTTTCCTTAATTAAACGGGAAGGATCGCCCACATCAACAGGTAAGCTGATTAATCCCTTGCTAGGATCAAATCCAAGAGTGTTAATACTAATATTTCCCTGTAAACCAAACTCTGAGCTTGCGGTAATATCGCTGAGATTGGTTTGACTGAAGCGTAATTCTATCCCAAATAGTCCTTGAGTTGTGATGTTAATATTACCTCCTTTACCCAAAAAGGCATTGGCAAAGATATCATTATTTTCTGAAGGAATGGAAATAGTAAACAGAGCGCGGAGACTAATGTTACCCCCATTGCCATTGCCGCCTGCGGTAGCGGTGATGGTGCTATTATTGCGGGGGAAGAAAATATCCGCGATTTGGAGATTGATATTCCCACCTTCCCCACTCGCAGTATTTGCAAATAGAAAGGCGTTGTTCTCAAAGACAAATCTATCGGCAATTATCTGCAAGTCGCCGCCATTGCCTGCACCTAAGCTGTTAACGGAAATCCCTGCGCCATTGGTGATACTCACCAATGGTGGATCGATGAAGATGCTACCACCGTTACCTGTTGAGTCTTTGGTCGTATTTGCAAATAGCCCTGTACCTGAGCCTGTAAGCATAAAATTGTTCCCAACGATCGCTTCAATCTTGCCAGAGACACCTTTATTGGAAGTCGTGGTTTGGACTTTTGCACCATTGGCGATCGTTAAGTTATTTGCCTTGAGCAGTATATCTCCCGCTTTGCCAGCCCCTGAAGTAGAAGCCGAAACCAAAGCGCCGTCAGTCAAGATTAAATCTCCAACCTCAAAGCGAATATTCCCTGCACTACCAACATTAGTAGTACTGCTCAAGATTTCGGTGTTCGATCGCACAGTTACCAAACCCTCACTGGTAATAGAGATGTTACCCGCAGGGTCACGGCTTTGAGTAGTACTATTGATAATGCTGTTTTCAAAGATGAGATTCCCTAAAGCTGTAATCTTGACATCACCTGATCGCCCACTTAACCCTTTGTCAAAAATAATGGAGATATATGTATTCGGATCATTGGCATCATAGTCACGTTTGGGAAAGTTGACAGTTTTACTAGTGATGATTTGTAGATCGGCGATCGTCAAATCTCCTAGACCGTTAATATTTACACTTCCCGCTTGCCCAAAGGCAGAAGCCGTAAATAGTCCGAGATTACGGATTTGATTTTTGGCGGTTAGGGTAACTTCACCACCATTGCCACTTTGGGCATTCGCCGATGATATTGAGAATGAGAGTAAATAACTAGCTAAAGTACTTGTAATATTGCCATTGGGAGCAGAGATGGATATGTCCCCTCCATTTTGAGAAGATCCAATAGTTGCTAAGGAATAAGCTGATAAAGTCGAAGTGTTCAGTAAAATATTGCCCGCTCCTGCGAATAGGGATATCGCTCCACCATTGCGAGAGTTGGCAGAATTAGCGAATGAGTACGAGTACAAAGTCACATCATCGAGATTAATATTGCCCAAGGATGTTGCTAGAGAAATAGCCCCACCATTCCCTGAATAATGCGAATTTGATCTTGAGTAGGAAGCAGTAGAAGAATTTAATGGCGCGTTGATTAGAGAAATATTACCAGAGTGGGAAGCCAGATAGAATTTGCCGCCATTCCCCGAAGACCCAGATCCTGAATAAGTTCCAGCATCCAAATAAATGCCAACGTCACCGCTAAAGCCTCTAGCATCGGAAATTAAGATGTCACCAGAGTATGTGGCAAAAGAAGCCGAGCCTCCATCACCAGAATTCCCTGATGTAATTGCAACTGAGGGCGATTTCCAAAGTGGTCTCGCTACAATAATATCACCAGAATGAGATGTTAGAGAAATTGCCCCTGCATTCGCGGTATTTCCTCGATTAGAGAATGAAGATGACTCAAAGTACAATCTATTTGTATTGATATTTCCTGAATATGAAGAAAATGAAATTGCGCCACCATTTCCTGCATTCCCAGAGCGGGTAAACGAGCTAGAATACAGAGTAGTATCCATTTTAATGTCGCCCGAATATGAAGAGATAGAAATCACTCCCCCATTTCCTGCATTGCCTGATGCTGGTTCGGCATAGGCTCCAAATTCGCCATTTAATGTAATATCGCCCTTGCCATGAACACGAATATCCCCTGCATTAGCCCCAGCAATATCTGTGCTAGTATCAATCGATTGAGTAGCGATCGCACCCTCTCTCCAATCTTGCAAAGTATTTGGCGCGAATTGATTTGTCAACATGACTAATCCACTTGGAGGATTTACGCGAATATTACCATTGACCGTAATATTAGATTTAGTCGCAGAACTAGTGGAACCTATCGGAAATCCTCCTAGTTTCGCCCAATCTATACCCGATCGCACATCTAAAGTTGCTTGATTACTACCGTTGATCGCGATCGGAATTTGGACTGGTGTAATATCTTTAACGTTTCCATTACTATTGAGGACAGCTTTGTAATCCGTTAAGCTGACATTTGCGAGATCAGCGTAGGTCTTAGTATCATTGAATTTGGCATTATTATTAGGGTTAATTGTATTATTCACATTCCCCTTATCATTGATCGTAACATTCCCTAATGTCACACTTCCCCCTGCCAGAATGTGGAGTGAAGTTCCTGCATAGTCCCCCAACGACACATCACGTCCTGCAAAAATCAATGGTGAGCCACTGACTAAACTTGCTTGCAAACTTAAATCTTGCCCCGCTCGCAAAGTTCCCTGTATATCTAATTTGTCAGCATTTAAAACCAAATCTTGTCCCGTTGAGAGATTAGCGCGATCGCTAATAGTCGCTCCCACTTTACTCTTTCCATACTGCAACCCCAAGGGGACATTCACATTCAATAAGGGCGGTGCTTGGGGATTAGTGGCACTAAATTCGCTCCCATCAGGAAACTTGAAACTATTAGCAGTACTAGCACCAAAGGAACCGCCAATTTCTAGTTTTGCATTCGGTCCAAAAACAATTCCATTAGGATTAATCACATACAAATTTGCATTGGCATTAGTTCTCAATATGCCATCAATATTTGAGATGTTTGATCCTGTTACCCGCCCGATTATATTAGTCGTAGTTAAGGCGTTATTAAAATGAGCAATATTATTTGTGGGAACTGACAAATCTCGAAAACTATGAAACTGATTTGCCCCAACCTGAGTGCCGCCCGTGATTGTATAGGTTTTAGTCGTGCTATTAAAATTAATTAAACTGTTAGCAGGTAATGTTGTGTCTGGAATAATTGCGCTTTGAGCAGAACTGGAATCGGCAAAACCAGCTTGTGCAGCAAAAGCCAAGCTGACCATTGATACAAATGTTGCGATCGCTTGCCCCCGAAGTTGATGCTTAGCCACTAGTTTGCTCCTACAATAGTCCCCTATTCTCCTGTTTTGACTAGCATAGCATTGTCGCGATCGCGCTGACATGAAACTTTTCTTTGGACTATGACTCTTCAACTTCGATGTCGTGATCTTCGATCGCACTGTCTTCGATTTCATTATCTTCAATGAAAATTTCTCCAGAAGGTTCATCATAACTAAATAGTTCTGCATAACGTCCCCAATCCATCGCTGTCCTCAGTTGACGTTGCGCTTCTTTTGTTGTGAAATAATTCTCTAAAATATCGAGAACTAGTTCTTCAGAAATACGTCGATTGCGCTTAGCTTGTAAAAGCTGACAAATCTGTTGTACCAGTCGAATATGCTTTTGCAATAGCTCCCGAATAATAGCCTTGCGTTCATCAATATTGCTATTAATAAACTTCTCGCCGATCGCACCTAATTGGATATCCCCTTCCGTAATGGCAACTAGATCCATTAACTTACTAGCTTCTACAATCGGCAATAAATCATCAACTTCCAATAAAAGTTCTTGAGCAATCCGATAGATATCTTTTTCTTGACGACCTTCAAGAAGTTCCAATAAACCAGCTACTGAGCCGATTCGGACATGGGGTAGAGATTGATATTTTGGTTGAGTAGCTGGTTTGGATTTGGAAGTGGAATTTATAGTAGTTGATTGAGTAGAAATATCAGGCAGATCGGGATTAGTGAGAATTTTATAAACTTGGTCTACTAAAGCCTGAAATTCTGGGCTTTTGCGATCGCGATAATGGGGCAGAGTAATTGGCAAATCGGCTCTAATGCGTCCTGGATTACGACCTAAGACGATTACGCGATCGGCAAGTGTCACCGCCTCCTCGATCCCATGCGTCACAATCAAAATTGATTTAGTGGGAATGCGTCGCTCTAGCCATAGATCAAGTAATTCAAACCGCAAGTTTTCCGCCGTCAATACATCTAGAGCCGAAAATGGCTCGTCCATGCATAAAAGTTCAGGTTCGACGG
Organism: Pseudanabaena sp. ELA645; assembly: GCA_037129985.1. Taxonomy (GTDB): domain Bacteria; phylum Cyanobacteriota; class Cyanobacteriia; order Pseudanabaenales; family Pseudanabaenaceae; genus Pseudanabaena. The sequence continues at coordinate 27,595 of JBAXTW010000027.1, read as the reverse complement.
CTAAAGCTCTGGCAAAGCCAACCCGTTGACGCATTCCGCCCGAAAGCTCCTTAGGATAAGCGTTCTCAAATCCATCTAAGCCAATTACATCGATCATGCGTAATGCTTTTTGGAGACGGGTATCCTTCGGTTCGCCCTTCGCCTTTAATCCAAGTTCCACATTTTCTAAAACCGTCAGCCAAGGATAAAGCGCAAAATTTTGAAAGACAATCGCTACCCCAGGATTTAAGCCCACCAATGGACGATTGTAATACAGCACCTTGCCGCTAGAAGGCGCAATCAACCCCGCAATCATCCGCATTATTGTAGATTTGCCAGAACCTGAAGGACCTAACAAGGCAATAATTTCCCCTACTTGCAACTGACAATTAATATTTTCAATAATTGATATGGTCTGTCCATTTGGTTGTAAATAGGACTTGCCAATATTTTCTAAAGCAATAAAGCTGGTTTTGGCGACGTTTTGAACCATAGTATTGTCTTGCAGGTATCTTGAGCTAAATAGATAGGGGCGTTTCTCGCTACCCAACCCAGTACATTATGATCTAATACCAAAACAAAAAAATAGCGTAGCCATTTTTTTGTTTTAAAAACCCTTATTGGGTTTGATTTTCAATTCACAAAAGTGTTGTCACAATTTCGTGAATTGGTATAAAATATGACCCAACCGCGCTCAGAATATTTCTAAAACTCTTCAATTTCTAACTGCCCAACAATAAATGCGACAAATCCAAAGGCTACGGTAATTGGTATTGGATTTTTGAAGATAAAGCAAGATATTGATGCTAAACATGAGATCGCGATCGCCGCAAATGTCCAACGCCTTTCTTCATCGGTCATGCCTTTAGCATTTTTTATGGCGCGTAGCGTCTTATTAGGTATGGGTAATGGCATCACGGAGCTAGGTGGAAACGCCCAATAATTACAGCAACGTTCGACAAATAGGTCAGTCCAACCATTTGCTTGACACCATTCATCAATCCACTCGTCCCGAAAACGCTTCATACTCAAAATTTACCGTTGATTCTACAAAAACAAATACAAGCATTGCTGAACGAGCAATCCTGTCTCTTTTGTTTAGGTTAACAGCCTGCTACCCAAATGGGGCATAAGTTACAAAAACTTAAACTAAGTTCCTGAGCATAATCCATTCTCAGCAAATAATCTTGGTAATTTATTTAATATTTGAAACAATTACTTATTTCTCTTCTTGGTTTTGTTCTCATTTCTGTTCTAAATATTTTCTACCCCAAATATGCATGGAATCTAATACTGGGTGTAAAGTTTTCCCCAATGCAGTGAGAGAATATTCAACCTTGGGTGGGACTTGCATATACACTTCACGGTGAATCAATCCATCACGTTCCATTTCGCGGAGTTGCTGTGTCAGCATCTTTTGAGTAATACCATGCAATCCCCGATGTAATTCGCCAAAACGTTTAGTGCCATTAAATAATTCATGCAAAATTAGAACCTTCCAACGTCCACCGATCGCTTCGAGGGTGGCTTCAACAGGACAGCTATTGCGATCGGGCTGATAGGAACCACTGCAAACAACATTTTCGGGATCAGGATTAAGGAAACTATCAGGAGATTTGTCCATAGTATCTTTTTGGTGTGTACCTTACAAAAAAGTGCATACTTTACGCAAAGAATGTATGTAAATTATAGTAAATCAAGCAATCTAAAGTTGCTGCCATAGCTCGTTAACCATTTGGACAAAATCATGAGTGAACCTAAAATCGTTGACAAAAAGCCTGTTGTATTGGAACTAGAACCAAAAACTTACTATTGGTGTACCTGTGGAGAGTCAACAAATCAACCCTATTGCAATGGCGCACATAAGGGAACAGGGTTTGTTCCAGTTGCTTTTGAAGTAACAGAAACGAAGAAAGTTGCGCTGTGTTTATGCAAGCACACTGGCAATGCTCCTTTCTGTGATGGCGCTCATACAAAACTATAAAAACGAAATAGGGAAATGCAAAGCATTTTCCTATTTTTTTGATTTAATGCCAACTGTTACGAAATGACTCTACTACTCGATCCATACCGACCGATCGCGAAGCCTTGAAAAGAATTCGATCGCCACTTTCAATTTTTTCTAAAAGAGTGTCAGTAATTTCTTGATATGACCGACAGGCGATCGCATACTTTAAAGATCCATTTGCACCAGCCAGAATTGCATCAGCTTCACCATCCGCCAAGATGATCGCTCCTTCTATTCCTAATTTACTGATTGCCTCACCAACTTGATTGTGTAACGGAGTAGACATCTCTCCCAATTCCTTCATAGTCCCTAATACCGCCCAATGCCGCTTGGCGGGCATATCGGCTAATTGTCGTAGCGCCGCTAACATTCCTTCAGGAGAAGCATTATAAGTCTCATCAAGAATAGTCACATCTTGAGCTAGTTGATATAGCTGCGCTCGACCAAATGGAAGATCCAGTTTCGCCAGTCCCTGAGTTGTCTGATTCCAATCTAAACTAAGAGCTTTGAGAACTGCTAAGCTTGCCAAAAAGTTCAAAGCATTATGGCGACCTGGTAAGGGCAATTCCCATGTTAAACCTTCGACATGAAGCTGTTGACCAATCAATTCGCCATTGACATCACCAACACCTAAACCGTAAGTGATGGTTTTGCCATACCAGACTTTACGCGCAGTTTCGAGTAAGACAGGATCGCTAGCATTGAGAATTGCTATGCCATCGGTAGGAGTTTCCATAAGAAGTTCGCATTTTGCTTGGGCGATCGCTTCTCGTGACCCCAAGCGACCGATATGTGCTGTGCCAACATTGGTAATTACGCTGACCGTTGGCAAAGCGGTTTTTGCAAGACGGGCAATTTCACCTAAGCCACGCATTCCCATCTCCACCACCACAAAATCATGGAGTGCGGGGGCGATCGCCAATAATGTTTGGGCAACCCCAATGTCATTATTATGATTAGCTAGACTCTTATGGACTTGCTTATCAGGTGCAACATAGCTCGCCAACATACTCGCAATAATTTCTTTAGTCGTAGTTTTGCCGACCGAGCCAGTCACTGAGACAACTGGATGGGCAAACTGCGATCGCCACCATCGCGCTAAATCTTGGTAAGCCGCGATCGTGTCGTCAACTGCTAATAAAGGCAAACCTTTAGCCGCTTCTGAGCTTGCCCACTCAAGACTGACGATCGCCGCTACTGCACCTTGGGCGATCGCTTGGGCGACAAACCCATGACCATCAAAATTTTCACCTGTTAAGGCGACAAATAATTCACCTGACTTTAGTTTGCGACTGTCAGAAATAACGCCCCTTATCTCTGTGTTTTTCTGCGTATTTTCATCAATATTGTTAACCGTTGCTGATGTGATGGCGATCGCTTGGCTAATCGTACAAATACAGGTCATGCTTGATTCTTTCTGTTCTTAGCTAGTCTAGGTGGTGCGTTGACACGAAAATAAATTCACACAAATAATAAAACCAAAAAGCTAAAGCTTTTGACTCTATTTTTTTAATTATGCCTATCTATTATCGTGCTTTAGGAGTCAGAGCATGAATAAATATTTTGCCTGTAGCAGTTCTAAATCATTTATGAGAAAAATAGGGCTTCGACTTCGCTGAGCCATCAGTCCACGCTGGCTGAGCGAAGTCGAAGCCACAAATAATTTAGGACTGCTTATATAACCATCTGTTGTAGCGCCGTCATTAGCTCTTGTTCATGATATGGCTTACTAAAATAAGCATTGGCTCCTAAATCCAAGGCTAGTTTTCGATCATTATCGTTGTCATGAGAGGCGAGTACAACTACAGGTAAATTTTGCAAGTCAGCATCTGTCCGAATGTTAGTCAAAAGCTTAAACCCATTCATTTGAGGGCTGGCTAAATCGGTAATGACAATATCTATGCCGAGATTACTACTGGAATCACTGTTTATACTTTCCTTGAGAAAAGCGATCGCTTCTTGCCCATTGTTAACTTGTTCTGTCAAAAAACCTGCTTTTACTAAAGTCATAGAGAGATAACGACGAATATTGACTGAAGATTCGACAATCAGTACTTTGGGCTGATGAGAAGGTCGTGTTTGTGAATCTCCTTGATCACTGATAAAAATTCCAGAACTTTCAAGATTTTCGGGTTTAAAATAATTTTCTGATTGACGACCTAACTGCTCCGTTAGATCCAAAAAGTTGGAATCCAGAGAATCACCCGCGTCAAAAAAGTCGGCTAACCCGTTTAGATTGACGGGATTAGGCTCAAAAATATACGAAGGCTGAATCTCGTCATCTACTGAAGCATTTAGGGAAGTTTTTAAAGGGGGATTCAAGAAATTATTTAAGGGATCTTGTCTAATTTGATTAACTAATTCGGTAGGATTTATCAAAGCGATCGCCCGATCATTTCCCAAAATGACTGTCCCCGCAAAAATATCAGCGAGCTTAATATCGCCTTCTATCTGATGAAATGTAGCATCTTGATCATGCCAACAACCATCAACAGCAAGCGCCAGCAAATTATTTTCATGCTGAATGACTAAATATGAAGGCACTGCATTGGCGGGTTTAGAACTTGCAGTCCGACAATTCAGCTTTAATAAAGAATTCAGTCGAACAATGGGAACTTGATGATCGCGCCATAGCAAGGTTTCTTGAATCTCAGGATTCTTGAGCTTGCCATTGCTGAGATTATGAACAGGAGCGATCGGCAATACTTCTAGAATTACCTTACTAGGTATTGCCAAACATAGTTGATTAATTTCAATCAGCAATACTCGTACTAAAGAGAGCGTATTCGGCAAAATAATTGTATATTGTGTGCCTTTGCCTCGGTGAGACTGGACAGAAATTGTGCCGCTAACTTCCTGAAGCTTTTTCCTCAAATCCCTCAGTTCCGCATTATTGTCTTCTATATCAGCAATATTATCAACTCCACGCCCATCATCGCAAACCTTTATTACCGTATTCTCTTCAGTTTGTATGGCAATAATTTCAATTTTTCCTTGCGGTAATTTGCCTTGCCGTTGTCGATCTCTTGGAGATTCGATTCCATATTCAAAAGCATTTCTAATTAAGAGATCTAGAGGTTCTACAACAACATCAGCGATCGCGCGTTCGATTGCTACTTCAGCGCCCTGCACCAATAATTCAACTTGCTTTCCATACTGCAAAGATAAGTCGCGTAAAATTCGTGGGAATCGGCTCAACAAACTAGAAATCGGTTGTCTTAGCACCTGACCAAGATTTTTCCTTAAATGATGGACATCATGACTGATTACTGATGTTTGTTGTTCGGCATACTCAAGCATATTTACCATCTCGACAAAAGTATTCTGCAAGGTATTTTGTAGGCTAGCGATCGCCACATGATCGGTTATATTTGGTTGCAATGTCTGCAAAGACTGTTGGGCATTCTCCGCTAATTTTCTGATTTGATACAAATAAATATCTAAATTCCCATTTCGCAACAGTAAGTCTTCAGACAAATTTCCCAGTTTTGTTAAACTATGTAAAGGCATCCTAATAACTGCGTTATTTCCATTCTCATAAGTCAAAGAATGAGATTGGTCATCAATCACCTCTAAATCAGAATCAATATCAGAAATGGTATCGTAATCCATGCTTGGAGATGCATCTACTAATGTATCTACTAACGCATTCACTTGCGTATCCACATCTTCTCCATCAAAATCTAGAGCATGGGCTAATTTTTTGTCTGCGTTAAGTCTATTTTCTGATGGAAAACTTGTTAGAGATACATCTAGCCAAGCAGATTTGAATTTATCGGTGTTATTCTGATAAATTGGTGACATTTCGATCGCTGTATCGATATCTGAAGTTGAAAAATCTTGATTTTTAATATGATCCAAAAGTATTGGTTTTTGATCAAATTCTGATGAATAAATATTATTAAAACTGCTTAGTTGCTCGATCATCAATAAATCAGATTGAGAACGATTAATTACATTTTCAATAGATATTAAAGGAGATATTAAAGGCTCCCAAAAATTGTTTTCATTATCTTCTAATGATTCGTCACCCCCCGACAGCGCAAAATTAATTCTGCAATCAGAATCATCGATTCCTTCAGAAAATTCAAAGCCAGCCTCCATCTGAGCTATTGCTAAAGCGTCATCAGCATCCATTTCCCCCCAAGATTTCAATGAAGAAAACTCGATTAAAGTATTATTAATATCATCTTCGACACTAATTTCTTTGTCATCCCAGCTAGTTCCTAATATTTCAGTCTCATCTTCATCGCCAAAAAAGTTATTGACAGAATAATTATTGTCAGAATGATTAACAAATTTCTCCAGAGATGTCTCCATATCAAAAATATCGGACAGATCTTGAACAAATTCAGAAGATGACGAAGACTCCTCGTGATCATCAAGTTGCTGATCAAGTTGAATCAAAAGAAATCCATCTGATATCTCAAATTGCTGGTTCTGATTTGATAATTGATTTAATCCTTGAGCGGGATTTCCTGATAAAACTTGGTTGTCTGTCTCAAAATCCACATCAAACAAATGGAACTCCTCTGAAATATCAGTTAAGTTGAATGGTTCGTTTTCGATGTTTACTGAGTCTTGTGACTCTTTAGTTTCTACTTCGCTAGTTTTTATTGAATTTAATTCATCAGATAATTCTTTAAGCGATTGATTGGGGAATTGATCAGACTTGAGGCGAAAATGCTCTGTTAATTGATTAAATAAATTGTTTTGTAACTTTATCCAATCTTGATTTGATGACCTGTCAAAACAATATTCATCGATGATTTGACTCATCATATTAATTGCTTCAAAAAGTAGTCCCTTAGTAATCCAATCAACATCAATATGCTGATAGCTTAACAGACTGATAGACTCCTCAAAATGATGTATTATCTCTGAAAATGCAGATTTTGGCGTATAGAAATTAGCTTCAATTGCAGAATTTTGGAGTAATTCATAGGTGGAGATTACACCATCAATTTGATTAGAGAAGTTTGGCAATGTTGAATCTAATTCCGAAATTCTATTTTGAAAATCATTAATGAAAACTTGAGATTCTTCAGAGAACCTCTTCTTGATCTGAGATGTAGATTTAATCATCGTAGAATTCATTGTATTTCTCTCTGATTCTTAAGTAGGTAGGCATAATTGAATATATAAAACCCAAAGAAACTGATTCTCTCTCAAAGCCGATAAATGAGCTTCTTTGGGTTTTGATTTTTATCAAACCAAGGTAATTATCAGGTTTTAAAATGATTTAAAGACTGTCTCAATTTTCCTGAATATTGTCGAGTCGATTTTATCGACTGCGACACTTCCGAAGAAGAGGTTAGAGTCTTATGGGCAATATGCGACAGATCTTGCATCAAATTCGCTACATTTTCTGATGTCTGCACTTGAGCAATGGTTACTTCAGAAATCGATGACATTAAATCATCGATCTGTTGAGAGACTTGGCTAATTTGTTGCAGATTATCCTTAGCCGCGATCGCTAATTGATTGCTTTGTGAGATCTGACTACTACCCAATTCAACCGCCTCCATAACTTCATTGGTTTCACGCTGAATATTGCTGAGCAGGTTCTCGACTTCCTTTGTCGCCGCAACTGAGCGAGCCGTAAGTTCTCCGACCTCTTCCGCCACCATGACAAATCCTCCACGCGCATCTCCCGAACGAGCAGATTCGAGTGTGGCATTAATCGCTAGAAAATTAGTCTTAATCGCGATTTCATTAATAGAAGAAATTGCTTTGGAAACTTTTTGCGATACTTCGCCCAAATGTTTCACGCGCTTAGCCGTATTTGTCACCGTGCTTTGCAATCCACCAATTTGTCGTAGTACACCATCAAGATCGCGATCGCTATCGATAAGTTTTGCCGCAACCAATTGTGACGAATCCATTATTTGCTGACTATTATTTGCTAAGGTCGTTGCTGACATTTGCTCAATTTGAGCATTGTGTAGCGATCGATCCACCATATCCACTTGACGCTGAGAGACAACAACCAGATTTGCGATCGCCTGTTCATTCTCTCCCAAAGCCAAATTAACTTGGTTAGCAGATGACTTGACCTGACCAACAATATTTTGTAATCCATGGATCACATCATCAAAAAACACAGAGATATCAGCGAAATTTCCATCGGCTGTCTTGGCGATTGTCTGGGCAGATGTTTTGGTCGAAACCGTAAGATCTCCATCTATCAGCCCTTTCATCTCACTTAACATTTGCATTAAATGCCCTTGAAGATCCTGTTGCTGTTGGCGATAACCGCTAACTTCAGCGTTACGCTGAACCATCTCGGCTCGCACCTTTTTAGCTAACTTCAAGATATTGGCATCGGACAAGTCAGGTTCTTGTCCTTCTTTTTTCTCATCCCTAGCCAGTTTAGACAAAACCTTAAACATCTTGACTACCTGCAACTGCAACCGTTGATTTTCCTGCTCTTGCTTTTTCATCATTATTTGCAGTTGATCAGACATCCTGTTGATGCTTAGCGAAATATCCGCTAATTCATCATTACCATCGACATTCAGCCGACCGAAAATCGGATCAAAACTAATCTCGGAATCGCCGCGTCTGAGGGCGCGTCTTAAAAATCGTAACGCAGCCCGAATTTCCTTTAGTCTTTTTGTCAATCGCTGGGACAAAGCATAGGCGATCGCACCTACAAGCAAAGGTGTGACCGCTATACCCACCCCAATTACTAGTAATAGATTTTGACTGTCTGAAACAGCTTTATCCTTGTCTATAATTGTCAGTAGATCCCAACCCAACATACTCACAGGTGTATAGGCAAGAATTTGCTGATTGCGATCACCTCTGACGATATTCCTCAAAGCAGGTAATTGCGAAGTTCGCAAATCGGGTAACATCGTGAAATCTTCTAGAGCATCCTCTCCGATTTTGACTGATTGTGAACTGGTTACATATTTGTTGGCGCTATCGACCACAAAAAAGCTATAGGATTTAGCAGTTCCCATCTCCCCGTTATTAGTGATTCCTGTATTGGTCAACTCATTAGCCAAATTCTGCACAGGAATCTCGACCTGTAAGACCATAGTCACTTTTTGGGAAACCGAGTTTTTGACTGGGGTCACAGCGTAAAGAGAGGCTCCATCTTTCCCAATTACAGGATTACTAATGACTACGGAATCAGTAGTTGAGACTGCACCATTTTGAGGATTAGGATTGAGTGGATTGAAATTGAGAGTTTGTAAAGTCTTTGAATTACTTGACTGAGCGATTAACTCACCCGTATTACTAAATAAGGCAATACTGGCATACTGCGGGTAGGCTTGATTATAAAGACTTAAACGATTAGTCAATAGTTGTTTATATTGACGTTGCTGAGCGATTGGTTGAGAATTTAGTGGCTGAGGACTTTTAATTTCTCCACCTGCATCGGTGGACGACGCAGGCTTTTGTAATGTATTTTGTCCCACTTCCGTTGCGACCAGTAAGGTCTGCAACACGGCTACATCGGTGGTTTGTTGGCGCAAAAATCTTCCCGTTACCTGTGCTAGTGCGATCGCATCAGACTGCTGTTTCTGTTTAACTTTATTTAGGAGCAGTTCATCGCCCCCGTTATAGGCTGCTATCCCCAAGCCGATCGCAGGAATAGTTGCCAGCAAAGTCCCCCATAGAGTAATTTTCTGTCTCAATGTGGAGAATGTAAAGATATCTTCCAACTCAATCGGTGTTTGAGCTATGCGATCACTTATATCGCGATCGCCTATGTCTTGGCTAGCGATCGCAGTATCATCCTCCGCGAAGAATTTTGAGGCTAAAGGTAGAAACACAGCTTGAGTTTGTTCGGTGACAATTTTTCCTTCACTCTTTTTGCCACTGAAATTGCCATTAAGACTACTCTGCCGATGCCCCTTCTCGATCTGTGTGATCGCATCTTTTAGAATCGATGAATCAACTTTTGCCGTTATATCCTCAACGGTAATAACTTGCTCAATCGGAGTATTTAGAGACTGTTGTGAGTCAACTAAAGTCTGTTGATCCACGTTGCTTTTCCGATCTTTTTTCTTGAGCATTAAAGCGATCGCAGGCGGCGGCACTAGTCGATTGCCGTTATTCCCTTGAGCAGCAGATCTGGCATCAGATGTAGATGGATATGCCAACAAGGTAACATCCTTTCCATTCAGGACTTGTTTATCGCCAAAAAAAGTAGTCTCCTGATGAGCAAGGTTAACCGAGCTATTTACCTTGAGATCAATATTTTGATGATTTAATGCTTGGGGAGAGGTTCGACCATTAGAACTGCCATTGGCGATCCCATTAGAACTACCATTAGATTCATGAGAATTAGCAGAATTCTTTTCTGGCTCTCTTTTCGCTTTTTGAGGATTTGAAGATTTTTGATTAGCATCAGCTAACTTATTTTGGATTTGAGCAAGCGAAGTTTTGGCAAGATCCAACAAATCTGGATCATCCGTTAATGTCAATACCTGTTGGTACTCGACTTTGGCGTAATCAATTTTACCAGCTTTACGAAAAGCTGCACCCAACCAAATATGTAATTTGGGATTACGAGGATCTTCATACAGCAGATCCGAAAATTGTCGCATCGCCTCTTCATATCGACCCTCTGAATAGGAGTGTAGAGCCTCCTGATACTGTGCTGTTATCATGATCGTCCCTAGATGAAATACGTTCAAATTGTTTCAATGGGGAGGCTGATGTCTCGTCAAGTCTCCTACAATTACAATTAAACGAATTTACCTCTAAAATCTCTAGCGCCATTTTGCTTGCATTTCTCAAAAAAGTGCTATTGTATTTGAGGACTTGTTGTACTCAGTTATTAAAGAATTGAAAAAGCTGGTTTTATTGCTTGGATGTGATTGGCTCCTCAATGTGAAGCTCGGCGACAGACGTGAATCTGACCCGACTCTTTCTTGGGACGATGCCTGTGAAGGACCCAGTATGTTCCGATCGACCCTTTAACTATTGGGCTTGTTATCACTATTAACAACCTAGGTCGATCGCTTCTCATGTTGGAGAAGAAAAAAATATTTTTCAAAACTGAATAAGCAGTTAAAAAACCGTTTGGGGTAAATAGTTTTTTGTGCGCCTTTGTAAGGTGATTAACACAAGGTGATTTAAGGGACGTTGTTTGTCTTTTTGATCATAGTTATCGCTATGAGCGATCAATTGTGATTGTCAAAAAACACTTATTCCTAATGTTTGATTTCGCTTGTTCTGTTGTTGAAGTCAGTTCAAATTTTTTTGCAAACAAGTATTTGCAAGCATTTGCATATATTTGCGTACTCACAAATATCTACAACACATACTAGGAATCTCAAGAACCATGAAACGCGAACTACTAAAACAGACTGTTGAACACATCGATATCAAAGCCTTTGATGTGGTTGGATTGGTTGATGCAATGGCAAACACCGCTTTTCAAGGTAGAAACCTTGGACGGGCTGCCCATATCTACGACAACATGATCAAAGATAAAGATTGCGCGATCATCTTGTGTTTAGCAGGATCTCTGTTTAGTGCGGGACTCAAGGGGATTGTCTATGATCTAATCGCCAACAACATGGTAGACATGATTGTCTCTACAGGCGCAAACATTGTTGATCAAGACTTTTTTGAAGCGCTCGGATACCGCCATTACGTCGGTGATACCTTTGCCGACGACACAGTATTGCGTGACAATGCGATCGATCGCATCTATGACACCTACATTGACGAAGACGAATTGCGCGTTTGCGACATGACAATCGCCAAGATTGCCAATTCTCTTCCTCCCCGTCCTTATTCTTCTCGTGAATTCATTTACGAAATGGGCGCATACCTTGACAAGAATGCCAAAAATCGTCACTCGGTTGTCCTCGCCGCTTACGAGCATCAAGTGCCTATTTTCGTTCCTGCTTTCAGTGATTGTTCCGCAGGGTTTGGCTTAGTGCATCATCAGTGGTACAACCCTGAAGAACATGTCAGCATTGACTCTGTTCGTGACTTCCGTGAGTTGACTCAGTGCAAATTGGCAAGCCCTCACACTGGATTATTCATGATCGGTGGCGGCGTTCCCAAAAACTTCGCTCAAGATACAGTCGTTGCGGCGGAATTGCTAGGCTTCGAGGCGGCCATGCACAAGTATGCAGTTCAAATTACCGTTGCTGATGAACGGGATGGCGCTCTATCGGGTTCGACCTTGAAGGAAGCGCATTCTTGGGGCAAGGTTGATATTGTCCAAGAACAAATGGTTTACTCGGAAGCAACTGTCGCATTGCCTCTAATTGCTGGCTATGTCTATGGCAAGAAAAATTGGTGCGATCGCGCTCCTCGTCAATTGGCTCAAGTCTTCAACAAACCATCTATTGCAACTTTTAGCAATATTCCTACTCCTGTTGGCGTATAAAAAAGAAATAGGTAGATAAAACCAAGAAATAGCGGTGCGGGGCTTTGCCCCACACCGCTATTTCTTGAATGGGAAGGGAGTAGGGTTACTAGAAATTGTTTGGAAAATATTTTAACCAGACAAGTTTTGTGATGTAATATGATGGACTCGCATAGATATTTGGGGCGGACTCTTCAAACCCATGGCTGCAAAGAAAGTACTGGTAATTGACGACAGCATCATGATCCGCAAAATGGTCAAAAGCATTTTGGCAGGAAAATATGATGTTTTAGAAGCTAGCGATGGTAAATCAGGTCTAGATGCTGCTCGAAAAGCATTCCCAGATTTGATTCTGCTCGACTTCGTTATGCCCAAATATAATGGCTATCAAACCTTACAGGCGATTCGTCGTGTCGATGGTTTGCAAAATGTGCCTGTAATCATGATTTCGGGACTCAAGGAACAAGTCACTGAGCATGTACCTGAGCCATTCACTGAGTTTGATTTTCTCGAAAAGCCCTTTGAAGCCGATGTGTTGGTTTCTCGTATTCAAAGTTTTCTAAAAACCGAGACAACACAGTCCAATGTTATACCGTCATCTAAGGCTATTGCATCTAATGCGGTAACAGAACCGTCGCATGACGATGAGCCTAGTATGCAAATGGTCATGAACCGACTCACCTCGACCGAGACTTTATTGGTACAAGGGATCGAGAACTTAATTCAGCGTGAGGTTGTAGCTAGGTTTAACGAGCTAAATACGAGGATAGACCACCAAGATAATGTCATCAATTCTCTCAGTCAGCGCATAGATAAAATTTCCGAGCAAATCGATCATCAAAACAAGGGTTTAATGGTAATTCTGCGAGAGTTAAAAGCTTTGCAAGGCAAATAAAAAAGTAGAGGGGTGCAAAGCACCCCTCTACTTTTTTGTTGTTAGCGATCGCTTCTAGGTAGACTGCTCAACATTTACTACAGGGATGACCACGGCGTTATTGTTAGCGTCGCTAGCGATCGCTTTTTCGGTCAAATCACTAACAGGAGTTGTGAAATAAAGGATGGCTAGGGGTAATGCTCCGACCATAACCCCTAAGATGGCGGGAACATAAAATCCTGCATTAAAACTGAGTATTAATGCAAACGCAAAGTTCCCTGTGTACATAATCGCAGGAAACAAAATTTGCTGACGGCTGAGAACTGGCTGGTTAAGACGACCCCAAATTAGTGAAGCAACAGTCATAAATAACGCACCAGTCCCCATCCAGCCGATAAAGTTTTGGTAAGGCATTCCATAAAACTCACCTGCTTGATGCCATTCCCAGAAAGGATATGGAGTCTGACTCATGGCAGGATCGAGGACAAAATCCCAAGATGTCAACATCAAAGCCCCAAGAAATATCGCACTAATGCGCTGTCCAAAGCCTGTTCCGAAGCGCAAAACTGTTGTCGATACAAGGAAAGATGAAAACCCCATATAAAACCATGACAAGGGGATCGTAAATGGTACTAAATCCACGATCTTGTAACCTAAGCCGCTTAGGTAGGAATAAGCACCAAAGGGAAAGCCCGTACTAGTGCCAAGTAGTTCACTGGTTAGTGAAAGCCCGATCGCAGGTATGCAAAAAGCAAGTGTCCGCTTAAGTCCAATAGTTTCCTTCCCGTATAAAAAGGCTGCGATCGCGCCAAAAATCATGTAGGATGCACCGCCATTTTGCATTCCCCATGAAAAGACTTGCAAACCAGTTTCGGGCAAGCTTTCGATAAATTCGGTATTTGGCAATACCAAGATCAAGCCAAATAATCCAAATAGCATCGAAGCTAGGTGCATTCCTAAATTAACCCATTGTGCGGGGATCGCTTTCCTCATCACGCCATTTACTCCCAGAGAATAGTTGAAATTTATTCGACAAGTTATAACTTATCGATAAAGTTTGAATTTTGCTTTATTTTACTTAACAAAACTATAGACTAGCATACCATTCATTTCTGGGTTTGCTGTTTGCAGCACTGAATCATTCGGATTCAAAACCAAAAGGGAGTTGCGCTCCGACTCCCTTTTGAGTATTTATTGGGCTATAGCAAAGTAAGTTAAAATTGCTGAAAAAAAAGCGATCGCTAACCACAGAAAAGGATAAATACTATTACTGTTATCGGTATTGGGCTTCTCAAGGGAAACTTCTCGAAAAGGCTTTTGCTCCTTGCTATTTTGACCTGTCTTTCTGGCTACGGGCTTAGATTGGTAAGTATCAGGAGACTCCAAAATCGGTATTTCAGAGGTAACACCCTCCAGTTTACTAAGAGGAGGAGCGGTCAAAATCCCCAACATATATTTTGCTGATTTGCGAATATCACCGACGGGATGCTTTTTAAGACTGCGACATATGGCGATCGCCTCTTCGATTTTGCCGATCGCATCATAGGAATTAGCTAACCAGATGAGAATATCGCCGCCCAATCTAGATTCTAAAATAGCTAAAGCACGAGCGCGTTCGAGCAGAGCGATCGCCTTTTGATAATTACCGCTTTCAAAGTTACTAACTGCTTCTTGATATAGCTCGGACGCTATTTGTTCAACATTGATGTCTTCGGACATAAAAAATATGTTAAGTAAGTGGGCTTAATTAAATATAAAACCCTAAAACCTTTGGCGCACGCTGCGCGTGCGCCAAAGGTTTTAAAATACAAAAAAATGGGGTGGTCTTTGCCCACCCTAAGTACTATGGATAGAAAGTAAGCTTCGGTAAAGCTAATGACTCTTCCCAGCCCATCATGATATTCATACATTGCATCGCTTGCGCCGCTTGACCCTTCATTAGATTATCGATCGCCGAAACCACGATTACCCGTCCAGTACGTTCATCAACTTCCACGCCGAGATAACAGAGATTTGTACCTAAAGCCCACTTCGTTTGGGGGAAAATATTTTTAGGAAGAACTTGCACCCATTCGGAATTGCGATAAAAAGACTTGTAGATTGTCAGCAAATCATCTTTGACTAAACCAGGATCGCGCAACTTTGCATATACCGTGGAAAGGATACCGCGAATCATTGGGATCAAATGGGGCGTAAACTGAACCAGAACCTCCTGCCCCGCAAGATCACTACAAATTTGTTCAATCTCAGGCGTGTGTCGATGACTGGCAATACCATAGGCTCCTAGAGAACCATCTGCTTCTGCTAGCAAGAGATTGGTTTTAGGCTGACGACCACCGCCTGAAGTGCCAGACTTGGCATCAATGATAATTGTACTGGGATCAACTAAACCTTGCTTGAGTAGCGGTTGTAAGGCGAGTAAACTTGCGGTTGGATAGCAGCCCGCACAACCAACTAGATTTGCGGTGGCAATGCGATCGCGATAAATTTCGGGCAGTCCATAGACGGCGGTAGCATTTACATCAGCATCAGTCCGAGTTTCTTTGTACCAAGATTCATAAACTTGTAAATCGGTGAAGCGATAATCGGCGGATAGATCGAGGACTTTGCATCCTTTAGCCAAGAGCTTGGGGGCGATCTTGCTGGCTAAACCATTGGGCAAGGATAAAAAGACAATCTGGCAACGATCAGCGATCGCTTCAGGTTCAAGATTTTCGATAGGCAAGTTTACGGCATGGGCAATATGTGGATAAAGATCAGCAAAATTTTGCCCGACAGAACCACTTCCGCCCATATAGGTAATTTCCACCAATGGATGCTCTAGCAGCAGTCTTACCAATTGGATACCACCATAACCCGATGCGCCAATAATACCTACTGGGATGCGATTCTGTGCGCTCATAAACTTACTCCATCAAAATATTGAGAATGCTTTCCGCATTTGGGGAAACAACTTAACACAACTTAGCCAAAAATTTCCGCAGGATCAGCAGATTGGACTTTGCGTAATGATATCGCGCCCGAAATCACGCACATAACTATCGTTAAAATCATCACAGGAATTGCCTTATCCCAAATGTAGAGCGGCAGTAATGTTGCATTTTTGGTGAGATTGTACAGCCCAAACGAAATCCCTAGCCCCGGGATAAATCCCAAAATCGATAGGACAAAAGCCTCTTGAATCACGATTTGGGCTAAGAAAAAATTCCCATACCCCATCGCCTTAAGGGTGGCATATTCGGCAATATGATCGGAAACATCGGTATAAAGAATCTGATAGACAATGACGATACCAACAATGAAGCCCATCACCGTGCCTAGACTAAAGATAAAACCGATCGCCGTACTTTTTTGCCAATAGCCTTTTTCAAAATTAATATAGCCTTGAGCAGTAAGGATGCGTGTGTCATCGATCGCTGCATCTTCAGATTTTTGTAAATCTCCGACCGTCAAATCTAGCTTGGACATAATTACCTTATTTTTATCTTCCTCTTGAACGACCTTTCCATCAGCACCAATACGTTCTTGAAATAAAGCTTTAATTCTTTTGCCATCGGGTTGTAATTTATCACGGGGCAGAACGACAGTATCACCAGGTTGCGAAAGAATATAGTTTCGCATCGCTTCAAACGGAGATGCGCCTTCTCGCAGATTAATCAAACCAACATTAATCAATCCCGAACGTCGGTTATCAAAAATCCGTAAGAAGTTAGTATCACTGGTAATTAATGCGCCATCAGCAGCAAAGGATGCGCCCAACTCAAACAAACCACCGACTGTCAGTTTGCGGTTAGAGACTTCACGATTAACCAGATTATTACAAGCAAAAGCTTCTCGGCTAACCTGAGGCTTGAGGGCTAAAGTTCCACATTCCGCTACGATGGGACCAAATTCAGCACGAGACGCGCGATCAAATAGAACCACATCTTCAGTTTTCACGCGGTCAATATTGTAATTAGCCCCTAACATTTTAAAGACTTTGGCATCGGGATTTGCCCCAACCACTAAAATATTCCGAGTTTGTCCCGCAGGATCTTCTTGAATTTTCCATGCCCCCAGACCAATATATATAGGGTTTACAGATTCAACATCTTTCATTCCTAAAGCTTGATATAGGCGACGTTGGGAGAAATTTCGCATTCCCACAAGGTTAGTTGATTGAGGGCTAATAATTACTAAATCCCCCACAAGATTCTCTTGAAGACGAATGGCGCTAGTAAAGAGAGCATCACGAAAACCAAGCTGCAAAAACATCAAGACTACTGCGAAGGTAATCCCCGCGATCGCGACAAGTAGACGGCTTTTTTCATAAGTGAGTTGCAGCCAAGCGAGAGGTACGGCAAGAATCATAAGTTCCTATGGCAATTTTAAAAAATATTTGAAAAATCATTTAGGAATTTCGCAATCTAGCGTAGGGGCAATTCATGAATTGCCCCTACG
Source organism: Pseudanabaena sp. ELA645 (assembly GCA_037129985.1). GTDB lineage: Bacteria > Cyanobacteriota > Cyanobacteriia > Pseudanabaenales > Pseudanabaenaceae > Pseudanabaena. Next base: position 9,949 of record JBAXTW010000027.1, on the reverse strand, counting down.
CTAGATTGCGCTAGGCAAGGTGTTTATGCGTAAATCCTATTATTGAAATATATTGGGAGCGCAAAGCGATCTAAATTACATGTCAACCTTGACTCTGACTTGCAAATTAGTAAGTCCTGAAACTTTTTTGCTGTCATCTAGTTTGATCTTCACTTCGATGATCCGTACATCGGTTTTGGCGGCTGGATCAGTTCCTAATACATCGTTTTTGGCAATTCGTAAACCAATGCGATCGACTTTACCCGTAATCTCACCTTCAAAGGCTTCACTTTGAATAACGGCTTTTTGCCCAACTTTAATTTTGCCAATATCGGTTTCATAGATTTCCGCAACTACATACATCTGGTTAGTGTTGCCTAGATCAATCAGTCCATTAGTCTGACTAACAACTTCACCTATTTTAGAGTTGATTTTGAGAACTTGTCCATCGATAGGAGCGCGAACTTGAGCGAGATCAAGATCAACTTCCGCTCTTTTGATATTCACGATCGCCGTTTGTAATTGCGCTTCCGCAAATTCCACATCGGTTGGCCGGACTTCTCTCACACTGCTGAGTAATCCCTGTGATTGACTTAATTGGAACTGTGCTTGTTGAACTTGTTGTTGGGCTTGTGCTAATTGACCTTGTAGGGTTTCGACCTTAAGTCGATAGGTATCAAGCACGGTTTGCGATACGGCTCCTTCCTTATAAACTTGAAGAAAACGGTTGTAATCTCTACCAGCGATTTCTAATTCAGAATTAATTCTTTTGGCATTCGTTTCAGCGACTTTAATGTTTGTGGCTGCGGCAAGGACAGTTCCTTCTTGAGCGGCAATATCTCCACCTTTTGCGCCTGCGCGAATTTTGGCAAGATTTCGTTCGCTTTCTTGGGCTTGACTTTGGGCTTGGAGTAAGGCGGCTACAGAGCGATCGTAACTATCAAGAATGGCGATTACTTGCCCCAGTTTGACCGTATCTCCCTCCTTGACCAAGAGTTTAACAATTCGCGATGTCCCAAGGGCTGATGGTGAGGCAACTTTGATCACTTCTCCCTGTGGTTCTAAACGACCTAACGCACTGATCGCTCGTGATTGTTCTTTAGTACTTGAGGTATTTGTAGCAGGAGTTGTAGCTGTTTGGGCTGTATTGTTAGAGCGTCCAAATACAAACCAAATACTCGCACCTAAGGCGGCAAGGGCAAGAGCGATCGCAGGGATCAAAAACTTATTGGCTCTCTTGGTTTCTACGCTGCTTTTCATATTTCTAGTTTGATGGCTTGTTTGATTGGTTATTGGGTTAATTGTTTGGTTAATTGTTTGGTTAATTGTAAGGGCAGAGGTGGGTTGATCCTTGTTTATGTCACCGACTTCTATGGGTGTTTCTATTTGTATTCCTAATGGTTGGTCATCTACCTGCATCTTTTTACTAACCTCAATCCTCAAAAACGATATTTAAAAACTAGCCGATAGTTCACAGATATATACCAGTTTATTAGTAATTGATACATCATGCACTCAGGTTAATCTTTCGCGATTTTCAAGCTTCCCTGACAATTTGACAACTGTAACAAGAAACATTTAGATTACTTTGATATTTTTTGGGATTTTTGTGGATAAGTTTATCTACCAATTATAAATTTATGATCAAGAAGTGCCGAACTCAGAGCGTTGACACAAAACTGTCTTGGGAAGAAACTTACAAAGAAACGGCTCAGGATCATGAGGATTGGCAAGATTTTGAGAATGCTATTTCAGATGGGATTGAGACTGTAAATGCACAAAATAGCCCTGTAATAAATTACGGGCTGAAAGCTTAAACCCGAAACGGGTTGATTAGAGAGATTGTTTAGTCTGCTTTAGCTGACTTTAGCTTTGAGCCAAGAACTTGAGTTCTTGGTTTGTTGGCATGAGTCAATAATTTAAGGAACAGCTACAGCATCTAGTAATCGCTCAATGATCTTTTTGGGTGATCGCCTACCTGCTGGCATAATCCGATGTCCTAAAACATAGGGGGCGAGAAACTTAACGTCATCGGGTAGGACATAATCAGACTTACGGCTAGAATCAAGCGCTTGCTGAATTAATGCGTAGCTTTGAGCAGAACGTAATAACGCTGAAGTACCTCTAGGGCTTACGCCAAGGGTGATCTCCTCATCGTTACGAGTGGCTCGGACAACATTGACAATATATTCAGTAGTCGCATCACTCACAGCCACTTGAGCCGCCAGTTGCCGAATTTCTAATACTTCTTCAGGGGTAATACAAGCTTCCAATTGCGCCGAGCCAATCTTACCAACTTGCATCCGTTTGAGCATTTCTAATTCTTCAGTTTCGCTGGGATAGCCGATACTAAACGACAGGGCAAAGCGATCGAGTTGGGCTTCGGGTAAGGGGAAAGTACCTTGGTATTCGATGGGGTTTTGAGTGGCGATCGCAAAAAATGGTGATGGAACTTTGCGCGATATGCCATCAACCGTAACTTGGCTCTCTTCCATTACTTCTAGCAGCGCCGATTGGGTGCGTGGTGTGGCGCGATTGATTTCATCAGCTAGCAACACATTGGCAAATACTGGTCCTGGTAAAAATTGAAATTCACCTTTTTGAGGATTCCAAATATTTGTACCTGTAATATCGGTTGGCAGTAAATCGGGCGTACATTGCACGCGCTGAAATTTACCAGAGATAGAAGCGGCAAGGGATTTGGCAAGTAAAGTTTTGCCCACCCCAGGCACATCTTCGAGCAGGGCGTGACCACCAGAAAACAGCGCCACTAAGACGAGCTGAATCGCCTCATCTTTGCCCACGATCGCCTTCGCCAGATTGTCAACTAGCTGTTGAATTTTGAGTTGCTTTTCCATGTTCCCCATCTAGCTTGTGAAGATCGCTTTTTGAAATATTTGCCATATTAGCCTATCGCGATTCGCTTGTTGATGAAAGCAATAAGCACAATTCATCTCAATTCATGAATTAGTCTCAGATCTCATAGGATTTAATCTGCTAAAATTAATATGTGAGGACAAAGGAGTTGCATGGCTGGATATACGCTGATTTTAGCAATTTTGATCTTAGGAAGCATAATTGCGACGCTGGGCGATCGCATTGGCACTAAGGTTGGCAAGGCGCGACTTAGTATATTTAACCTCAGACCGCGTGACACGGCGACTGTGGTGACGATCGCCACAGGGGGAATGATCTCCGCTTCGACATTGGGGATTTTATTGTTGTTTAGCGGGCAGTTAAGAGATGGGTTATTTCGCTTAGAAAGTATTCGTTCAGAACTAGCGAGCAGTCAGCAGCAAAAACAAAAAATTGAGACCGATCTCAAGGCGGCTCAAAATGAACAGGAAAAAGCACAGAAACGTTTGGGGGAAATTAATACATCCTTAGTCCAAGCCCTGCGTAAACAATCAGAAACCCAAGCTTTATTGCAATCGGTCGAAAGTAAATTTGACAAGGCTGATGAAGAACTGCAAAAAGCTTCAAAACAGGAAGCTGATCTGCGCGATCGCATTCAAAATCTGACCCAAGAACAAGAAAAACTGCAAACCGAAAGTAGTCAACTCAAGCAAGAAAAAGAACGTATTTCAGGTGAATTAACCAGCATTTCTCGCGATCGCGAAACCCTCAAAGCCAAAGTCGATGAATCAGAACTGCGCTTGGTAGCGATCGAAAAACAACGAAGCGATCTCACATCAGAAATTGCCTCGCTCGAATCCGCCCGCGAACAATTGCTGAGTAGTCTCGCCGCCCTCCGCAAAGGCAACGTGGCTATATTCGCCGATCAAATTTTGGCGGTCGGGGTAGTGCGTCCAAATCTCACGGCTTCGGAGTTACGTCAAGCGAGTATGCAGCTACTCACACAAGCTGAATTGAATGCGCGTGAATTTCTCTCCTTCCTACCCGATCAAACACCTAAAGAATCAGTTATCAGAATTACAGACGCGCAAATCGAGATTTTATTAAATCGGATTAAAGATGGACAGAGCTATGTGATTCGGATTCTTTCGGCGGGTAACTTTCTTAAACGCGAAACTAAAATTGCGATCGCTGCCGATGTCACCCTAAATCGTCAGATATTTGCTAAGGGCGATGAAATAGCGACTTTACAATTCAGCCCCAATCTTTCACCACAGGTGCTAGCGTCTAGAGTCGAACAATTATTTTTGTTGGTTAGCTTCCGCGCTCGTCGAGAGGGTGTATTGGGCGATCCGATCACGGGTAAGGTCGGCAATTTCCCACCTGATGCATTGAACGAACTTTTTAAAGTTGTTGGCGAACTGAAATCCCCTTACGAAATTAGAGCCGTTGCCAAAGATGCAATTTTTCCTGCGACTACGCTAACAATCGAGCTAGTAATCCGTCAAAATAGTATAGAAATTGCTCGTTTCAGTTAGAGAAATTAACGAGCATATACAGCGCTTTGCGTTAACTTAAAATCTATCTGTAACGACACATAGGCTATATCGAATAGCTTGATCTTAAAAACAAAAAATCATAAAAAATTATAAATATCAGGTATCGCCAAATGATCGCTCCAAAGAACTATAGACAAATTGGTTGCAATGAGTGTACCAAAGGCGCAGGATTAGAGTTTGATTTTACAATGGCATTTCAGCCAATTGTCAATACAACTTCCAAAGAAGTTTTTGCTCAAGAAGCCCTAGTCAGAGGTATGCATGAGGAATCAGCATCGGAGATTTTAGCTCTTGTTAATGATGACAATCGGTATCGTTTCGATCAAGCCTGTCGTGTCAAAGCAGTCCAATTAGCAGCCAACCTAAATATTAAGTCTTTTGTCAGTATTAATTTCTTGCCGAATGCAGTTTATCGTCCCGAACTATGTATTCGGACAACCATTGAAGCTGCGGAAATGTTCGGTTTCCCAGTCGATCGCCTCATTTTTGAAATTACTGAGGGTGAGAAAATAGATGATCATGCACATCTTCGAGAAATAGTTCAATACTATCGAGAAAAAGGCTTTTTGACGGCGATCGATGATTTTGGTGCGGGTTATTCAGGGCTGAATCTATTGGCTGATTTTCAAACGGATTTGGTCAAGTTAGATATCGGGTTAATTAGAGACATCGATCGCAACAAAAGCCGTCAAGCAATTGTTAAAGGAATTATTCAAGTATGTAAGGATTTAGGAATTAAAATAATTGCTGAAGGTGTTGAAACAATTGAAGAGCTTGAAGTTTTGCAATCTTTTGGTATCGAGCTTTTTCAAGGTTTTTACTTTGCTAGACCTAAGTTTCAAAATTTAGCGACAATAAATAATCTTTAGACCTTATGAAAGTGCCGCTTAGCGGCACTTTCATAAAATTATTGTAAAATGTATTAATGGCAAAAATACCGCTTTGCGATCGCTGTAACTTTTATGCACATACCAATTTGTTGGTTTGTGCGGTGCATCCCTATGGAGCTGAATGGGGACATTGTTCAGATTTTGTCTCAGCAGAACTCTGGGAGCCTGATGATCCGAAAAGTTACGATCCCGCGATGGAAACTGAATATGGCTGGCATCCAATCTTTACAGGCAAATGCCCAGAATGTCGCGCCTCATTTCGAGAATGCGTCTGCCACCTTTGCAATGGCGGTGTAAATGTTGTGGATGGGAGGATGATCTTTAATAAAAACTAATAAAACTTTACGGGGCAAATTTTTATTAGTTTGGCTTATTCATTGCGATCGCTCCATATATCACGACCTTTCACATTGTTAATTGTATTTAACACCGCCACTGAAGCCGCCATAATATCGCGCTCCTCACCACCAAGATATAAGCGCCCAAAACTACCAACCGCCACAATTTCCAAAATATTTATCGAGGCAGCTTTTTCCGCTTCGTTTGCCGCAAGTGCCGCATAAGCAGCAGGTTCAACCTCCATAATGTAGAGAGTTTGTCCCGACAGCAACATTTGCCCTCGTCGAAACCGATTAATTAATTGGGTTTGATGCGCGTCCACGTTGCGAATAATTTGACTAGAAAGCAATCGCGGTTTAATCCGTTCTTCTTCGGTTACGCCTAGCATTTCTAAAATTGCCCGCCCCGCCGCTTGGGTTTCACCTTGACTGGACGAATGTATTTCTAATAGACCATACAAGCGCTCTACGATTTGCAACCCAGGGCGAACAGAGGTTGCTTTGAGCGCGACATCAGTAATCCGATTAATTTCTATGCCTGGGGAAATCTCAATCCAGAGGGAAGTATCACCTGGTAAGGGTAAAAAGCCTTGTGCGATCGTTCCCATGTAAGCAGCATGTTGTCGCTGTAAGTTGTCTAAATAGACATAGCTGCGTAAGTCGATACCCAAAAAATTTAGCTCCCGTTAGGCTTTTACATTAGATCACCCAAGAAGTAATTTTATAGCAATAGACACATAAATCAAAGATGGCGCGTTGCGCCATCTTTGATTTTCTATAAACCTGCTTGGGCTTTAGCCACAACTTGACCATCTTTAAACTCAATGATCGCATTACTGCCCTCTGGATTTTTCCATGAATAAACTCGTCCAACCGTATCAAGACTATTTGTCTCAGCGATAATTTTGCCAGAAATCCCAAAAATTTTCTCAACCTGTTCAATGGTCATTCCCTTTTGAATGAGATTAAACTTTTCTAAGGTGATAGTTTGATTAGCCGATGATGTTAGCGGCGATGCACTAGTTGTTAATTCAGAACTATTTGGAGTTGGGGTTGCAGTTTCTACTCCAGTATAAGGATTGGGTTTTACGGAACTGCTCGATGGGCTGCTAGCGATCGCTAAGGGATCGCTTGGATTCGGGGTCTGAGTACTAGTCTGAGTCGGTTGTTTAGTTGGATCGTTAGTGCTGGTTGGATCGTTAGTGTTGGTTGAATTGTTGAGTGAGTTGTTTTTTGAATTGTTTTTTGAATTTATGGGATCCGTTAAAACCGATGAGTCAGATGCTGATACTGGAGCTTTGTCGGTTAAATTTTTGAGGGTTACGGCTCTGACGATCGCCCCAATCCCCAACCCTAATAGAACAATCGAACCTCCCACCAACAACAACTGCCAATAGTTTTCATTGATCGCCGCCTGATGTTGTTCCTCACTAGCCATCTTCAAAGCTGAAATTGGTGTATTTATATCTTTGTCAATTCGGTTAATTAGATTTTGAGAGACTGCTAACTCTTCAATGGGTGGCAAATCATTAGTAACCAAATGTTTTTTTGCGTGATCACTAGTTGCCGCAATTTGGGCGATCGCCTGTTGTAAGACCGAGTGTTTAGATAGCTGTGGCTCCGCAGCTCTTGTCTCTGGAAGTTTAGCTTCTGGAATTTTTGCTTCTGGCGATCGCCATTCACTTAAATCTAAGTCCAAATTTTGATATTTAGATAATTGTGAAGGCTCTATCATAAACTGCTCCGTCCACAAAGGAGTCGGTGCATTAAGCTCTTCCGTAGTGGTTTGATCAAACTCTTCATCATTGCGCCAACATTGAACCCTAACTTTTGCCACTGATTCTATATGCAAATTTTGCAGTTCATAACGGATTAATGTCAGGATTTTTTCCTTGTCAAGAACTGAGTTTGTATGGATTTGCAGATCTAAGCTGCTATCGTCAATGGTAACCTTAACCTCAAGATCTGATATGCCAATCCCTTCTTCTAGGTTTTCTGTATTAAGGCACTGCAACTGATGCCGAACAATTTCGGCGATCGCTTCTGGATCACGGTGATGGGCAAGTCTGACAATCGGAAGCATACTTGACTAATTGTCCTACGCTAACTAGTTAAAAATACTTAAAGTACTCTTAGGCTATCTTAATCCAATACATTACAATCATCAATTTAAAGATCCTCTCCGCTAAATTGCGTGAATACTGAAAACCCAAAGAGGGTTGCGGCGCGAAGCGCCGCAACCCTCTTGTAAAGAATCGCCGCTTTTAGAGATTTATGTGGGTTTTAAGTTAGTGCAAAGCACTGTATGTATTGCTTAACACATAGAACCGAACGAATTTCGGTCGCGTAGATCACAAGTGATGCAAATCCTGATAGGGTTGATCTGGAAACTGCAACTCAAAGTTTTTGTAAGCTACAGAATTCATGAAAGTACTGGTAATTGGTGGCGACGGTTATTGCGGATGGGCGACAGCTTTACATCTTGCTAACAAAGGATACGAAGTTGGTGTTTTAGATAATTTGATTCGCCGACATTGGGACAATGAGTTAGGCGTTGCGACGCTTACGCCGATCGCTTCGATACAGGATCGTATATACAAGTGGCAAGCCGTCTCAGGTCAGCAGATTGACTTGTTTATTGGTGACATCACTAATTATGATTTTTTACAGATTGCATTTCGCCGTTTTGAGCCAGAGGCGATCGTCCATTTTGGTGAACAGCGCTCCGCCCCCTTCTCGATGATCGATCGCGAACATGCCGTACTTACACAAGTTAATAATGTCGTTGGCACACTCAACCTGCTGTACGCAATCAAAGAACATAATCCCGATTGTCATTTAGTCAAACTCGGTACGATGGGCGAGTACGGTACGCCTAACATTGATATTGAAGAAGGCTACATCACCATCGAGCATAACGGTCGCAAAGATACCCTGCCCTATCCCAAACAACCAGGTAGTTTTTATCACCTCAGCAAGGTTCACGACAGCCACAATATCCAATTCGCTTGTAAAACTTGGGGCTTAAGGGCGACAGATCTTAACCAAGGCGTTGTCTATGGCGTATTGACTGAAGAAACTGGCTCCGATGAATTGCTGATTAATCGTCTCGATTATGATGGTGTATTTGGTACAGCCCTCAACCGTTTTTGCATCCAAGCGGCGATCGGACATCCCCTAACTGTCTATGGTACGGGTGGACAAACACGCAGTTTCCTTGATATTCGCGATACTGTGCGCTGTATTGAATTGGCGATCGCCACACCTGCGGAAGCGGGCAAAATGCGTGTCTTTAACCAATTTACCGAGCTTTTCTCGATCCGTGATCTGGCTCTGATGGTGCAGAAAGCAGGGCAAACCCTTGGTATCAAAGTCGAAGTTCAAAATATCGACAATCCGCGTGTGGAGCTTGAAGAACATTATTTCAATGCAAAGAATACCAATCTTCTCGATCTTGGCTTGCAACCCCATTTCCTCTCCGATGCCTTACTTGATTCCTTACTAAATTTTGCCGTCAAATATCGCGATCGCATTGATCATAAGCAGATTCTGCCCAAAGTCCAATGGCGTAGATAAGTATGTAGGCTTAATTAATTGTTAGATAGTGGAACAGGCTTCTAGCCTGTTCCACATTTTATATTTAATTGCAACCAGCAACTTAAAACACATTTCACGTTTCGTCTGCACATAAAAAAACGAGCCGCAAAGCGGCTCGCTTTTTTTGATCTTAGTCCCTACGGTAGAAGCTTTAAATCCGCAAGAGCGGTATCTTAAATTACATAATAAAGTAATTGTCAAGTCCTTCTTACCGAACTTACCATGACATCTTCTACAAAAACTCTCCGCGTTTTGGTGGTAGATGACCACGAGCTAACCCGATGTACCTTACAACTCGCTCTTTCATTACAATCTTGCATAGGGACTGTAGAAGTTGCGAATAATGGCAAAGAAGCGATCGCTAAAGTACACAAACATAAACCAGATGTTGTGGTCATGGATCTACATATGCCCGTGATGGATGGCTGGACAGCCTCCAGTCAAATTAAGACTCAATATCCTCATGTCAAAATTGTGGCGTATTCCGCAGCCGATGGTGGCAAAGCTCAAGCTATGTCTAATGGCGCGAACATCGATGCTTTCTGCGACAAAGGCGCATGTACACGCAGTCTCTTAGAAGCAATTAGAAACGTTGCTTAAATAAATAGTTAAAAAAAGCGGCTCTTCTGGGTTTGAGGGGATAAGCAAAACTAATGGGAAAGGCAGGCTAATAATCTGGCTCTTCTGGGTTTGAGGGGATAAGCAAAACTAATGGGAAAGGCAGGCTAAT
>JBAXTW010000269.1:0-3569 GCA_037129985.1 Pseudanabaena sp. ELA645 | reverse complement strand
CCCCGATTCATACCGAAACGGATCTATCGGCTCCTGAAATGACATCTGTTTGTAAGGCAATTATTTGAGCCAAGGCGAACAATAGCGTCCCACAGGCAAAGTGTAAATATTGCCATTAACGATCGCACCATTGCTCGGCTCCAGTTTTGGTGGAACCTTGAACTTAATGCTGTGGCGTTGAATATAATCATCAGCAATTATACCTGTTGCTGATTCTTTGCTAAAACATTGCACTTCGATTTGAGTATCTTTAAGCAAGTCACGAACATTACCGCGATCGCTTAGGACTAACTGATTTTCTGTACCAACACCCGATATCTTTTCTAATTTAAAAGCACTCACGCGATCGGGCGCAAAACCACCTGTGATTTTGACTACTTGCAGATTTGGCTCGTTACTAATTTGATATTCCAATGTTGCAGGAATCTGAAAATCAATTCCTGCTGTCTCATTGCGGACATTGGCGATCGCCCCAACCTCCACGCGATCGATTCCTAATGTTTGCGGTGTTGCTTGAGCCGCCCATTCAAATCGATAGAATAATCGCGCCGTGTCTTTGAGATAAGTGTATTGATCTGACACATCAGAACTGGGACGCAATAAGCGGGACAAGCCACTGCGCTCGACCCAGATATTTTTAATTAAGCCAACTTTTTTGCCTAAAGTTTCCCCCAAAGCCTCGCGATCGCTGTTTATTTCCGCAGGAATATCTAAACGCGGTACGAGCGTAACCCTGCCATAGGAACCTGTTTCGCCATTGCGTCCATTACTACTAGCCGCACCATCGCGCCCAGCCTGACAAGAATATGAATCAGTACGCGAAACCCCCTTACTTGTGCGCCGATACAACCAATCATCTTGGCGATATTCCGAAACCTTCGGCGATGATTTAAAGAAATCAAAATCATCTGACGATCGCCGACAAAGGTGTGTTTCCGTAGAGTCATATTGCCAAGGAGCTTTAGCATCCTTAAATGGGCGGCGCTCAATTTTCCAATCACAATATCTTATGCGCCATTCTGATTTTTGACATTCACAACCCTTACCCGCGATCGCACCCTGTCCATTACGACCACCTAGACCACCCGCGTTCTGAATTTCTATTTGTTGAAGGGCAGCCAGATCGGTATAAAAAATGGTTGCATTGCCACCGTTGCCGCCACGTCCACCATTACCACCATTACCACCATTACCTCCCGATGCACCTAATAGTGAATATTCAGGACGATAGGGCTGTTCACAACTATTTGCCGATCGCCCTGCGGTTCCATCTTCACCATCTTCGCCAGTTGCGCCATTCAGGTCATGGGATATGGATTTACCATCGCCAACAATTTTGATATTCTGTCCATCACGCCCATTGCGCCCATCGCGACCGCGATCGCCGTCTTGTCCTCTTAATCCAAAAGGGGTTTGAGCGATCGCTGACAAGCTAAATAAAGGCGATAAGATCACGGCGATCGGCAAAGCTAGAATCAGCGATCGGGTTGTCAACATAAATAAAGTGCTGTACTTCATGGCTGTTGACCTTATCATTACGGTTTGAGTTCCTACGCCAGTCAAAAAATTCTATGTCTCTAAATCAAGGTCAACAGCTAGAAGCCTATAGTGTGCAGCATCCACAAGAGGTGCTATTAGTAAAATTAAAGATTGATGATGAACTTGATGAGGTGATGATTTTTAAGGGGTTTTCCAGTTCGTTAATGCGATCGACTGCTTTTGATCCTGATGTGCCAGTAATTAGCGATCGCGCTGAAATCTTGACGATTGATCGCCTGATCGCCCCTTACAAGCCACATCAACCCGAATATATACAACGGGACATAAGATGGGAGAAATTTCAAGATGATTTAACTAACTTCGCTTAATATTCAAACACCCAAATCGCCCAACCCTTAGCAGTTACCGTGATTACATAGTCAATCGATAGACGACTAGTTATTTTTTCAACTTCTTTCCAATCAGAGCTAGCTCGAAACAAGCTGTAGGTCTTGCCATTGTAGGTGATCGCGGTTATAGGCTTCTCTAATTCATCGATCTTGATATGGCGATATTTAATCTCCGCAGGCAGGATTATAAAGCTAGCCGTTTTCCCACCCAAACGATATAGCTCATTTTCGTCTAATGTATCAAATGCATTGTTGTCGCGTTTGTCATCAGTCATGATATTTTCTTGTTTTGACTTAAATTTCAAGTATATATCAAGAATTACGGGAGTTGCGATCGCAACTGGCTACACCTAAAAATCTGGACTATGACTAGGCGATCGCACAGAATAATACAAAAAAGCGATCTATCGGGCTTGATAAATCGCATGGTTTGTAAAGATGGTCGGATTGGTAAGTGTGAATCGCACTAAATTTCAGCTACAGCTCGCTCAATCAATCGACGTGCTAAGGTCTGCGTGCCAGTATGTTCGTAGTAATTAGTCGATGCATCAAGGAACGCCCCAAGATAATCTAATTTGTCACCTGAAAAATCAATAAAACCTCGCAAGTTGTTAGCAACCTTTTCTGGTGATAAATCATGCGAACCAACTAAGTTACCCATCCAACCTGTAACGGAGTTGAAGCTTTCGACGATGAAGCTCAGTTTGCTGCCAGAGTTTTGACCAGGAATTACTTCTTGAATGTTTCGGAAGGTCACGTTTTGTTCTAATTCATTTGGGCTGGTCAGGCTAATCCAAGATAATGCCCTATCAGCAAAGTTAGAACCTAAGGGAATCAAACCATCAAAGCAAACTAAGGCAGCCATACGGATGAATGATTCACCGCTATACTCTTCTAAAGCCCCGATAAAATCCCCAATGTTGTCGTTAGGAATACCGTTAATGTGGCAGAAGGCTATTAGCTCAGCAACTAATTTCAGACAGAGATCGATGGTCTGTGTTTTCTCGGATTTTGGAGTTATTGAATTTAAAAAACCCACAAGAGGAATTTTTTCACCAACTTTATTAGCCAAGATTGCTGCACCAAGTTCTTTATCTGTACTATCAACGGTTTGATACAGCCATAAAGCTCGTTGGTATCCTTGAGAACGGTCGTTGTACAGATAAATTGCTCGATCGCCAATTTGTTGAATGAGGTCTTCGTCAGTTTCGCCAGTCACAGTTTTAATTGTGTTGACAAAACCAACTACATTTTGCCACTCACCAGGAGCGATGAAGTCGAGCGATCGCAAAGCGGAAATGGTCAAGTTATTGGTTGGCAGTTCATCAACCAACTGCTGAATCGTTTTACTCACAAAAATGTCCTAAATTATTATTAGTTGTAATCTTCGGGCGGAGATTGGGTAGTTTCTACTTGCGGTGTCATTGTATCAAACCCAAGCTGGTTCTGTGAATATTTTTTCCATAACTACAGCATAAGGATTGCAAAACCTAAGATTAGTTAGAAGGATGTTACTAATCCAATAATCAGGTTAAGATGTAAAGGTTTGTTACAGATTTTTTACAAAAGTCCTTTCTTTGTTCTTACTTCCTTAGTGAACCGTGTCAGTTTTATCCCCTGAACCCACAAATTATCGCTGGAGTCGTGACAACTACTCTGAACTCGCTCGCACCATAGATA
>JBAXTW010000268.1:0-3574 GCA_037129985.1 Pseudanabaena sp. ELA645 | reverse complement strand
GCTAACTGCTCATCATCAATCCCATCCTTAAACCTATGGCTGAGGGTATCGATCGCAGATTGCCGCAATGGATAGCGATAAATCTCATCGATCGCCTTGGGTAAATCAGTTGGCACAAGTAAAGGACTTCGCTCTTGTTCATGTTCTACATAGCGCTTGAGTCGCTCATAGGTGCGACATCTTGCACCCTTAGCACTACCAAGCTGACCACCTGTACTTTTCTCCTCCTTAACTAGCATTATCGCCGCTTGCGTAACTAACTCATGGTGGTTTTCATCTCTTGGTATTGCTGGAGTATTCGGCTCACAGGCAGCTAATTTGAGGATCGCCAATTGCGACTGTGTGACACTATGCCCATTGCGATCAACATAAGCTAAAGCATCATTCCCTTCAGCCGTGCGAACATAGAGCAGCACCCCTTCAGGCTTGGTGATCTCAGGAGTATGCGATCGCGTGGAATAAGAAACATTAGATAAAGATTCCACTATCTTCTTTAATTCTGGATTGCGATCGGTCGCATTTTTCCAAATCTGAAAAGCCTCAGAAGTCAGGTCTACTTCATTATCCTCATCATCATCAATAATTCCAGTCTTTTCGTTATACAGATCCCGCACAATTTGATCAGCATCTCCCTCAAAAAAAGCCTCATCCGTACCCACCACTTCTGCATTTTGATCCAAGCGCTGACGTAAGCGGCTTCTCAGATTAATCAACTTTTCGACTCCATCAGCAGGTAAAAATGAATAACAAAGAATCTCTTCTGACTCCTGACCAATACGATCGATCCGTCCTGCGCGTTGGATTAAGCGAATAATTGCCCAAGGCAGATCGTAATTAATGATAATGTCGCAATCTTGCAAGTTTTGACCTTCACTAAGTACATCCGTGGCAATCAATACCCGTAATTCATTACTTACAGGGACTCTAAGCTGTTTATTATTACTTTTAGGACTAAATCTATAGGCAAGTTCGGTCGGATTAGTCGTGTTACCTGTGACAACTGCTAACTTGTCAATGCCAAACTTGGGTAACTGCTCACCTAAATATTTAGCGGTGTCCGCAAATTGCGTAAATATCAACACTTTGCGATCGCTATGTTCTACTTTTAGCAAATTTACAAGGGTTGCTAATTTGCGATCGCTAGTAGATTCCCACTCAGGACAGAGACTAACTACATCAATTAGAGCTTGAGCATCAGATAGCAAGGCGGCTTTTAACTCTGGCTTAAACAACGTAGGACGAATCCACTTAAACCGCTTTTTGTATTTGCTCTCATAGAGTTTATAGACCGTAGCAGCACGGTCAAGATAATCCCGATCAAGATAGCCCCTTTCGGCTGTCCGAGACTCTTCCTCCACATCACTACTAGAGTTACCCTCTGCTTCTATCTCAAACTCTGTCGATACTAATGAATCTGAATCCTCATCAGCATTACGAGTATCTAAAAGTTCGGCATCCTGCGTACCAATTGGAATATCTAACCCGTTATTAATTGCATGGAGGTAAACATAGTTGCGTAAAATATGGCGATCAAGGGACTGTAAAAATGCAAATCCACTACTTTCTAGACGCTTAAATAAATTAGTACGACAAAATCCCATCAACCGCCGACCTGCGCGAGACAATCCATCAAGGATCTGCTGTTCCCTGTCGGTAGGAGTTTTCATCGGCTTCTCAATCTCAAAAATACCTAACCCATAGCGCGGTAAATTTAGCTCATTGATCACATCCACCACGCGATCAGAATAAAGCAAAGCGTATGGATCGATGCCCTCATCCCCCAACCCCTTCTCCCTACTTGGGAGAAGGGGAGCAAGAGAATCTTTCTTATTCCCCTCTCCCCCCTTGGGAGAGGGGCTAGGGGTGAGGGTCTTAGCAATCGCAAACTTAGCAGTCTTGGGAATTCGTTTCGGAAAATACGACACCTTCCCATCAGGAAATTCTAGATATTTGCGTCCTTTAGAATCAGTCTTCGCATAGTTATTTTTAATAAAACTACGAGTCCGCCGAATCATAAATAACTTCATCAAGTCCCGCCAATCATCGGCATACTCACTTAGGTTAAACGCTTTAAGCGATCGCTCTTCACCTTGAAGGCGATTTCTAAACTCAGTCTCCCCAAGTTCTTGGATATATCGCTCAGGACGGATTCCTAAATTCCGATCCTCTTCGACAAATAATTGAAACTGTGCAGACAAATCCAGATAACTTTTGTTGTATGGTGTTGCCGTCAGTAAAATACACTTACTCTCATTGATTTCAATATATTCCCGAATCGCCCGATATCGCCGCCCTTGACGATTTCGTAAATTATGACTTTCATCAATTAGCACCACCCGATAGCGCCGTAAATCTTTCAACTCTTCCAACACTCGACTAATTGGCATAACCTTAGCAATTAAGCGATATTCGGCTACATAGTCTTCCCACATTGGGACAAGATTCTTAGGGCAGATAATTAAAGTCTCTAAAAATGAGTCATCTTGTAAAACCCTTGCTAGAGCCGTGCCAATAATCGTCTTACCAAGTCCCACCACATCGGCAATCATCACGCCGCCCCGCTTATTCACATGATGCGCCGCAATTTTCACCGCCGCCGCCTGAAAGTCAAACAAGCGAAACTCTCTTGGTAGTCGATATTCAGATATCCCTGCCCTTGCCTCTTGTGACAGGTGATAGACCATTTTTAGATAAATGTGATAGGGCGGTATCAGTGTTTCCCTAGCCCAACTTTCATCAATAATTTGCGCTAGTTCTTGCGAAATATCTACACAGAATTTATCATTCCATTTATCCTCAAACCAAGTTTCTAAAGTCTCTGTAGCCTTGCGATCATTTACATCAATATTCAATTCCCCCTGATGCGATAGTCCTGACAGCGTGAGATTACTACTGCCTAAATACGCCATACGCGGTGTTATTTCAGGCAGATAAATTAGATAAAGCTTGGCATGGAGAGTATGTCGCGCAAATAATTTCACCGTTACTTTTCCAGACTTTATTTGGGCGCTCAACCTTCGTAACGCTGCTTCATCTTGATTATTTGGTGCGCCAAAACTTAACTGCGATCGAAATTCTTCGACATACTTGCGTTTAATGCGATTAACTTCGGCAAGATCAACTTTATTTTCCGTATTGCTAAAACTTAATAACGTATGCAGTTCATCCTTGGGTAATTTCTGCATTCCTACCAATAAGCGACAACGTGCGTCATCCGTCCCCGCAAACTGCTCGATCTTGTCCTCCAGCGATCGCCATCCCCTCAGATTGACATAACCCACACAAAAATCTGCCCGAATTCCCTTATCTAGAGTTTTGCGTAACTCTGGCAGTAAAGGGTTCTGCATATTGTCAAAAATTTCTGGCATCTTGCGTCATGGGATATTTAATGTCTAAAAGATCATGATCACTATTTGGCTAAAAGTCTCAATAGGGTAAGGCATACCCAAATTTACGCTTGATTCCAGTGCAGCCTGATACCAAGGTGATCTAAGCCTGTTTTGCTAAGTTGTCTCATTGCACCAAGAATCTCACCATAGAGCTTGCGGGTAGTATCAAACTGGCAGCTAATTCA
>JBAXTW010000267.1:0-3587 GCA_037129985.1 Pseudanabaena sp. ELA645 | reverse complement strand
TGATTGTTAAGATATTTGTCTTTTTTTGTTAAGAAACGTGTGCGGTTGCCCTGACTCAATACCCCATAAGCTTGCAAAGGGGCTGTTACTTGCTACATAATTGCATAGTCCAAAAATAGTTGCCAAGCGATCGCAATGACTATTCTCTCTAAATACGAAAAATTGACATGAATTTATGAGAGCGAAAGCTCACTGGTTTACAAGGCGACAAAAATAAAGGATGGACAAACCTTAATCCTCAAGGTTTTAAAAAACGGTAGTCCGCCAGATGTAAGGATAAAACATAAAAGAACTTTTAGACACTTAATTACCAAATGCCAAATTGTCCAAACTGTAACTCAAAAGATAAAGATGTGGTCAAAAATGGTTTTATTCATAATTTGATTCCTCTACTGATCTTTAGAAACTTTTCGATTCACAATTAATGTCATTATGAAATCTTCAATAAATACCTCCACTAATTCGTTCCCAGCTATATCTGGTTATAGCCTTGTAGAGCAGATCTATACAGGTTCGCGGACAGCAGTGTATCGAGCGGTACAAATGTCAACACAGCGACCAGTGGTGATAAAGGTGCTGCGGCGAGAATACCCGAACTTGGGAGAGTTGGTGCAGTTTCGCAACCAATATACAATCACCAAAAACCTGCCCATAGCAGGGATCGTGAAACCGATAGGACTAGAATCAGTGGGAAGCGGTTATGCCATAGTGATGGAGGACTCCGACGGGGTTTCATTACGCAAGTATATCCAACAAAATTCGTTGGATACTACAGAAGTGTTGGAGATCGGCATCCAAATCGCCGACATTCTCCATGGGATTATACAGCATCGGGTAGTGCATAAGGACATCAAACCCGCCAATATCCTGATTCACCTGGAATCGAAGCAAGTCAAACTGATCGACTTTAGCATTGCCTCTTTGTTGCCCAAGGAAACCCAGGAAATTCAAAGTGCCAACATTCTAGAAGGAACCTTGGCATATTTAGCCCCAGAACAAACTGGGCGGATGAATCGGGGTATCGATTATCGGGTTGATTTCTATGCCTTGGGTGTAACTTTCTATAAACTTTTGACAGGAACATTGCCGTTTACTTCGGATGATCCATTAGAGCTAATGCACTGTCACATTGCAAAAGTACCTGTCTCTGTCGAGCAAGTAAATCCTGATGTGCCTAGGATGGTAGCAGCGATTGTCACAAAACTGATGGCAAAAAATGCCGAAGATCGCTATCAAAGTGCCTTGGGTCTCAAATATGACTTGGAACAGTGTTTGACACAATGGAAAACAACGGGTGAAATTGCTGAGTTTGAATTGGGAGAGCGTGATTTGAGCGATCGCTTCTTGATCCCCGAAAAACTCTACGGTCGCGAGCAAGAAGTCCAAATGTTGTTGCAAGCCTTCGAGCGGGCGGCAAGTGGGAGTTCAGAACTGATGCTCGTGGCGGGTTTTTCTGGGATTGGAAAGACGGCTGTTGTGAATGAAGTCCACAAGCCGATTGTGCAACAACGGGGCTACTTCATCAAAGGCAAATTCGACCAGTTTAATCG
Source organism: Pseudanabaena sp. ELA645 (assembly GCA_037129985.1). Lineage (GTDB taxonomy): Bacteria > Cyanobacteriota > Cyanobacteriia > Pseudanabaenales > Pseudanabaenaceae > Pseudanabaena. The sequence continues at coordinate 2,037 of JBAXTW010000267.1, read as the reverse complement.
CAATATTCCTCTCTCTGCCTTTGTAAAAGCATTACGGGATTTGATGGGACAATTGTTGTCTGAATCGGACGACCAATTGGCGCAATGGAAAACCCAAATTTTGGCAGCCTTGGGTGAGAATGGACGGGTTTTGATTGACGTGATTCCTGAACTGGAGCAGATTATTGGTAAGCAACCGATCGCACCAGAGTTATCGGGCAGTGCGGCGCAAAATCGATTTAATCTATTATTCCAAAAGTTTATTGAATTGTTCACAACTGCCGAACACCCATTGGTATTGTTCTTGGATGACTTGCAGTGGGCTGATTTGGCTTCACTTCAGTTACTCAAACTACTGATGAATGACAATGGCTATCTGTTGCTGTTGGGGGCTTATCGAGATAATGAAGTGTCGCCTTCCCATCCGTTCATGATGACAGTGGCAGAATTGCAGAAGGCGCAGAATGTCGTCAATACCATTACTCTAAAACCACTGGCGTTTGAGGATACTAATCATCTCGTTGCGGATACGTTGAATTGTTCGACGACACTTGCCCAACCTCTGACGGAATTGGTCGATCGCAAAACCCAAGGCAACCCCTTTTTTACGACCCAATTTCTGAAAGCATTGCATGAAGATGGACAGATTTCCTTTGATCGCGATCGCCGCTATTGGGAATGCGACATTGCCCAAGTGAATGCGTTGGCACTCACCGATGATGTGGTGGAGTTTATGGCGTTGCAGTTGCAGAAATTGTCAGCCGAAACACAACAAGTACTCAAATTAGCGGCTTGTATCGGTAATCAGTTTGATTTGACGACATTAGCGATCGCGGCAGAGCGACTGCCTGTCGAGGCAGCAACGGCTTTGTGGAAAGCGTTGCAAGAAGGGTTGATTTTACCCACTAGCCAAGTCTATAAGTTCTTCCAAGATGCGGAACAAATAGATGTTCAGAACTCTGCTAATCCGACCTATCGATTTTTGCACGATCGCGTACAGCAAGCCGCCTATACACTAATTCCTGAAAGCCAGAAGCAGCAAACTCATCTGAAGATTGGGCGATTGCTGCTCAACCATCCGTCTAATGCAGGCTACTTGTTTGAAATTCTCAGCCATTTCAACAATAGCATCGACCTCATCAATGAGGCAAAGGAGCGCCGTACAATTGCTCAACTCAATCTGGCAGGTTGCCTACGAGCCAAAGCTTCAACTGCCTATAGTGCTGCAATTCAGTATGCCAATAGCGCCCTTAGCTTACTGCCCCCTGATGCATGGCAAGCAGATTATGCCTTCACCTTAGAACTGCATGAAGCCGCTGCTGAAGCTAACTACTCAAACATTGAGTTCGATACGGCAAAAACACTCATTCAAACGGTATTTCAGTATTCAAAAGACACGATTAGCTGTATTCAATCACATAAACTGCTGCTTCAAATCTATTCAACCGATGAACAATTGAAGGCAGTTGAAACAGGATTAGAGCTGATCGCAAAATTAGGTGTTCCCTTGATTGACGGCGACTGGCAGCAGGCATTACCGCAACTTCCCACCCTTGCTGATTTGCCCAGTAAAGCAACCATGACCCAGCCAGAATATTTGGCAGCCTTACAAATTCTCATCACTATTTCCCCTCCAGCTCATCGGGTCAAACCAGAAATTTTCCCTGTCATCGTACTGACGATGGTGCAGCTTTGCGAGCGCGGCGGGTATTCAGCCCCCGCCGCGTATGCCTACGGGTTTTATGGACTTCTTTGTACAGTCATGGGCGACCTCAAAGCGGCTCATCATGCTGGGCAAGTGTCACTGGCCCTACTCGACCAATACCAGTCGCGGGAATGGCAAACGAAAGTTTTAATCCTATTTGCTGTTTTTGTCTGTGCTTGCAAAGAGCCTGGTCAAAATACTTTACCCCTGCTCAGGCAAGGTATTGAATCAGGTTTAGAAGTTGGCAATATCGAATATGTGAGCTACTACATTAAGGCATATTTCCCTTATTTATTTCTTGGCTCAATAGGTGTTTCGGGGAGGTGAGCCAAAGGAAGAAATTGGTAATATTG
>JBAXTW010000266.1:0-3608 GCA_037129985.1 Pseudanabaena sp. ELA645 | reverse complement strand
ATTGATCAAATTCGCAAAACTGGTATGGTTGAGCGCTATACCCAGACCCAATTGCAAGAAAGATTTCTGTTTGCCAACCAAGTGGCACGACAATTAATTGCTGATTTTAGAGATGTTGAGCAAAATTTTCGGAAGTTGGCTCGAACAGTTCAAGAAGCGCAGCTTCAGCAAGATACCCGCAAAGGAGCAGTGATCAGTCGAGTTTTAGATGCCGATCAGGAGTTAAAGGATTCGCCGCAGGGACGTAGTTTCTATGCTTTCTGGAACTTCTTGATGTCAACTGATAAGCGTCAGGAGCTAAAAAATATGATCCAAACTGTTTATCAATTAGATGAATTAAAACCATTAACTCAAGAGTATCGGCTGCTCTATCACATTGAAAGAAGTTTACTGGATGCGGGTGAATATGTGGTGCAATCCAATCACCGATTGACCGAAAAATTGCGCCAAATGTTGGATGAGCGAAACATCAGAGAAAATCGGCTAGTTGCAGAATTGATCAATGATGTGCAACGTCTTGTCTTACAGGTGGTTAAGCATGAACCGACAGAGCCAGACTTTTGGGAATTAGAAGGACAACCCATCACCCAATTAGTCATGACTCGCCCCTTGAATCCACTGGAAGCAACAGAAACACCAACCTTTTCACTGGATTTTAGAAACTTAGAAGATATTGCCCTAGATGAGGAAATTACTGAACTTTGTCAACAATTTTATTTGGATGAGGATTTACTGGTTCAGCGCATTAACCAAACCCTAGAACATTCATCAGTTATCCCTCTAAGGGACTTAATTCAAATATATCCTGTGACGCAAGGATTACCTGAGGTTGTGGCTTATGTGGCGATCGCTGCACAAGCTGAACGGCACTTGATAAATCTTAATATAATTGAATCGATCACAATTGATAGCCTAGAAGACGAAAAGCCAATTTCTCTGACTGTGCCACAGATTATTTTTCGGCGATAATTATCAATAATTTTTGATCATTCTCTAAACCTATGCAACCTCCAGCACCTTTACCTTATGCCCCTGTCGTGATCAAACTCCTCCAAGGTGTGATCTATAGTGATGACAAACATTGGGAGCGTTTACAAAGTTACCTGACTCCTATCAAGGAATACTTTAGTAAAATTGGCTTACAAGTCCAAAACTATGATAACGAGGGATTTGCTTACTTAGAGCAGCCAGATCCTGATCCTGAAGATCGTAGTGAACCGTTACCCCGACTTACAGTTCGCCGTCCATTGACCTTTAGAGTTACAGTTTTCTGCGTGTTGTTGCGAGAACAACTGCGGCTATTTGATGCCAGTGACGCAACTGGGCGACTTGTATTGAGTATTGAAAAATTGCGAGATTTATTACAACCCTTTCTAGGAGAAAGTAATAATGAGGATAAATTTCGACAGGAAGTGAAGAGCCTTATAAGCCAGATGCAAGATCTTGGCTTTCTGAAAAGCTTATCAAGTCAGGATGAAAACTATGAAGTTCGTCCTATCATTAAAGCTAAAATTGATGCAGAAATGCTTGAATCTTTGAAGAAAAAACTAGAAAACTATGCAAACTAGCTTACTTGAACAATTTGATCATACTGCCATGCCAAGTGCAGGATTTCGCCTGCAAAGATTTGAAGTTTTGAATTGGGGGACATTTGACCAACGCCCTTGGGTTATCGATTTAAAAGGGGAAATTGGATTACTAACTGGTGCTAATGGCTCAGGAAAATCGACGTTAGTAGATGGCTTATTAACCTTATTAGTTCCTAATCGAAAACGGAACTATAATCAAGCTTCTAGCTCAACGGGCAAGAAAGAACGGGAAGAGAAAAGCTATGTCCAGGGAGCCTATGGTCGCACTCGTGCGGAAGATTCCTATGGATCAAAGCCTAAAATATTACGAGATAAAGGCACAATTTCAGTTTTGTTAGCATACTTTAGTGATCGCGCCAGCAAACAAGATGTCACCTTGGCAGAAGTGTTATGGATGGAAGATACTTCAGTACGCAAGTTTTTTGTAATTGCCGATCAAGAATTGGCGATCACATCTTATTTCTCACAATCTAAAAATATTGCCGATCTAAAGAAATATTTAAAGGCAAACAATATTGAGACATTTGACAAATTTACTGAATATAGTCAACAATTTCGCAAGCGGTTTGGGTTTCAATCAGAAAAAGCCTTAGATTTATTCAATCAAACTGTCAGTATCAAGGAGATTGGTGGCTTAAATGATTTTGTGCGTAACCATATGCTCGAAAAAACTGATGTGCAAACTAAAATCTGTGAGTTGCAAGAAAGCTATGAAAATCTGACAGTTTGCCATACTGCGATCCAAAAAGCCCAAAAACAACTGGATGCACTTCAACCAATTACAGACGAAGCAGAAAAGTACACAAAATTAAAAAATGAGGTTGCCAACTTACAGAAATTGATATCGGTAGCACCAGCATTTTTCGCTACGAAGAAATTTAATCTATTGACACAAGCGCTACAGGTGATCGCCCAAGATTTGACTAAATTACAAGCCCAACGTAGTGAAAGGGAGCTATATCTCGAAAACTTACGTCACAAAGAGAAAGATTTAGATTTTGCGATTAAACAAGATACTGCTGGACAGCGTTTGCAAGAATTAGCCAGAGAAATTGGGTTAAGTCAGCAAGAGGTAAATCGAAGAAAGAAAAAGGCTGACGAATATAATCGACTGGCTCAAAAATTAAACTTTCCCGATTATAGCGATCGTGACACTTTCCATGATTCTAGAACTAAAGGAGACACTCTTAAACAAGAAATCGATGCGGTTTTACGAGACTTAGAAGAACAACGAGATAAACAAAAGCTGTTACAGGCTGATTTACAAAAGCAGAAAACGGAACTAGAGAAAGAGCTAGAATCTTTACGCAGTCGCAAGAGTCAAATTCCTAGCAATAGCCTAGATATCCGCGATCGCCTTGCCCATGCCTTGAACTTTGACAGTGATAATCTCCCCTTTATTGGTGAACTTCTACAAGTTAGACCAGAAGCGCAAGAATGGGAAGGTGCGATCGAGAGACTGCTCCGTAGCTTTGGTTTATGTATTCTCGTTGACGATGCCAATTATCAAAAAGTCAATACCTATGTGAATCGTACTAATTTACGGGGACGACTGATTTATTACCGTGTTACTTCCATTGCGGCTAATCCTATGCAAAGAGCTTTCGAGCCACAGCAGATTCCCCATAAATTGGAGATTAAGCAGGAGAATAAAATATTTGCTCAATGGTTACGAGAGCAGTTAGGCAAGCAGTTTAATTATGTTTGTTGTGATACAGAAGAACAGTTTCAGCATGAAAGCCGTGCAATTACTCGGAATGGATTGATTAAACATGGTGGGGAAAAACATGAGAAAAATGATCGTTTTCCCATAGGTGATCGTGGTCAATATATTTTAGGTTGGAGTAATATCAGCAAAATCCATGCTCTAGAAGCTGAATTGCAGCAAATCAATCAAAAAATTGCTCAAATCAACAAACAAGTTCAATTGTTAGAGACTCAGCGCAGGCAAAAACAAGATCAAGTATCTCGATTGCAAGATTTTATGAGATTTATTGATTTCGTTGAAGTTGATTGGAG
>JBAXTW010000265.1:0-3632 GCA_037129985.1 Pseudanabaena sp. ELA645 | reverse complement strand
GAGCAGTTTTGAAAACGTTACAGTTATTTAATAATTTCTTCGCGTTAAGTATTTGTACTCAGGCAAATACACATAAAATACACGGTTTTTATCTTGATTTCTCACATCACGCTTCCGACCATGATTTTAGAGCGCCCCAGACTTTTGGTAAAGCTTAAGATACGGGCTTTGTGAAATATTAATGCTTTGCCAGTTAGTTGTGTCAGACTCTGCTGCATTTGGTGAAAAATCTTCCACCGTGGAAATAATGGCACATAGAGCTGAATCGGGAAACTCTGGGGGTGATTGCCTAGACACATTTTGGACATTGACATTCTTGATTTGGCGATCGCGAGCGATCAATATCCAGAATAGATATTCGGGATCGTCATAGCCAATGGCAAGCCCAATATGTTTGCAATTTGATTGATTGACCAAATTAGCTGCTGTTTGGTAGGGAATTTTTAATTCCTTCTGCACACCGCTAAAGTAAATATCCTTGCGCTCCAACGATAGAATTGACAATGACTGTTCCTTCGCTTGCTCAGCAGTGACGACGGGCAATGCAATTAAAGGATGTCTCATCGTTGTTAATGCATACATGATTGAAGTAATAGCTAGTAATAACACAAAAAATTTTCTGGCTTTATTGCTAAAAATATGAGTAAGTATGTAAGCAATCGGTACTGAGGTGAGTACGGTAAGAGGTAAAAACAAACGATTTCCCCAAGGCTGCCATTTAAGTAAAAAGCTATGGGTTAAAAATCCTAGTATAATAGCTGTTGCTAATAGCAATAATTGATTTGTATTTGGCAATGTCTGTATAGCTAAAATATTTGAATTTTTATTAATTTGTGAATTAGATCTGGTTGTATTAGAATTTAAAAATTTCGTTAATAATATAAAAAAGATAATAAGAAATAAAACTAAATGGATTGGACTAGCAACAAAATCTTCGTGGGGAGACAAGTATCTTAATGAACCTGTTAACGTTATGTACTTATTAATGTCAGTAAGATTGAGATTAACATCATTAATATTAACATGGAGAATAGATTCATGCACTAGTCTGACTATTTCCCAAAAGCCAGGTATTACAAAATTAATCGCTAAGTTTTTCAACACATTAGAAAATAGCTGTAATAGCCCTAAAATATTATTTCTTGTGCCACTATCATCACCTAAAAAACTACTAAAAGTTTGATTATTCCGCCAGTAACTTGGTAAAGATAGAAGTAAACTCCCAATTATTAGAGTTAGTATTTTTCGGGAAGTTGTAATTAAACTTTGAATCAAATTTAATATTGTTGATTTTGAATTGTTATGTTTATGGCTAAATTTTAATTGGGATCTAAAAATCCGAATTAGTAAGACTATACCAAAGGGAAATCCATAGATAATTGCGGTAGGTTTTGTTAAAATTCCTAAGCCAAGAGAAGCTGACAGCCAAAAGATATCTGATTTAGTGTATTTATCAGTTCTAAAAGTAAAATAAACAAAACATACTAACCAAAAAGTAACAACTAAGTCAGTTTGAGTGGTAGTGGATTGCATTATTGCCATAGGTACAGAGGCGCAGACTAAGCCTCCAATCCATTCAGCACTAGCTCCGACTAAAATATTTGTAATCAAAGAAATTCCAAGAATACTTCCTAAAAAAGCTAGCCATTGTAGCAAATTAGCAAATAAATCATTACCTGTAAGAAGTTGAAACTGCGTAACTATATAACCTGCCCCAGCAGGAAAAGAGATCTGACGAATATTATTGGTAGGATAGTGAGCAGTAGATTGATTTTGAATCCAATGCATTACCCTCGGCATATGATAGGTCATGACATCCCAGTTAGTTGGTGGGGAAATAATTGCTGTAACTAAACATATAATTAAAATGATAAGTATTGTATTGAAAGTAGGAGAGTTAATATTTAAAAATATCTTATTTATAAAGCGCGAGTATAGATTTTTAATGCTCTGAAATTTGAGATTAATTAGATTAATTATTAATAATATAATCCAAAAAATAGTTATACTGATGAAGTTTAGCGATCGCGAAACACTTAATATCTCTGTTAACAAACTAATAATTAAACCATAAATGATTAACGTCTTTATAAAAGAAATCCTCCATTTACATGGCTTATATTCGTCTAATTTATTACCTGACATATAAATATTGGTTAGGGTTAAGATAAATGAAACTATAAAAATTAAAATGCTCATTTGTGTGATTTGGGTTATGATTAAGATTATTGTTTGATGCATTTGATACTCAACAAACTGTAATAAGTTTTAACATGATGAATGAACCAATCCTAGAGCCAATTTTAAGATGGATGAGACTACGGCGAGTCATACCATATATAGAGAAATCTTTTAATGTTTTAGATATTGGATGTGGCAGATCAGCTACTTTTTTGAGAAGTATAGCTCCTCAAATTAGTCAGGGGGTTGGAATAGATTATAAAGTTAATGAGAATATTGAGATCGCCAATATCAAGGTTCAAAAGCAAATACTGGATAAAAATTTACCATTCGCTGACAATAGTTTTGATGTAGTGACAATGCTTGCTGTATTAGAACATATTGAGAATGAGCAGGAAATTATATCGGAAGTCCATCGTGTTTTAGTACCAAATGGAAAGTTGATTCTCACTGTGCCATCGATATGGGCGCAACCTGTGTTGGAATTTTTAGCATATAAGCTTAAACTAGTGAGTAAGGATGAAATTCAAGATCATAAAAGATATTACACTCATGACAAGCTCAAAGAAGTATTAGTTGTTAATACGGGATTTCAAAAATTTACGCATCGCTATTTTCAATGTTGGATGAATAATTTCTGTGTAGTTGTTAAGTAAAATTATCTATGCGATTGACTGTAGTAATTCCTTGTTATAATGAAGTTAAGACTATACATGAAATTATAGTTACGATAAAAACGTCTCCAGTGAATAACTGTGAAATTATTATTGTCGATGATTATTCTACTGATGGTACGAGAGAACTATTACAAAAGGAACTATATACTCAAGTAGATCGTGTGATCCATCATGATCGTAACTATGGTAAGGGGGCAGCTTTACGTTCAGGTTTTGCGGCAGTGACTGGCGATATTGTGATTGTTCAAGATGCTGACCTAGAGTACGATCCTCAAGAATATTCCAACATGATTCAGCCAATTATTGATGGTAAAGCAGATGTCGTATTTGGCTCTCGCTTTGTAGGTGGGCGATCACGTCGTGTTGTCTATTATTGGCACATGGTCGGTAATCGCTTTCTGACAATGCTCTCAAATATGCTGACGAATATTAATCTCACGGATATGGAGACTTGTTATAAAGCTTTTCGGCGCGAAGTGATCCAATCTATCAAAATTGAAGAAAATCGCTTTGGATTTGAACCTGAAATTACAGCAAAGGTTGCCAAAATGGGGTGTCGTATTTATGAAGTGGGAATTTCCTATTATGGAAGAACTTATAAAGAAGGAAAAAAAATTGGTTGGAAAGACGGGTTTCAAGCAATCTACTGCATTTTGAAATACAATCTTTTCAGTTAAAATACTACTTATTACTAAAAGCCTCACTTCAAGATATATGGCAAAAAACTGGGCGATCGCTTTGGCTGTAATTTCATATTTAGGCATTTGTAGCGCC
>JBAXTW010000264.1:0-3649 GCA_037129985.1 Pseudanabaena sp. ELA645 | reverse complement strand
GGACTTGTTAAGAAATATATCCTTTTTTGTTAAGAAACGTGTGCGGTTGCCCTGTATTAAAGATTAGTGCGATCGAGCTAGTACAAGGAGGCTAAAGTCTGGGACACCCATTTAATCGCCTAAAGCCTTGCCCTCGTTTTTCACAAGTAACCTCATTTTAGCCGCGTTGTACTAGTCAAACTACCAAACAATCCTAACCAAATTCGCAGCACAAATATTCTGGTCAAAACTCAGAAGAGCAACCTGATTTCCTTGCTCCTCTACCACTAAAGCCGTTGATACAATCTGGCGATCGTGCATCTCATTGATAGAAGTGAGGTTGATACTTTTCTCAATCACATCAGAATCCAGTGGATAGATAGATAGTCGTTTGTCTTGCTTCACTACCTTTAGCAAAGCATCAACAGAAGGAATCGAAGTCTTCCCACGACTCACAATCCATATCGACTCCGCCAAAGCGATCGCAGGTAAAATCAATTCACTACTTGAATCTGCAAGAATTTCTTTGGCATTTAAACCTAAACGAGAATTACCTTCCAAAAACCAGATTAAAGCATGGGTATCAAGAATATATTTCATAATTGCGAGAATTAAACCCAACCAAGATCATCGTCAATATCACCATTAAACTCAGCATCTCTAAAATCAGCTTCAGTCGATTGTTGAGAACCTGAAAACATCCCAAACGACATAAACTGACTAGCGAGACTGGCTGACTGAGGCTTAAAGAAAGTCACAAAAACTTGGCTCTCCGTAATATCTTTTGGGATTTCCGCTAACTCGACTTTACCGTTCCGATATATTCCTTGGATTGTCTGTAACATAATCGTTTGCGCTGGTTAATTTGAGCGATCGCCAATCAATTGTAGCACTACAACATTTTAGCTAATAATGGTAAAGCGATCGCTACATTTATCCGTCCTTTTGGCTTATGCCTGACAACACCGACTACCTCCAAGGCATCATCGAACGCCTCACCTTCCACTCCGAAGAGACAGGCTACACCGTAGCGCGGCTAAAAGTACCCAAGGCTCAAGATCTAATCACCGTAGTCGGTAACTTTGCCAATATCCAAGCAGGACAGACACTTGCCCTAGAAGGCACATGGCGATCGCATCCTAAATTTGGCGACCAATTCCAAGTCACTCAATACCGTGAAACTAAACCCGCCACAATTACAGGAATCGAGAAATATCTTGGCAGTGGTTTGATTAAAGGCGTGGGACCAGTCACTGCTAAACGCATCGTCACTCATTTTGGCTTAGATACCCTTGACATCATTGAAAATGAGATTGATCGCCTGATTGAAGTTCCTGGCATTGCCAAGAAACGAGTGAAGATGATTAAAACTGCTTGGGAAACCCAAAAGGCGATTAAGGAGGTCATGGTATTCCTGCAAGGACATGGAGTATCCACCACCTATGCAGTCAAGATTTTTAAGCACTATGGTAATGATTCCATTCAGACCGTTTCCGAAAATCCTTATCAACTGGCGACAGATATCTATGGCATTGGTTTCTTTACTGCCGATCAGATTGCTCGGAATATTGGCATTGAAGTTAGTTCTGAGTTTCGCAGCATAGCGGGAATCTTTCACTGTTTAGGGGAAGCTGCCGAAGATGGTCATTGCTATTTACCGCGCCCTGAACTAGAAGAGAAAGCGATTAAACTGCTTGCCATCGAAGACTATCAGCCAGATCCTGAAACTATCTCTAAAATTGTTCTAAGTCTCTCTATCAATGATCGCCTAGTGATGCAAGGCTTAGAAGGAGAGTTCATCTGTTATAAGCCCACCTACTTCCACACTGAACAGAATCTTGCTGAACGGGTTTATCAGCTATTGCAGCGAAAACACAATCCAGATCCTGAACGTGTCAAAGCTTGGATTGATCGCTACACCACCCAAAGAAATATCCAACTCTCGCCCAAACAACGCGAAGCCGTGGAGATGGCAGCAAATTCGTCGGTGCTTATTCTCACAGGTGGACCGGGAACAGGTAAAACTACCACCACCCGTACGATTGTCGCACTCTGGAAAGCGATGGGTAAGGAGATTGCTCTCGCTTCACCGACAGGTCGGGCGGCTCAAAGATTACAGGAAGTCACGGGCTGTGAAGCTAAGACAATTCACCGTTTTCTAGAGTTTGACCCGAAATCAATGGGCTTTAAACGCAATCAGGAATATCCTCTGACCGCTCAAGCGATCGGTATTGATGAAGCATCGATGCTGGATTTGTTTCTTGCCTTTTCTCTAGTGAAGGCGATTCCATTAGGCTCTCAACTACTTCTTGTCGGCGATACCGATCAGCTTCCCAGTGTCGGCGCTGGCAATGTTCTCAAAGATTTGATTGATTCTCAGCAAGTTCCTGTGATTACGCTCACTGAGGTATTTCGTCAGGCTCAGGCAAGTCAAATTGTCCAGAATGCTCACCGTATCAATACGGGTAAGTTTCCAAACATGGAAAAAGTCTCTAATCAGCCTCAATCTGATTGTCTATGGCTAGAAATGCCCAATGCTGAAGCTGGTCAGCAGGGTATTTGTGACATTATTACGGAGTTGTTACCGCGTCTGGGCTTTGACCCTCAGCAGGATATGCAGGTTCTCTGTCCGATGACTAGAGGGGATGTTGGTACGCGCAATCTCAATGTTGTCTTGCAACAACTTCTCAATCCTCCTGATGCCATGAAGCCCGAAATTAAGTATGGCAATACGATCTTTCGTTTGGGCGATCGCATTATGCAGCAGGTGAATGACTATAACCGTGAGGTTTTTAATGGTGACATTGGCACGATTACGGGTGTCGATTTGGAGGAACGGGAAGTCACGGTTATATTTGGAGATCGGCAAGTGACCTATGATTATGCCGATCTCAATGAGATTGGTCTCGCCAGAGCAACGACGATCCATAAGGCGCAGGGCAGCGAGTATCCTGTGGTGATCATGCCTCTGTTTATGCAGCATTTTCTGATGCTTTCTCGTAATCTTTTCTACACTGGGCTGACTCGTGCGCGAAAGCTTGCCATCATTGTTGGGGAATCGAAGGCGATCGGGATGGCGGTAAAACAAGTTAGCGATCGGCATAGATATACTTATCTCGCGAAACGTTTAGCAAAGTTTGCCGCTCCTCAATCTTAAGTTATGACTCTAGGAAGCTTTTCAGACTTGTTCAATCACAAAACTTTGCGCTAACCGTCTTACACTATTGGTAAACCTAACTAGAACTGATTTTATGTCATCCAATAGTTCAACTATGCTATCTACGATCTCGAATGGAGCTTTACGAAGAGTACATCACATTGCTTTGAATGTGCGGGATATGCAAGTCTCTTGTGATTTTTATGGCAGTATTTTGGGACTGCATCAACTCATTGGTGATGAGGTTCCCAGTACTCTAATCGATTTAGTAGCAGCAGGTAAAGTTGCGAATTTTAGAACTCCCGATGGCACAGTTCTCGATTTGTTTTGGGAACCAGAACTTACGCCGCCCGATCTCGATCCGCAGAGGCAATTTACACGAGCTAATCATCTAGCCTTTGATATTGCTCCTGAATTGTTTGAGCAAGCGGTAGCAGTATTGCGATCGCACCAAGTCCAAATTGAGGGTGAGCCTGTTACTCGTCCCACTGGTAGAGGCATTTATTTTTATGA
>JBAXTW010000263.1:0-3664 GCA_037129985.1 Pseudanabaena sp. ELA645 | reverse complement strand
GTGCAAATTAATGAATGTCATTTGCATTAAGAAAATCAGCGAACGGTAAGTATTTACGCATGGGATAAAATGTACTAATTCTGAACAATTATCAAAGTCGTAAAAAAACGAACACAAAATCATGAAACAACTCAAACAACTAACCTGTATCATCGAACGAGAAGAAAATGGCTATGTCTCGCTTTGTCCTCAAATTGATATCGCTAGTCAAGGAGAATCAGTTGAAGAAGCTCGAAAAAATTTAGTCGAAGCGATCGAGCTATTCTTTGAAATGGCAAGCCCACAAGAAATTTTAACAAGAATGTACTCAGAAATTTATGTGACGCAGATTGAGGTGGCGATTGGGTAAATTAAGAATTCTCTCCGCGAAACAGGTCTGTCAAATCCTAACTGAGCATGGCTTCGTACAAGTTAGGCAGCGCGGTAGCCATATCATTATGCAAAAGAAAATCGATGATTCGACAATTACCGTTCCCGTGCCTAACTATTCAGAAGTCAAAATTGGCACACTTCAATCAATCGTCAGGCAATCAGGTTTACCGCGATCGCTATTTGAATTGTGAGGACAATTTATCTATTTTGTCTATAATGTAAGAAAAATAGGTAAAACCATGCAAATTGTTTCAGCAACAGAAGCCAAACAAGCTTTTGGCTCAGTCATAGACAAAGCACAGCGCGAACCAGTAATGATCCGCAAACAAAATCGTGATGTTGCCGTGATCATGTCGATCGCAGACTATCAACGCATTACACGCACCAATATTCAAGAATTTCAACAATTTAGAGAAAACATAGGTAACAAAGCTCAAAAGCGTGGTTTAACTGAAGAAAAGTTAAATGAACTACTGAGCGACGATCAATAGTTTTATGCGCCTAGTTCTTGATACAAATGTCTTAGTCAGCGCCATCTTGTCCCCTAACTCCATTTCAGCCAAAGTTTTGAATTGGGGAGAAGATAATGGCACTATTCTGTATTCGACCGACACCCTAAGAGAAATCCTGTCTGTGTTAAGGCGTTCAAAATTTGCTAAATATATCGATCCCGAAGATATTGATGGATTATCCATCCGCATTAAAACTGCATGGATATTTATCGAAATTTTACATCAGGTGAGGCTATGCCGAGATGCTAAGGATGATAAGTTTATCGATCTAGCCCTGAATGGTAATGCTTCACATCTAATTACTGGAGATACTGATTTACTTGTCTTGCATCCAATTCAAAACATTTCAATCATTAATCCGCGTACTTTTTGGGAAACAATAACAAGATAATTGTCCCAACTATCACCCTCAAAAACTAAGTATCTCATTTAGTTGTTCCTGATTGGGGCAGTAACCTTGGTTGTGGGCATGAGTAGCCATAGAACGAGATATCTGTTGCATAAGGTTGCTATTTTGCAAAACAAACAAAGTTTCCTGCTGCTGCTCCCAATCTTCAGCACTGACCACAACAAAATCTGCCCCATCTTGACTCGTGATTTTGAAGGGAGTATGTTGTTGAACTACTTGCTTTACAAAGGCTTGCAGATTATTTGTAAATTGGTTGATGGAGATAGAGGTCACTTTTTTCTCCGCGATCTAATTCCCAGGAGTGGGCTTAAGGGTGAACAAGAAGTCTAAGCGTGTCGTCTTGGCATCGACATTAGTGGAAGTCACCGCAATTCCATTGATCGCATCCAGTAGTGAGCGAATTTCTGTAAAACTAGGATTCGATTTGACTTCGGGTGGTAAAAGGCGATCAGCGAGGGAGAGTGCTGTCGTCATATTGAGAAAGAAATAACCACCATTGGATTTGGGAAGCCCAGTGGTTAAAATTTGGAAAGAACTGCTCTCAGGCAAAGTCCGTGCAGGTTTGGGAACGAATGTATCGGCGAGATCACCCATTGACCAAAACACAAAGTTATTGTCTAAATTACCGCGAGCCGCGACATTAGTATTCCCGATCGCCCAAGCAACTACCGATTTATCCCCAATTTGTTTCGGTTTGAGATCAACCCCTTTCGGTAAAAAGCCTAGTGATGAAGATTGAGCGGCTTTATCAATTTTTTCGAGGGACACTTTAGCCGCATTTTGATCACTGCCTTGGGCGATCGCCACAAATCCAAACCCTGGATTCGCTAAAATCCCCTGATTATTCGGTATAGCAGCGATCGCGAATTCACCATTCATCCATTGTAAAATATCTTGATCTAGGTCAAGTTTCGTACTCTCTTTGACACCTTTGCGAATTTGATCGATCAATTGAGCAGAACTCGCATTTCCTCTAGCTTGCCCGACTAGAGATAGCCAAGACTGATAGAGATTTACCCCCGACACTAACAAGAAAGTTTCCTGTGGTAATAGATTTAGAACCTTGGCTTCATAATTCGCAAGGGGATTAGCATTATCATTTTTGAGGTAGGTATTGATTTCAAAACGCAATCCTTCCTTCTGTGTGCCGCCAGTCAGAGTCATGGCTTCTAGTTCTCTTTTTGATTGAGCGATCGCAGCTTCGTTGAGATTGAGTTTTGCTTGTGAACCAATAAATTCTAAGGCTACTTCACCATCGAGATAGACTTGCAATAATGAATTTTCGCGATCTAAAGTTTGACTTTTATTCTTAGAACCATAAATTTGGGCGAAAATCGATTTTTTCGCGAGGGATGGACTAGTGCCTTTATAGGTATCGATCGCCTGTTGAATTAAGGTAGCACTGGTAGCGATCGCCACATACTGTCCACCAATATCGGCTGTTACCACACTATTATTTGGGCTAGCCGAAGGCGACTCGTAATAGGTTACGTCCTTATATATACTGGGCGTAAATTTTGCCCCTTGCTGCGTCAATGCATCGCGATATTTCACCAAAAATGCATTAGATTTGCCACTATCACGGGTTGGGGCAATTACTAAGGTTGCCGCAGGTGCTTGGGGCAGGGCTTTATTGGGAACTAGTGCGGTAATGATATAGCCTTCCAACCAAGGCTGCACGTCGCGACCATACTCGGTCTTGCTCTGAATTAGCAATGAGTTTAGGGGGGATTTATTCAGCCCATCACTGATCAACTTTTGTGAAGCAGGCGTACCAAATTGAGCCAATTTATTCCAAGGCTCAGCTTTAGTGTTAAACGCCATCACCACCTGTGCTTCTTGGGGAATCGCGGCTACTGCCCCCAACATCCCCTTAATTGATTGCGATCGCTGGCTAAAGTATAAGTAAGCCCCTCCCATACCTGCCGCGACTACAGCAGTACCGATAGCAATGTATATCAACATCGCCGATTTTTTTTGTTGGGTAGATTTGTTGATTCCAGATGACTTCGACATGGGTATAAAATAAGCCTAAAATTTTGTGAGGTATCAGAATATATCGCGGTTTTCCATATATATTCAGATCGCCAAGACTCAATCAAGATACTACAGAATCGGGTACAGGCGATCGCCAAATCAATTTTCATCGCATAATGGTTGCCATTAATTATTAAGTAATACACCACTACAATCCATGAAATTATCACAAAAATTTTGGTGCGCTATATTTTTGAAGTATGATTAGACACCTCTTGCCACAACTATAAGTAATCAATTTCTAATGGCTAAAAATAAAATTACTGTTCTTATTGTTGATCACTTACGGTTCGCTGATTTTTGAAATAGGTCAAAACATTTGACGGGACAATAA
>JBAXTW010000262.1:0-3695 GCA_037129985.1 Pseudanabaena sp. ELA645 | reverse complement strand
AGCTATATTCGTAACTCATTATACATTAATCCCCTCAAACCCAGAAGAGCCATTTGGACAAACATTTGCCAAGACAAATCGCTTACCAGCAGAATATCATCGATATCTAATCGAAGCAGAACAGTCACGCATTAGATCTGACTACGACGCAGCCTTTAATCCAACCGAAGTTGAGGCAAAAGAGAATATAGAAAGAGCAATTATGTTTTTAGAATTAGCAAATCAATACTTAACATAAAAAGAGGTTAAAATAGTAGAAGGAGAGAGGTAACAAGGAAAATATGTGAATGATGTGAATTTGAATAAAATTCTTGAGAATTCGCTATAATCAAGACATTTAAACTTATTAGGAGATCGAAAATGGTTACATTAGAAGAAGCAATTTTAACAGTTAATCAACTTTCAATCGAACAAAGAGAAATGCTTTTAGAGATTGTTAAAAATCAAATGATTGAGGCTCGTCGTGAGGAAATTGCTCAAGATGCTAAAAAAGCGATCGCAGCCTTTCATCGTGGAGAGCTAAAACCTCAACCCATAGAAGACATCATTTCTGAACTACAAGCAACTTTGGCAGAAGACGAATGAGAGAACTAGTTTTAACGCCAAAATTCAAACGAGCATTTCGCAAATTTGTCAAGCGTAATTCTCAGCTTGAACCAAAACTGATTCAGATATTACAATTAATGAAAGAGGACGTTTTTGCAACCCAGTAACTCGTCTTCCGATCGACGTGATTATTGGCTCCCTCGCAGTGGGCATGACCATGACGAAGTAATCCAAGAATACGCAGTTACCCGCAAACAGATTCTTGCCTCACTTGCTTACTTCTCCGAGCTTTCAAAAACTATCCACCAAATACGCATTGCGGTTTAATTAATTTAAGGTTTCCCTTTGAAACGATCGCCATAGAAATTCGACAAGCATTAGAGCAATTTATTAGTCAAGTTAACTTGCCAGAAATAATTGGCGCAACTGTAATTGTCGATCAAAATAAGTCGATCAAAATAAGTCGATTAAAATAAATTTAGAATCAGAAAAAGATAAACAGTAATCCTAAATGCTGATACGAGCGAATTAGAAAAGGCGATCTTGAGGCGATCGCTATTTGATTGATTTTTGGAGGCGATCACCTTGACAAACCAATCAATCATGACATAATCAAAAACGAAATTATTTATAGCAAAAGCTTAATAAGAACTAAATTTATGTCGAATAATCCATCTTTGGGCTGGAATTAACTCAACCTTAACCCAACAAGCCCGAACCCGTGAACGAATAGTCTAGAATTGTGTAGGAATGTTAAATAACGGTCGCTCAAGTTCAATCCATAGGGAGAAGCAGCAACTTCCACGGATCGGCGAATATGAGAGAATATATTAAATTTTATAGTTTGAATGACTAACTAGATGCTTTTATATGCTGGCAACCCAGATTAGGCTCAAACAAAATTTTTAGATGTTTAACAATTTCTCGATACTTTTTTGGCTTCCTCATTTTTAATTTAAACCTCTGGATATTTAGTAAGTATCACACCATGACGATCAGCATCTCTCGCCCCGCTACTAGCCAACCTGACATCGATTCAAAACCCGTCAAAGTTCTCGAATCTTTACCCACTCGCAAAGCGATTTCGCAAATTATTCGCGATCGCGTGATTGCGGCTGGCGATCCTTTTTTTGCCAATGACACGATCGCTCATCACATCAGTGATATCGAGAGAGAAGATCTAAAGAAAGAAATCGAAGGCAAAATGCAAAGTGTGTTTGACTCTTTGATTATTGATACTGCCAACGATCACAACACCAAAGAAACTGCCAAGCGGGTAGCCAAAATGTATGTTGATGAAGTCTTTAAAGGACGTTATCATCCCATGCCCAAGGTCACAGACTTTCCCAATGCCAAAGAACTTGACGAAATCTATACCCTTGGACCAATCACAGTGCGATCAGCTTGCTCCCACCACTTTGTGCCGATTGTTGGACAGGCTTGGATTGGCATTGTACCTAGCGATCGCGTAATTGGTATCTCCAAATTTAATCGGGTTGTGGACTGGGTGATGAGTCGTCCCCATATCCAAGAAGAGGCGGCGATCATGGTTGCTGACACAATCGAGGATTTGATCAAGCCCAAAGGACTCGCGTTTGTGATTAAGGCGCAGCACATGTGCATGACTTGGCGCGGAGTCAAAGAACCTGAAACCAAAATGGTTAACTCGATTGTGCGTGGTGTCTTTAGACAAGATCCATCCATGAAAAAAGAATTTTTTGATCTAATCCGCGCCCACGGCTTTGGCGACTAATTTGATACTTTTCTTTAAATCGTAGGTAAGGTTAGACTGCGCGAAGTGCAGCCTAACCTTATATTTTTAATGGGGAGTACTTTGCGCTCCCTATTGTTTTTGGTTTAAGGGCTTTCTTGTCGATATAGTGTTTGATAGCAGAATTTATATTGACAGATTGACGATAATGAGAAATTGGCTAAAAAAATCAAAATATTTTTTGAATTTATGTGTTTGTGTAGCGATCGTAAGTTGTCTAAGTCTCGGCTTATTGTTCGGAACAGTATTAGGTAATGCTCAACCCGTCCAAGCCATGCTTACCGATGATAACTTCGACGGCAATATATTTGCCCTTTATGGCGGCAATGGCTCAATTGTGCCACCTCGGATTAGTTTAGCCCAATCCCTTGAGAAGGGTCGTCCTGCGATGTTGGTTTTCTATGTCGATGACAGCGCTGATTGCAAGCGATTTTCACCAATCCTCAATCTTGCTCAGGGCTTTTATGGCAAAACTGTCAGTTTAATTGCGCTTTCTGTGGATAGTTTGGATTTACAAAAAAAGAGCTATGCCCCAACTGAAGAAGCCTATTATTACAAAGGCACTGTTCCCCAAACAGTCCTAATTGATGGTGATGGCAAGGTTAGTTTTGATCGCGCAGGGCTATTTGGATTTGAAGAATTAGACACCGCAATTCGTGGTTTACTGCATCTCCCCGATGCGCCTCCCGAATTAAAATTCCGCAAAACCGATAAAGTCATCAACGAATTGAATCCTTAAATTCAATAAAAAATATGTAGCGGTTTTCAAATGACTGCCGTATAAAAACATCAAAAAATGTAGGAGCAATTCATGAATTACCCCTACATTTTTTTGTCATATAGCAGTCCTAAATCATTTATGAGAAAAATAGGGCTTCGACTTCGCTCAGCCAACAATATATGCTGGCTGAGCGAAGTCGAAGCCTCTCACAAATCTTCTAAATATCTGCTTGACGGCGAGGACGCTTACCGAAAAGCCCCATCATAAACATTCCCGTAACCAACAAACCAATTAATCCTAGTCCATCTAGCAAAACATAATAGGGTCGAAGCTGTTCGCCTAAAAATCCCCCTTGATGAATGCTTAACAAGGTTTCGGCTAATGAACCTTCACCTTTGGGAATCTTAAACCAACTTCTTCCCAATCTATAAGCTACTCCTGTAACCGTAGTTAGTAAAATTGGCAGAAATAAAATAGGAGCAATGAAGCGATGGAGTTTGCGCCAGTTGAGTTTTTTCATAATTGATTGACTGTATGTGTGTTGATTCACCTGAATGCGTTGATTATGTCAAGCAAAAGTAAAGAACTCGGAAAGGCAACTACCTAAGAGGCTGTTTGAAAAGGTGGGTATACCTAGGAAAAAGCGTGAAGGGGGAA
>JBAXTW010000261.1:0-3716 GCA_037129985.1 Pseudanabaena sp. ELA645 | reverse complement strand
CTCATGGATATTCACGCGACCATCGTCCAGACTTGAAACAATTTATGATGAATCTACCCGATCCACCCAACACCAACCCCGACACCCCGATCCGCCAAAATCCTCTCTCGCGATCCGCCCTAGTTCTCGCCAACTTCAATCAGCGCCAAGCTTGCAACGACTCCGACTCAAATTGCAACGGCTTGCTCACCGCCCAAGATGTCACCACCATCGACCTGCGCGGAACCAAACTCGTATTTCTCTCCGCCTGTGAAACAGGGCTAGGCAAAGTCACCAACGGCGAAGGCGTATATGGCTTGCGCCGTGCCTTTACCCTCGCAGGAGCCGAGAGCCAAGTGATGAGCCTATGGAAAGTCAACGACCAAACCACAAGGAAGTTAGTTGAGAGCTATTACCAAAACCTCAAGGCAAATCAAGGGCGCAGCCAATCCCTCAAAACGATTCAGCTAGATCTACTGAAAAAATATCAGTATCCCTACTATTGGGCAGCCTTTATCCCCTCTGGCAACTGGTCAGCAATACCTGAAGTATTTAAGAATTAATGTGGTTATTTCAGTTTTTTCAGAATATACAGCAGTTTGCAGTTTGAAGGCGCAATTTTTTATTAAGATACTTAGGATACTCAAGTGTCTTCTGTAATATCCGAAATTTTCATAGTATTCCTATAGCAAGTAGCAATTTAGTTTCATGGCTAACCTCAAATCCATCCGCGATCGCATCGGCACTGTTAAGAATACGCGCAAAATTACTGAAGCAATGCGTCTTGTCGCCGCCGCAAAGGTCAGACGCGCTCAGCAGCAAGTTATTGCAACTCGCCCCTTTGCCGATCGCCTAGCACAAGTTCTATATCGTCTTCAGCAGCGCATCTCCTTCGAGGATGTCAATCTGGCTCTACTCGAAAAGCGTCCCGTTCAAACCGTTGGTCTTCTGGTAATTTCAGGCGATCGCGGGCTTTGTGGTGGCTATAACTCCACGATTATCCGCCGTGCTGAAGCTCGTGCTAAAGAATTAAAAGAACAAGGGCTTAATTACACCTTTATTTTAGTTGGTCGTAAAGCGACTCAATACTTTAGCCGTCGCGATCAGCCAATTGCCGCTAAGTTCACCAACCTCAATCAGATCCCTAACGCTGTCGAAGCCAATGCGATCGGCGATGAAATTACCTCCGCTTTTTTGGGTGGTGTAATTGATCGCGTTGAGTTGATCTATACCCGTTTTGTGTCTTTGATCAGTTCTCGTCCTGCTGTCCAAACGCTTCTGCCTCTCGAACCTCAAGGTTTAGAGCCAAAAGATGACGAAATTTTCCGTTTGATCACTCGTAGCGGTAAGTTGCAAGTCGAGGTAGAAAAGCGCGAAATCACGGTTAAGGAATTGCCTAAGGAATTGATTTTTGAGCAAAACCCTGAGCAAATTCTCGAAGCGTTGCTACCGCTTTACCTCAGCAATCAAATCCTCCGCGCATTGCAAGAGTCGATTGCTAGCGAATTGGCTTCTCGGATGACAGCGATGAGCAATGCCACAGAGAATGCTGGCGATCTCATCAAGTCACTGACTTTGCAGTACAACAAGGCACGTCAAGCCGCGATTACTCAAGAAATTCTGGAAGTAGTCGGTGGCGCAGCCGCGATTTAACTTAAATAGAAGGGCGGCGCGATGCGCCGCCTTTTTTGTTTGGAGGACATTCAAATGGCTTATAGCGAATTTACTCTATCCCGCGTTCGAGAGGCTTTTGGGTTAGTTGTCGAAGAACCGAAAAGACTTTTTCTCGAAATTTTACCCACACAAGCTAGTGATTATTTGATGATCGCACTGGATGAAAATCTTGCCCTAGCGACAGCGATCAATACGGAAAAAGCACGGTCAGAAATGGTAATTGCGCCTGTGCTGTTGGAAGTACGCCGTCAATTAAATTATGAGATTGGGTTTTTCTCTGGCACAGAATTTAATATTGACTCGACTCAAGGTTTAACAGGTTACTGCGACTATATTCTCAGCGCAATCAAAGATTCCTATGAAGTGCGATCGCCTGTTCTCATGTTGGTCGAGGCAAAAAATGAAAATATCAAGGCAGGCTTGGGGCAATGTGCAGCCGAAATGATCGCGGCTCAAATTTTAAATGCAAAGTCTGGTTTGGAAAGTCAAACAGTTTATGGTTGTGTGACAACGGGGACAGATTGGAAGTTTTTGGAATTAAGCGATCGCACCCTCAAAATCGATCAACGCGATTATTTTATCAATGAAATTTCTCTGATTCTCAGTATTTTATTGCTACCATTTCAGCAATCTAAATTTGCTATTGTGATAGAGCCTTAATCCGTTGGTGACGACGGCGCTGCCAAATCTTGGGGATTACACGCATACTGCGCCTAAATTCGCTCCATTCCTCTGGACTCAATTGTATCTGTTGCCAAGTAGGTCGAGTCAATAACCGATCCGACCAATCATTTAGGTTTGGATAATTAGTCAACGCGATTCCCAAGTCTGGCATCCTGTGAATCAGCGTTCCAGCCACAATCTCAGCCATTGTCAGTTGTTCTCCAGCAAAGTAGGATAAATTTCCTAATAATCCCTCTAGGAAACTGAGCGTGTTAGTGGCTCGTAGCTGGGCGTATTCAAGCTCTATGGATTTTTCGGTTGAGTTTTCACCAACAAGTAACCTGAAAATTGCAGGCAGTAACTCATTAAACGTAACCATCTGCACCATCCGCACCCTTGCTAAAGCCTGTGCTTCTGTCGGTAATAGAGAGGGATAAGGATATTTCGCTTCCAAGTAATCTAGAATCGCTGCGGATTCAATCACCCTAAAGTTACCATCAAACAAAACTGGAACATGACTAAATGGATTCAAAGATAAGAACTTAGGCTCAAATTGTTCACCACCTAAATTAACCGAAATCAACTCAAAAGGAAGCTGTTTTTCTAATAGGGCTAACCACACGGGGCGTGCATAGGCAGAGGGACGAGCGTAGTAAAGTTTAATCATACAACCTCAATTTTTAGCTTTTAACTTGCAAATTACAATTCAATTTAGCAAATATAGGTTGTAAAATGCAAGTGATAATGCTATGTATCTTTCTATGTCTCAACCAAGGCGCTCTCCCTGTCCTGTCTCTTGCACATTAGATCTGATTGGCGATCGCTGGACATTACTTGTGATCCGAGACATGATGTTTTTCGGTAAGCAACGTTTTGAAGAGTTTTTAGAATCCCCTGAAGGAATTTCCACTAATATTTTGGCAAACCGCCTCAAGCTGCTTGAAGAATTAGGTCTAGCGGAAAAGCAGCCTTACAGCAATCATTCCCGTCGCATGAACTATCAACTCACCGAAAAAGGAAAAAGCTTGCGATCGGTTTTGAAAGTAATAACCATTTGGGGTTTGAAGCATATTGATGACACACAGATTGCAACTAAACCATAAACACCGACATAAACTAAATGCGTATTAACCTAGACTATCTGAATCGATGTATTGCCACATTAGAGAATGCTTACCAACATCTTTTGACCGAAGATCCTAATGATATTCTCTACGATATTTATCGAGCCGCCTGTGTTAAGGAATTTGAACTTGTCCTTGAACAAAGCGGTAAACTCCTAAAAAAACGCATCAGCGTCTATTTCGCAAGTAATAAAGCCGTTGATAAACTGAGTTTTAAGGAGATTTTTGGCTCTTCTGGGTTTGAGGGGATAAGCAAAACTAATGGGAAAGGCAGGC
>JBAXTW010000260.1:0-3767 GCA_037129985.1 Pseudanabaena sp. ELA645 | reverse complement strand
AAATAAATGTGAAGTTGCTTCTATACTTTTCTTTTGTTTCCCGACAAGTCTACTAAGTAAGTTGTCACAAGAAGCCTATAAATGCACAGATTCCCGACTTTTTCTATGCAAGTAAAGGCAACTTACGAACTAGCAAATGAGGATTTATTAAATTCTCGGTAAACGCACAGATCCCCGACTTTTTCTATGCAAGTAAAGACAACTTGCGATTTCATAAAAAAGTCGGGGATCTCAATCTGTAATAGTCAAAAGATAATCTTTCCCCTCCTTTTTATAAGGGGAGTTAGGGAGATCTGCACCTTAAAATGCAAGAAAATTGATCCCCCTCAATCCCCCTTAAAAAGGGAAGAAGATAATTAATAAATTCTATGAACTAGCGATCGCATTGTCTAAATTGTCATCAGCCTTTTGGCTTATTGGCGCTTTTAAATATCCGATCTTTGGGACTTTGTTCGCTTAAATCCTTTGAATAGCTTGATAAGATAAGCCAGTCGATTCAACAATAATTTCTATAGCTATATTCTGCTCTTTCAAGGCTTTGGCAACCTTCTCAATCCCCCTTTCAATCCCCTGCTCAATCCCAACCTTTTCACCCTTCTCAATACCAACCTTTTCACCTTCTTCAAAGGCTGTATCAAATACATTTTTTATTTCTAGATACTGCACTAAACTCTTTTTATACTGCTCGTACTGCTCTTGCATTTCCACAATAAACTTATCGCCAGTTCTACTCTCGCAGTAAATATCAAAAATGGCTTTACGCTCTGCGATCGTGTCAGGGAGATTTTCAGTATTTTTAAAGGTTAACTGTTGAATTTGATGATGTATTGGTAGAAGTTGATTAAGAAAATCGATGAGTAAATCTTTACTGCCTTCTTCTCCGAACAGTTTCTTAAAGCCGAAATCAGTATAAGGATTAAAGTATTTCGCAACCATTATCACTCCTAAAAGATTATTTTATTAAAATAACTGTTAAATAATCATGCATTTACAAAACAAAACCCTGCCTAATATTTCCTGTATAGCACAAAAATGGTTTCTATCTAAACAATCAAATAAAGGGCTTCATTTTCAACCCATAGGAGATTCAGTGGCGATCGCTAACAGTCATGACTTCCAGCCGAGAACTTGGTAAGGCGATCGCTTAAACTAAATGTATAGACATTTTCTGAGCAAAATTAATATGCCCCAAAATACGCCCAAATGGTTTAACACAGCGGGTCCCTGCAAATCTGACATTCACTATATGTTGTCGTCTACCGAGCGGATACCCGAACTAACGCAACTAATCGCTCAACAAAATTATTTTGTCATCCACGCCCCGCGACAGGTCGGCAAAACTACCGCGATGTTAACCCTTGCCCAAGAACTAACCGCCAGTGGAGCCTACACAGCCGTCATGCTGTCTCTGGAAGTTGGAGCCGTTTTTTCCCATGATCCAGGGGCTGCCGAACGCGCTATTTTAGACGAATGGAAACAATCGGTTCAATATCGACTACCTGAAGAGCTATACCCTCCAGAATGGCCAGATACCAATTCAGGAAGCATGATCGGTACATTATTAAGTACTTGGGCAAGAAAATCATCACGTCCTTTAGTCGTATTTCTTGATGAAATCGATGCTTTGAGTGATGAAACGTTAATCTCAGTATTGAGACAACTGCGATCGGGCTATCCCAACCGTCCACAGGGTTTCCCCCATTCTCTATGTCTAATTGGGATGCGGGATGTGCGGGATTATAAAGTTGCCTCTGGCGGCAGTCAGCGACTAAATACTTCTAGTCCATTTAATATTAAAGTTCGTTCAATTACTTTAGGCAATTTTAGTTTCCAAGATGTGCAGAATCTTTATCAACAGCACACCGAAGCAACAGGTCAAATCTTTACACCCGAAGCCGTTGAACGAGCTTTCTATTTAACCAATGGTCAACCTTGGCTAGTTAATGCCTTAGCGAAAGAAATTGTCGAATACATCACAAGAAATGTCGAAATTCCGATAACAGTAGATTTGATCAATCAAGCCAAAGAGATTCTCATTCAGCGACAGGATACGCATTTAGATAGTCTTGCAGAAAGATTAAGGGAAGATCGTGTGAGAGGAATCATCCAGCCAATTTTATCAGGGCAAGATTTAGTGAATGTTCCCGAAGACGATTTGCGCTATGTTTTGGATTTAGGTTTATGTAATCGTGACTCTAGGGGAGGAATTCAAATTGCTAATCCTATCTATCGGGAAGTAATTCCGAAGGTGTTAGCATCAATTACGATCGCTTCATTAACCTCAGTCTATCCAACTTGGTTAGATGGTAATGGCTGCTTAAATTCGCAGGCTCTGCTAAATTCTTTTTTAGAATTCTGGCGACAACATGGAGAACCATTATTTAAAAGTACGCCCTATCCAGAAATTGCGCCGCATTTAGTGTTAATGGCTTTTTTGCATCGCGTTGTCAATGGTGGTGGCACATTAGAGAGAGAATATGCAGTCGGTTCGGGACGGATGGATATTTGTCTGCGCTATGGGGACTTGACGTTGGGAATGGAATTGAAAGTATGGCGCGATGGTAGACCAGATCCTTTGGTTGAAGGATTAAAACAATTGGATAAATATCTATCGGGCTTGAATTTAGATACAGGTTGGTTAGTGATATTTGATCGCCGTGAGGGTTTAGTATCACTAAGCGATCGCACCACCACCGAAAGTGCCACTAGTCCCGCAGGGCGGAATATTATCGTCATTCGCGGGTGAATTTCCTAAACAAAAAATATAGGGGCAATTCATGAATTGCCCTTACAAAAATCTTCTACAAAAGCTTACTTTTTAAAAGGCAGCAGTGGAATTTTATTTTCTTGTTCCCTCAGAATTGGGGGATAGGGGGCGATTAATTTAACTAAGAACTAGCGATCGCATTTTCTAAATTGTCATCAGCCTTTTGGCTTATTGGCGCTTTCAAATATCCAACCCTTGGGAAAAAACGACCCACTGAAGAAGCATAGATTAAATAATTATCACCATGAATTTTAATTAGCGCTTGCTCCTCATACAAAGTCTGCAAATAAATTAATAATGCAAACT
The DNA here is from genome assembly GCA_037129985.1 of Pseudanabaena sp. ELA645. GTDB lineage: Bacteria > Cyanobacteriota > Cyanobacteriia > Pseudanabaenales > Pseudanabaenaceae > Pseudanabaena. Next base: position 694 of record JBAXTW010000260.1, on the reverse strand, counting down.
GACAACATCCCATAAATAACCAAGGACAAGGGCTTGTAAATAAATAGGAAAACAACGTTAATAGCATCCCTGTATAAATAGGATTGCGACTAAATTTAAATAGCCCACCTTTGACAACAGCCGTAGGTTCTGGATCGACACCCATTCTCCATGAGATCCCCATTTGCGCCTGAGCCGTAACCGTCGTGGTCAAACCAATAGCCAGCAAAACCCATCCGAACATACTGACATTAGACGGCACATCCCAAACGCCCAAGGCGACCTTGCCCAAGAGTGCATAACAAACCGCCCAGACGCACAATCCTGTCATATAAATAGCGATCGCCGCACCAACCAGCTTTTGAATCGGATCGCGATTGCGACTAAACGCCATTGCAAATGTGCCAGTTCTTAACCAAAGTCGAACAAGAGGCAAAACAAAAGCTACCAAAAAAAATGCTATGACGCTTAATGGTACTGACTGATTCAACTGATTCATAGGACTAAATTATTATTATTAGAAAAACAAGCTAAGCCCTCATCCCCCAGCCCCTTCTCTCAAAGCGGGAGAAGGGAGTAAGAGGAAGTTTTGAATTTTTCTTGTCCCCCTCTCCTTTTTTGGGAGAGGGGCTAGGGGTGAGGGCTTTAGTAACCTTCTGCGTAAGAGAGTGTTTGAAAAGTTTTAGAGTAGGTTAAATAGGGATGGATTTAGGGC
>JBAXTW010000026.1:0-43875 GCA_037129985.1 Pseudanabaena sp. ELA645 | reverse complement strand
GCAATTCGCAAAATTGATAATAGTTCCATTTAAACTTTGATAAGTAATGATATGCCGCGCTACACGCTGCGTATCATTACGAGAATAAATACGATCGCCCTTCTTCAACAACTTTGTGACATTACCTTATGGTTGGTATAAATAGCGATACTCCCTACACAAAGCAGAGGTGTGAGCCAATCTCCCCATAATACATACAGAGTCTTAGTATCCCTTAAATATACAGTTTCCATATGAGTTTGATATATGTTCACATCCGAGAGCCAAATTGTCCGCCCATTGGGATCGACAAAGCCTGAATAACCTGTATTAGTTGCTCTCACTGCCCAGCGATCGCTTTCGATCGCCCTTGCCACATCTTGAGCATGGTGCTGCGCTGACATATAGGATGCAAAATGGGAATTATTGGAAGCAGATAGAATTAAGCGACCACCTGCGGCGGTTTGGAAACGGAATGTGGCGGGATAGGCGGATTCATAACAAATACCGATGATAAACCGTCCCCAAGGCGTATCGACAAGTTGTTCACTAGAACCAGCGTCAACTTCACCACGCAAAGGTGATAAGCGTTTAATTAGACTTCCTAAAAGTGGTTTAAAGGGAATATATTCCCCCACTGGAACAAGGCGGACTTTATCGTACTGTCCCAAAATCTTGTCCGAACCATCGATTAAAAATAGACTATTGGTGTAGTTATTAGGATCTTCTGCATTGGGATTGCGGGTTGTTCCGAAACCACCTAGCCACACAGGAACTCGATATTTTTTGACCGCGAGATCAAAAGGTTCGCGTCGCGCATCATAATTGGGGTAGAGAAAAGAAATCGCCGTTTCAGGTGTGACAATCATCTCGGCTCCTGATTGAGCTAATTTTTCATAACCTTTGGTATAGTTATCCACCGCAATTTCCCATCCTCTCGGTTTCACACTTAGAGAATTAGGAAAGTTACCTTGAATTATCCCTGCACGAATCGCTTGTCCATTCCCACTTGCCATGCGATCGCTTTGCATTTCCCACGCACCATAGATTGCCATTGCCGATAACAGAGAAATAGCAGCGATCGCGTAATTTCTTCTTTCTTTCCAATTTTTAGACAATAAAATTTCTGCCAATAATCCATTAATCGCCACAATCGCGGAAGTCATCGTCTGCTGTCCAGAAATTCGACTAATTTGCAAAAGCAGTAAATCATGGGGACTCTGCGTATAGCCCAACGCCGTCCAATAAAGCGGTCCCCAACTCCAGACAATCTCTAAACCACTAAACATCGCACAGGCAACAATCACCCGACTAGTGACATTTAACTTCTGGGTTAACAGCGACATTCCCCCCGCCCATAATCCCGACAATACCGCGCCCCATGCCGTAATCAGAAACCACACCAATGTGGCAATCCAAAAACTTGTCCACCAAGGTACACCCATCCATTCCATCGGATGTACAGTCGTAATCCAAAATAGCGCCATGCCATGATAACAAAATCCCCATACTGCTCCCATAGAGATCGCCTGTTTAGGATTAAGTTTTTGAGTCAGCATCCACAGGGGAATCAACGCAATCCATGCGAGCCACCATTGACTAAATGGATCAGGAGTTAGTCCCATAAGTACGCCGCCAAGGGCTGCAAATAGGGAATTTCGTAAATTTTGCATTCGATGTCTTTTAATGGGAACGGTTGTCATTGGAGTAAATGGGATGGTTTCCGCTTTCTCTTAATAGATAGAATCCATTCCAGTTCAAAATATATTAGATCCCCGACTTTTTTTGTAAATTCGCAAATTGTCTTTGCTTGCCTAGAAAAAGTCGGGGATCTGGGCATTTACAGGTTTCTTTTGATGACCTACTTACTAGATCGCTACGTTTGACTGACATAATCTAAACTTCTACAGGAATCTGTTCGAGGAGTGATTTACCATTAGGAATACTCTTATCTTGTTGCTTATAAGCAGCAATCATTTCTCGTAAAGCATCTTGTAAAGATTCACGACAAAGATCGAGTGTTTCGCCTTCTGTAATTACTTCTTGCCATTCTATGAGTTGACCTAGATAGCCAGATTCAATTTTTGTATAATTTGCCGTAAATGTAGTAAGCATAATGATTTGGCTAATCGTTCTAATTGTTTTAATGCATTCAGAATAACATTTTGACCAACCAGTTTCAACGGAGAATAGGTTACACATGAAGCATCACGAAATAATCGTTAAAGTATGAGCAACGGGAATCGCGATCACAAGCGCCAGATTAAAATTTATCAACGGACTTATTCCTTGCCAGTATTGAGCGCGAGCAGAATTTTGGCTGCGGCGATCGCCTCTCATCTTTTTCTAGCAATTGCAATAATTCCAGCTTTTCTTGTAGATTGCATTGCGAGATCGCTGTTTTAAGTTGAGAGAAATCTATGGAGATGGATACATTCATTTTTTACTTCGTTTGATAAATGACATTTGACTCTAGGTTAACTCTAGTGCGGCTTTTAAACAGTCGTTGACTTTTTGGAGTGAGGAATTCGGTAGCTGCCCCAATTTTCTAAGTATTTTATCTTTGCTGAGCGTAAGTAGATTGACGCAGTTAATAACAGAATCTTGTCTTAATCCAGATTGTTGTCCTTCATGGGTTGCCATCTTGATTAATAATTGCGTTGGTTCTAAAGAGCGTTGGGTTTGGCTTGTGATTTGGACTACGATTGTGTTTTTGAGCCGTTGATTGTCGCGATCGTTCTGGATTACAAGGACTGGACGGACTTTAGTTTCACTACTTGAAGTGTAAGGATAATCAACTAGCACAATATCTCCACGTTGAATATTCATGATTGTCTGCGGGGATCGAGATCGTTATATATATCCATTGCTGGATCGTCCCAGCCTTCTTTTCTGAAGGTTTCCATGACAGGAAGGTACATATCTTGCAAGAATTGATTATTCTGCTCTTCAATTAAAAGTGCTTTTATTTTTGCATATACTTCTTCACGAATAAGTACATAAGTTATGGCTGTATCTGGGTCAATGGCACGGGGAGGTGTTTCGACCTGTTTGATGACATCTTGCCTCTGCTCAAAAGTTAGTTCAATCATTGTTTGTTCTCCAGATTTTTAATTTATACTGATTGCCCGATCGCTAGTAAAAAGATTGATAAATGTTTCCGTTAGAACTAGAACTAGGATCTTGCTAATATTGTATAGTGATCGCCTAAATCATCAGTATCTAAGCGCGATCGCCTCTCATCAAACCGAAACAAAACTCAATGATCGCGTTGGTACTAAGCAATCAGCGATCGCTATTGCTTGCAGAATTTATGAATCAGCCGAGATAGAGTCATCTTCGGTAAACTGTTCGATCGCTTCTAACATTCCCTCTGAGTATGGCTCTAAGATGGTGGTGCAAACGTGAAGTTCAGCTAGGGCATTACAGAACTCATCGGAGGCTGGGTTAGTTGTTTCGAGAATGTTAATGGCTGCAATGGCGCGTTTTAGTTGGGGTTGGTATTCTGCCATGTGACGCTTGAGGCGATCGATTGGTTGTTTATAAGTTGTATTCATCTTTTGAGTCTCCTTTCTAGTTTTGCGATTTGGTTATGACAGTTTGCTACGGTTTTCTCCCAGTGAGCGATTAATCCTAAATCTTGATTTTCAATTGGATTTTCTCTCTCTTTTGCCAACTTCTGTAAATGTTCTTCAAGCGCTCGATATTGCCCTTCTAGTTGAATGCGGTACTTTTTGTTGTCGGTCATTGTTTATAGTATGCAATTTAAAAGTTGGTTAACTCTACCTATAGTGAGATCGCCATGATGATCATCCTCTTCTCATGGTTATATTTTATATCGCCGATCGCTAATCACGTCACTTTTTAGGTAAACAAGCGCTCGCATCTCATCAAACACAAACAAACCCCAATAATCGCGTTGGGACTAAATAATCAGCGATCGCGAATTGCTTGAGGATGGTGATTATGATGGGCGATCGCTGTCAATCTTACAGAAAATTGCTGGCGCTCTCAATCAGAAGGTTGAGATTAAGTTTTCAGGAAATTAAGGGCGATCGCTTGTCAAAATTTTAAAACTTTAGGCTATACTTAGGCTATACATATTTTGCAAAAATAATCGTCAAAAGTTATGCTGGTCAAAGTCCAGAAATGGGGTAACAGTCAGGGAATTAGGCTCAGTAAAGATGTTTTAGCTGAGGCTAATATTCTGGTCGGTGATGCACTAGAGATTATCACCACTAAGGAGCAGATTGTAATCAAACCTGTTCGTAAAATCCGTGGTAAGTACGATCTTAAAGATCTGATTTCCCAAATTCCTTCTAACTATAAGGTTCAAGAAGAGAATTGGGGAGCGCCTGTAGGTTTGGAAGTTTGGTAAATGGCTAGTTATATTCCCAAAAAGGGCGATTTGATTATCCTCACTTTCGATCCGCAGTCTGGACATGAGCAGAAAGGGCGGAGACCTGCTTTAGTTGTGAGTAATACGCTGTTTAATCAGCATACGGGTTTGGCGATTGTCTGTCCGATTACAAATACTAAGCGTGATTTTCCTTTTCATGTGGCGATCGCTAGTAGTAAAACTCTAACTGGCTATGTGATGGTGGAGCAAGTGAAATCTATCGATTACAAGTCAAGAAAGGTGAAGTTAATAGAGGTTGCTACGGATGAGCTTTTGGCTGAAGTTTTGAGCATTTTAGATGCTTGTATTTACTGAATGTCGCCTCTCATCAAACCAAAACAAAATCCAATAATCGCGTTGGGACAAAACAATCAGCGATCGCCATTGCTTGAGGATGCTGATTATGATGGGCGATCGCTGTTAATGTTGCAGAAAATTGCTGGTGCTCTCAATCAGAGGGTTGAGATTAAGTTTTCAGCGATTGATCCTGAGATGAGTGGTTGTTTATAAGTTGCATTCATTTTGGGTCAAATAGTTGGCTAGGTTTGCGATAAGGCGTTGATACCTCACTATTGAAATATTGCCGATCGCTCCAATTATGTTTTTATTAGGGATGACGGTTAGAAAGCTTAGTCGGATAACGGAAGGACTAGTTAAGCCGCTTAATTCAAAGTCAGCATCATTGGGAGAAATGATTTCGTCAAAATTAGGAATATATTGCTTTAGTTGGGTACTTATTCCACAAATTAAAAGATCTTGATATTTTGGCATTTTCCTGAGAACTAGTGCAGGTCGATTTTTGATGGCTCCATTGGATTGTGGAATAGGGGTAAGAATAATTTTACTTTCTTGCATAATTGCTGTTGTGTTCTTTGATTAGCTCTAATGGGTATTCAGGTTCATCTTCTCCATAGCATTGTTCTAAATTCTGTAAAGAGAAGGATTCGAGATTATCTTCTTGTTGAGATAGGTTGCTATCAATGTTGATGGAATTAATGATTTGTTGCCAAAGTTCAACGGGTACAATTACATCGATTGTTTTGCCTTCGATGTTGGTGACGTAGCGGATACGGTTATCTGTTAGTGCGTTTGGTGTTGCGATCGCCATTATGATCATCCTTTTATCGTAGTTATATTTTATACCGCCAATCGCTAAATCTACAATGCGATCGCCTCTCATCAAACCCCAATAATCGCGTTGGTACTAAACAATCGGCGATCGCTCTTGCTTGAGGATGCTGATTATGATGGGCGATCGCTGTCAATGTTACAGAAAATTGCTGGCGCTCTCAATCAGAAGGTTGAGATTAAGTTTTCAGCGATCGCTTCTTGAGACGAGTTTGGTGTAGCAACGCAGGAATATGATTTTGTTAAATCGATCTTGCAAAAGTAGTAAATGCAGTCAAAATATGAGTAGTGTAGTAAACCAAAATAACTAAAATGACCGATCCTATAACTGCGATTACGGCTGGCTCAATCATTAACCTTGCCTTTCAGGAATTTGCTAAGGCTGGGGGTGGAGAATTGGCTAAAAAATCTTTGGGGGGTGCTATTGATTTGGCAAAGACACTCAGGGACAAAATTCTTGCTAAATTTCGTGGTAATGCCAAGGCTGAAAATGCTATAACAACTGTTGAAGCTAATGCTGCGCCCGAAGTCGTTAGCACTGGCTTGAAAAAGTTGGAGGTATATCTAGAAGATGTGATGTCCGATGATGATGATTTTGCTAAGGAAATACGACAAATTGCTCATCAGATCGTCAATATCCAAAAACAAAGCACTACTAATCAAGAAAATATCAATTACGGACGCGATCAAATTATCATTAACCAAGCTGGCAATATCAACAAAATTGGTGGCTCTTAGTTGTAGGGTGAAGTAATGCAGCAGAACGAAAATCAAGGGCGCGATCAGTTTATTATCAATAATCCTCAGAATGTGAACATCGGTTCTCAAGGAAAGTCTTCACGTCCTCGTACTGAGCAGATACTCATCAATGTTGTTAAAACCGAAGTGGCGGGGCGGTTAAGGCAATCATTACATAATGCAGTATTAATGAATTTGGACAAAGAAAGTCATCCAGATCAAGTTCAACGTTTATGGGATGCTGAAGTAAAAACGGGAATCAAAAAAGATAAATTTATTTCTGAAGAAACTTCAATTTTAGACATTTTTGATAGGGAAGATATATCAGGAAGTTTATTAATTCTTGGTAAACCTGGTGCGGGTAAAACTGTCACAATGCTTGATTTGGCAAAGGTACTATTAGAGCGTGCAGAAAAACAAGAAGATTATCCAATCCCAGTAATATTTAACCTTACTTCATGGACTGACGATCAACAATCCATATTTAACTGGTTAATCTCTCAGTTAAATATTAAATACGGACTAAGAATTGATATTGCAAAAAAGTTGATAATTGAGTATAAACTTTTACCTCTTTTTGACGGACTAGACGAATTAAAATCGGGTCGGCAAGAACTCTGCGTAATAGCAATCAATGCTTTATTATCAAGTGAAGTTCGTCCGATTGCTATGGTAGTGTGTAGCCGAGAAGAAGAATATAAATATTATGATACTAAACTCTTACTTAATGGCTCAATCACTCTTAAACCGCTAACTTATCTTCAAATTCGTAGTTATCTAAGCTCAATTGATAGAAATGATTTATGGAAAGCAGTTGCACCATTTGATGATCTTTTAGATCTTCTTAGTATTCCACTTTTTTTGAATATTGCAGTTTTAGCTGAAGAGGAATTGTCGATTCAAGAATGGCGAAAGCAAAAGTCATATAAGAACCGTTTAAGTTATTTACTGAATGCTTATATTAGGAGAATGCTGATTCGGAAAATCAATAGCTACTCTTATAAAGAAAAGAAACCTAGTATCAGAAAAACTCAGGCTTGGATTATTTGGTTATCAAAATCTCTCGTAAAAGAGTATAAAAATGATTTTTTAATTGAGGAATTACAGCCATATTTGTTAAACGAAAAAAACAAATTAAGTTATAAATTTTATTGTCTTATATATAGTATATTAGTTAGTATTCCTGCGGTTATCTTTATTTCCGTTATTATTCTCGGCATTTTGAATAGCTCACGTCTGCTTCGTATCAATATATATGAACCTATTCCTTTTTCGATTATCCTTATTTTTACATTCTTAGTATTATTATATCTATTCACAAGAGAATTCATGAATAATATTGGATTAATAGATCTATTAACCTTAGAAAAAAATCAAAAAATATTATCTGAAGATGAGGATATTTTTAACCCAACATTATTTATGAAACCAACACCACTCATGAAATTCATGGGTGTTGGTTATCCAGTAGAATTAGGAAAAAGTCAAAAAATATTATCTCAGGATGAGGATATTTTTAGACCAAATCAATCTATGTCGAAACAGTATGATAGATCGAAAATATTAAAACAGTATGATAAGTTAAAACAAATATTTATAGGAATATATTGCACTAATTCTTTGATTATTTATTGGGTTATTTTTTTAATATCATTTGTGAATTATGCATTTTTAGGCTTTTTACTTGCAACCTCAACAAGTTTCATATACATGAGTTTTTATTGCTCTTTTACAAAAGAAGAAAAACCTTGTGTTCAACACTTCTTTCTTAGTTATGTTCTTTTTAAAAGCGGGAATATTCCTTGGAATTATACTCGTTTCCTAGACTATGCAACGGAACTTCTTTTACTTCAACGCATCGGAAGAAGCTATCGCTTTATTCACCGAACCCTAAGAGATCACTTTGCAGAAATGTCACCTGAAAATGATTGAATTGCTTATGGTTAAGAGAGCCACTTATCCATCCTTATGGCTTATGCCTGACAACACCGACTACCTCCAAGGCATTAAGCTTTGTGAAGTGCATTAGATTTGCTTGCAAAATCCATTTTCAAAATCCTCGATCGCTTCCTGTGCTAGAAAATCTAACTTCCCCGACTCAATATCACTCTCCAACTCCTCATCCCAACGTTGATAATCTAAATCCAACAGCCAATCAATAACCTTGCGAAATTCGCTAGAAGGAAGTTCTAATATAGCCGACTCAATTTGTTGAATAGTCATCGTTTTAGATTTTTATATAAAATAATCGTTTGCGCTGGGTAATTTGAGCGATCGCTAATCAATTTTAGCACCATCTAACTAATTCCTAATTCCCTTTTTACATCCATCAAAGGGATAAAGCCATCTTCCACTAAAGCAATTCTAGCATCGGCAAGATCTTCAGCATCTTCCACTTCCTCTAACCAATCTCGTCTCAGCATCAAAACCTTGAGAATATAATCAGAAAGAGATACGTTTAGCCTTGTAGCTTCCAAAGATAATTCTTGCTCTAATGGATTGGGTAAATCTAGCTTGATATTCATACACTTAGAGTTCAACTTAGTATATTTTCTAATACGAATTTAGAATGATTATACCTTGGATTATCTGTAACATAATTGTTTACGCTGGTTAATTTGACGTTGCGGGATTTAGATGCGATCGCCGTATCAGAGGATTTTTGACTTGACGATGCTAAAAAAAGCAATTAGCTTAATCTAGGCTTGCCAAATTAACATAAGCTAATAGCTAAAAGCCTGATAAATACCTATGACTAGAACCGAACGCGACTCAATGGGGGAAATGTCCCTGCCCGATGATGTTTACTATGGCATTCAAACCGCTAGGGCAATTGATAACTTTAAGATTAGCGGACTTAAACCCCTACCTACCTTTGTTGATGCTTGTTTGCTAATTAAAAAAGCCACGGCTCTAGTTAATGCCGAACTTGGTTGCATCCCGATCGGAATGGGCATGGCGATCGCGGCGGCGGCGGATGAAATATTGGATGGACAGTTGCGCGAACAGTTTGTTGTTGATGTATATCAGGCGGGGGCTGGCACATCACACCACATGAATGTCAATGAAGTCCTATCGAACCGCGCCCTTGAAATTTTAGGGGATGTCAAAGGCAATTACCAAAATGTTAGCCCTAACGATCATGTTAATTACGGACAGTCAACCAATGATGTCATCCCCACAGCCATTAGGATTGGGGCATTATTGGCGCTAGAGCATACCTTATTTCCAGCTTTAGCCAATCTTGATGAACAACTACGATTTAAGGCGATCGCCTTTGCAGGAATCGTCAAGTCAGGGCGCACCCATTTACAGGATGCTGTTCCTGTACGACTAGGCGATGAATTTCAAGCCTATGCTCAGATTATTAGCGATCATATTAGTCGCATTCGCTTAGCTGCCAATGACCTCAAAAGTTTGGGCTTAGGCGGTAGTGCATCGGGTACAGGTTTAAATACGCATCCCAAATATTGCGATCGCGTTGCCGAAAAACTAGGCGAGATTACGGGATTTGACCTAAAACCAGCACAAAATCTGATGGCAGCGATGCAGAGTATGGCTCCCTTTGTGAATGTTTCAGGCTCAATTCGTAACCTTGCTCAAGACACTTGCAAAATTGCCAATGACTTGCGCTTGATGGATTCGGGACCCAAAACAGGTTTACGCGAAATTCAATTGCCACCCGTGCAACCAGGTTCTTCGATCATGCCAGGGAAATATAATCCTGTGATTGCCGAGATGACCAACATGGTCTGCTATCAGGTGATTGGCTATGACACAGCGATCGCCTTTGCTGCTCAAGCAGGTCAATTGGAACTGAATGTGATGATGCCTCTCATTGCCTATGATTTGATTCAGAGTATTGAGATTTTGGGCAAGGCGATCGATACCCTAGCGACTAAGTGCATTAAGGGAATCATCGCCGTAGAAGATCGCTGTCTTGCCTATGCTGAAGGAAGCCTCTCACTGGTGACAGCGCTAAATACCCATATCGGTTATCTGAATGCTGCGGACGTTGCCAAGGAGTCTTTAGCTTCTGGTAAATCATTGCGTCAGGTGGTTCTCGATAAAGGATTGATGAGTGAAGAGAAGTTATCGGAGGTTCTTAATCTTGAGCAAATGAGTCGTCCAAATGGATAACTGATGTTACGTGGAACCATTATCTGTCAGTCAGTAGGGGCGGGTTTAGTCGATAATTCTGTTCTAAAGCAAGATCTATATGCAAAACCCGCCCCTACTTTAGACACTTCCACGTAATGTTAGTGGATAAGTTAATGCACAGAATCCCCGACACAGATCCCCGACTTTTTCTGTGAACTTGTAAGTTCCTTTTGACTGAGTAGAAAAAGTCGGGGATATTAACACCCTAAGTACAATAAATTTATTAATGGAGAAACAAAAAATATGTTAGCAGTAGCCGTATTAGCCGCAGGTAAAGGAACGCGGATGAAATCGACCTTACCAAAGGTATTACAGCCCCTTGGCGGTAAATCCTTAGTCGAACGAGTTCTCAATGCGACTGATCCCTTAAAAGCCGATCGCCGTATTGCCATTGTCGGTTATTGCAGCGATCAAGTTCGTGCAGCTTTAGCCGATTATCCCCAAATTGAATTTGCCGAACAAGCAGAACAATTGGGAACGGGACATGCCATTCAACAATTGTTAGAACCATTGTCAGGCTTTGAAGGCGAACTCGTTGTCCTCACAGGTGATTCACCCTTGATGCGATCGCAAACAATCCAAGCCCTAATCGATAATCACCGCCAGAATAAGGCTTCCGCAACCGTACTTACGGCGATTCTGCCCAATCCTACAGGTTATGGTCGCGTATTTTGCGATCGCGAAATGAAGTTGGAACGTATTATCGAACATCGCGACTGCAATCCCGAACAGATTCTCAATCAGCGCGTTAGTACTGGAGTCTATTGTTTTGATTGGCAAGAACTCGCTCAAGCTTTGCCGAAACTGACCACTAACAATGCTCAGAAAGAATATTATCTCACTGAGGTTTTTGATTATCTCAAATCAGTTTATGCCAGTGATTTAGAAGATCCCGATGAGAGTCTGGGTATTAACGATCGCCTTCAGTTAGCCCATGCCTATGAGGTGCTGCAAAAACGAGCGCGAGAAAAATGGATGCGAGCGGGAGTGACCATGCTCCTTCCTGACACAATTACCATTGATGACGAAGTAGAACTCGCTCCCAATGTTATTATTGAACCTCATTCCCATTTGCGGGGTAATACCAAAGTTGGTTCTGGTTCAGTCATTGGACCATCGAGTATGTTATCCAATAGTATCATTGGCGAAAACTGTACGGTACAATTTTCGGTAATCGAAGATAGTCAAATCGCTGACAATTGTCAGATTGGACCTTTTGCGCGGATTCGCGGCGAATCAATGGTGGGCGAAAAATGTCGCATCGGTAATTTTGTGGAACTCAAGAATGCCAAAGTCGGCGATCGCACCAATGCCGCTCATCTGAGTTATTTAGGCGATGCCACGATTGGCGAGAAAGTGAACATCGGTGCAGGGACAATTACCGCCAACTATGATGGCTTTAAAAAGCATCAAACTGTAATTGGCGATCGCAGCAAGACTGGTTCTAATTCAGTTCTGGTTGCGCCAATTCAAATTGGTGAAAATGTGAATATCGCCGCAGGTTCTACGGTTGTCGAGAATGTTGCCGATAACTCTTTAGCGATCGCTAGGGCGAAGCAGGTAGTCAAGCCCGATTATTACGATCAAGAAGGAAAGAAAAAGTAGATCATCTGTTATCAAAAATGTAAGGGCAATTCATGAATTGCCCTTACATTTCCACAGCATCTTTTCGTTCGATTGCAATACCTAGATCTCATTAATTAATTGCAGTAACGCATCAGTTGTCACCTTACCGCTCATATCCGTACCTTCTAGCAAACTATCAGCCAGATCCCGCTTCATGTGGTGCAGAGCGACAATTTTTTCTTCTATGGTTCCCTTTGCCACGAGGCGATAAATGGTGACGGGGCGCTTTTGACCGATGCGATGGGCGCGATCGCTAGCTTGATCTTCGACCGCAGGATTCCACCAAGGATCCATGTGGATGACATAATCGGCGGCGGTGAGATTTAGCCCAGTACCACCAGCCTTGAGACTAATTAAGAAGACATCACCTTCACCAGCTTGGAATGCTTCCACTCGTTTTTTGCGATCCTTCGCAGGTGTACTGCCATCGAGGTATTGATAGCTGATTTTTTGGGAATCGAGATAATCACGAATGATATGCAGATGATCGACAAATTGGCTGAATACCAACGCCTTGTGTTTGTTGTCTAGTAACTCGCTCACCACTTCGCCAAAAAGCTGAAGTTTAGAACTAGGTAACGGAATATCGGGTCTAACCAACTTGGTATTGCAGCAAGCGCGGCGTAACTTCATGATTTCCGCGAGAACTTGGAGATGCTTTGTCCCTGCGTTTGCGTCTGTATTGGTTAACTTGGCGATCGCCTCACGACGGAGTGCTTCATAAAATGCGAGTTCTTCTTTGCTGAGTTCCACTTGTAATGTGACTTCAGTACGTGATGGTAACTCTTGGAGGACTTGGTTTTTAGTACGGCGGAGGATAAAGGGTTGAATCAATTTTTTGAGTTGATCGCGAGCTACCTTGTCCTGCGATCGCTCGATCGGATTGGCATAGTTGATGTTGAAGTTATCGAGAGAACCAAGTAAGCCTGGGTTAATAAATCTAAATAAATTCCACAATTCGCCGAGATGGTTTTCGATCGGTGTACCTGTGGTAATCAGTTTAAAGCCAGATTGGAGATTCATTGCTGCTTGCGATCGCTTTGTCGCCGTGTTCTTAATTGCTTGCGCTTCATCGAGAACAACGGTTTGCCATTCCACTTTTGCTAGCATCTCCGCAACCTCTTCCTGTTGCAATAAGCCATAGCTGCAAATTACCATATCAAAGGGCTGAAGATTGTCGAGAACTTTTTGGCGATCGCCTGAACCAAACACAATTACATTCAAAGTTGGTGCAAATTTAGCGGCTTCACCGATCCAGTTCATGCAGACGGAAGTGGGTGCAACAATCATCGTCGCGCCGTGGGGAGCGCGAGTAAGAATCAATGCTAAGGATTGCAAGGTTTTACCCAAGCCCATGTCATCGGCTAAACAAGCACCGACACCCCAATGGGCTAATCTGGCTAACCACGAGAATCCATCGATCTGATAATCCCGAAGTTCGGCTTGCAAGGTTGATGGTAATTGCGGCTCGAAGTCACGCATTTCTTTTATTTTCTTGACATGGGCTTTCCAATGTTTATCAGCCTTCAGATCGCCGACTTCATCCACAAAATCCTCTAGAGCTAAAGCGGCTAAGGGATGGAATCTGGTTCCCTTACCATGTTTTTCCGATAGACGGCGGAACTCATCAAGGCGGTTGCGGAACTGTTGGGTTAAGGCGATAAATTGACCATCTCCCATCGGAATAAAGCGGCTAGGAGTTTTATCAAGTAGTTCCAATAGGCGCTGCATATCGAGAACCTTATCATCACCCAAGCGCAACTCGCCTTCAGCCGCAAACCAGTCGCGGCTTTGATTGATCGACATCCTGAAATCGCCAAAATCAGCCCGATGATTGATTTTCATCTTCTCACCCTCTGGCCATTCTAAAACGATTTGATCGCCTAGCGCTTGCAATTCCAGTAACAACTCTAAACAAAACTCTGGATCGTCAATCGTCCATTCGCTTTCGTTTTCTTCGTAATTACCAAGCGTCGGACAAGCAGCGATCGCCGCATTAGCGAGTTTTTTCTCTTCCTTAAGATTACGAGTCGCTTGCAAGCGTTTACCATCGATTTCAGCTAATACCGTTGCGCCTCCTGTCCCAGCCCGATAGTAGGCTCCAGCATTGCCAAAGGGACGCGCTAATACCGCCACTTTCAATCCGTCGCCTGAGGGCAAGATGTGAATATGGGGCTTGCTATCCGATGGTACTTCCTCAGCATCACTAACACCACCACCAATATCCGAATGCACTGTCACCATCGAAGAGATGGAATGAATCGCCGCCAGCACCTTATCTTTAGCAGCCGCAGGGATTTCGAGACGATTTTTTTTACCAATGATTTCGGTAATGCGGCGATGGGATTCATTGATTTGGGTCACTTTCAGTCTAGTTGGACTTTCCTTGGTGATTACAAAGTTTTGTCCATCCTTTAGCTGTGGTGAAAATTCTAAAACTAGGCGATCGCCTTTGGCCGCCTTGACCAGCAATTCTGGTTCACCTTTAACAATATCGACACGGGTTGTCGGTGAATCTTCCCAAAATACGAATGGATGCCCAACTAAAGCACAAACAGTATCTTCATCAAATTCATATTGATTTTGTCCATAATAGCCATGATAGGAATAGGCTTGGATATGCGAACAAACCGTAAAGTCTTGCGGAGTCAGATAGGGAAATTCATTGACATTATCTTTTAGACGTTTTACGGCAATATTTCGCCCAGCACTCCATACGCCCTTGGCATTAATTTTCTGCTCTTTCGGTTGGATCGTACATACACCCTTGTTAAAAGTAATAAACCAAACTAGGCGTTGGGGCGAGACATTGGCAGACTTTGCTAATTCCTGTGGCGATTTGCTCAAATTTAACAATGCATTAAGACTGAGTTCCCAAGTCTCTTGGGGACGAATCAGATTAACAATTGTAGGAATCTGATTTTCTTGACGCAATTTATTTGCGTGTTTTTTATGGATTGAATTGGGAATGAGTTCAGCTAGTAACTCAGCAGTTTCCATTGACAACCAATGATAGCCAGATGCGACTGATTGCTTTAGCAATGGCTCCAAAATTTTCGGTAGTTCAAGTCGCGCTTTTTCGGGGTTGATCCAATAGAGACAAAGCGAACTAAAAAATGCTTCTAGACAATGACGCTGGACGTGATTGTAAATCAAATCATTGGAGAGCAGTTCCTTTTGCGGGATATCTCCCAATTGGAACTTTAAAACTTTTTGGAGTCGGCTATAGACAACTTGTAACCAATGATTAGTTTGCTTGGTCATCAGGGCTGCATAGCCCTCGGCTTCACGCATACTGTCAGCCGAACCTTCTTGGATCAGAGCCAACACCATAAACAGCCCAGGTTCTCCACTGAAGTAGATTTGACGCTTGCCTGTCGCTTTTTTGATCGCCTTGAGAGATTGTCTAAATTGAGCGATCGCCAACTCGCGATCGCCTTTGATAAAGAACGACCAAGCCAACAGCGCCTCTCCCGCATCTTTATATTCAGCAGAGAGTCGGGCATAGGCATCCTCAGCAGTTTGAATCTCGCCTCGCAATAGAGACTGCTCCATCAACACCAGTAATAGGCGATCACTACAGCGATCCTGTTGAGCCTTTTGTTGATCTCGAAATTGCTGCTGCAAAAGCGCCCAAGCCGCATCGGTGGGCTTAAGATTCAGCATTCCATTAGTTAAGATGGTCGCTAAAGCGATTTCATAGAAATCTTGATTGAGTGTAGCAAACCATTCTGGCTCGAAGGGATTATTACATACTTGATATAAAACCGAGTCTAGGGTGATTTTGGTCTGGGAATAGCTATAGCGATAGTAGTCTTCAAACTGCTTCGTGACAAATTCGATATCTTGGCGGTAAATGCCAATTCGCACTTCCCGAATAAACTGCGATTCGCTGCTAAAACTGCGAGTATCAGTGGCTCTGTTGTACGAACGTACAGGAATTTTAGTTTCGATCGCCTCGACAATATTTTCAAAATTTGCAGTTTTAACCGCAGCGCGTGCGGCAATATCGACCAAAAGAGGATGACACTGTGGTCCCAGAGAACGATCTTGAGTAAGTAAACCTGCTTGCAAAAACCAATCAATATAAGCCTTTATACTTGCCGCCGTGAACTGCTTGTTGTCCTTATCCTTAAACCCAAGGAAAATCAAGCAGTCTAGAAACAAGCTGCGATTCATTGGTTCGTAGGCGATCGCAAATACTTGGATCATCTGTTTTTCTAGCGGCAACAATTTACGGTAGCTAGCGGTCAGTTTTTCATAAAGTTTCGCAGAATCAGCTTGAGAATCAGGCATATCGAGGTTTACAGTGTTATCTAGTTGATTAGAAAAGTTTTAGATTTGCAATAAAAAGAATAGAAATTAGTATTGCTTATGTTACCAAGTATTGATACTACCAAAAATCTGGTTTTGATTAGCCATCAAGCCTACTTGAATCGATAAATTTTGCGTGTTAATTTGCATTTTACAACTTTGGGCAAGTTGCTTATTGAATGCGATCGCAATCACAAATGTTCATTGTTGAGGTCACTTGCTAACCTCAATAAAAGTTTGATGATGTAATCAATCAATCAAATCAGTCAGCAGCAATGTCTCTAATCAATCGTATCAACCAACGTCTACATAAATCTTCACTATCGGTGTATGGCTCTCAGCATAAGCTCACCCCATCGATTGACTTGATCGGAGGATGTAGCGATCGCTACTTTTACGCGAAAATCAAAGCATAGCAACTGAGTCTTCCTTTCTAATTTTTCCTTTTTCTTTTTTCCTTGTCAGTGAGCGCATCCCAGAGGCAGTTATGAAAAATATATTTGTTGCCGCATTCTTAGTTATTTCAGGTTTTGCTATTTCAAGTTTGACGATCGCCGCGCCAGTCAATGCTCAGACGGCGATCATGGCGGCGCTTTATCAAAATCCTACGGCGGCTAGTGAAGTTCGTTATGAAAATGCTGCCCAAAATCGCGATCAAATTATTCTTGCAGTGAATACAAGTCCAGAAGTAAAGGCGATCGCCGAGAATCTAAAATTTAATTCTAGTTATGACCGCATTATGACCATGAATAAATCAGAAAATTTAGTGTGTATGGTCTATGGCGCTGGTTCAGTTGATGGCGCGGTAATGTGTGGATTTATCGATCACGAATAATCTTAATCTTAGGGGACGCAAAGCGTCCCTTTTTGACGTTTAAGCGATATTGGCATTATTTTTCACTTCATTCAGCTTTTGCAATCCAAACTGAGCGCGTCTAATTTGCTTCTCACATAGACTTTCGATCTCAGTACGCACGATTTCAATACCATTTTGAGTATCCGTAGCCCGATCAAAAAATACGATGCTGTCTACCTGTTTCATTCCAATTAAGCGAAACAGCATATCAACGACATTAAATTCAGCACACTCAAGATTTTCGTCATTGAGCTTCATGCGATCAATATTGGCGGGGATACGATCGCAATAGGCGTAAATCGTAGTTTTTTCGACTTCAGGGTTTTCGTGATTGCTGAGAGGAGTCAGTAACCAACCGCCATCAATATCCTGAATCACGAAATAAGTTGTATGTTTTAGTTTTTGGGCGATCGCCTTGAGAACTGACGCTACTAACCTCACGGCGCTAGCAGTCTCCTCATCGGGAGTATTTTCTACTAATAGAGTCACTTGGCGATCAAGATTTTGGTCTTTAGTTAACATCAACTTTAGTTAGGATTGATCTTGAAATTGGCATGATTGGCTGAGCGTTTAATTACGGGTGCAATTGCTGGCAATTGCAAAGATTCCAGTGTTTCAAACAGAGCATCACGCATAGTTGGCTCTGTCTCGCGATTTAATAAAACTTGACAGTAATCAGCGATCGCTTTTTCTTGGGAGGCGGGTAGGCGATTGTCATGGACATACTGATTAATTTGTTTGATGGCGATCAACCTTGCCAGATCATCGGTAACGGTTAGCTGTGCTATTAGCTGGTCAAAATTATGCTGTTGACGTTGTAGCCAGTTCATAAAGGTTTGACGTACCAAAATCGCACAAATCCCTAAAGTTGCGACTAACTGCAAAATATTTGCGGATGCTAACCAATGGTTGGACTGGTTGGACCATACCGAGATTACCGTATAGGTCAACAGCACAGTTACAGAGCCGCTAGCCACAGACAGGGGCAAATGACGATAGGGGCTTTGTAAAAATTTCTGAATTCGCCACAAAATTACATTCCAGTTCCAGTCTTGCATGGCATAGACCGCAATCATCGCTAAAATTCCAGCACTAGTCGCTGCAATCAATTGCCAATTCCAGACTAATAACATCACCAAAAAAATCACTAACAACGCCCAAACGGGGAAACCCTGCTCGCGTCGCAGTCCACACCAAAGCGATCGCATCAAATACTGATATGTTTGACGCGATTGGCTTGACGATGTTGCTGTTGTTTGTTGCTCTTGAGAGCGAAAGTCTCTAACCACGATGTATCCATGAGGACTGTAATAGTAACTATACCAAAAGCTGAAGAGCGCTGATTACGAATCTTCTTCTAGAAATTATCTAGAAATTATTTGGTCGGCTTTTTGTACATGTTTTGCAAGCTGAGTAAGCCTACGCCCCCTGTAACCAAAAACACGCCAAAAACCTGAATTAGTTCTAACTTATTGCCCAAAATTGTGAATGCTAGGAACGTGGTAAATACAGGACCACTCGCACTGACAATTGAAGCCTGAGCCGCTCCCATCAACTTCGTGCCGAAGCTGGTAAGCAAATAACCGCCCAAAGTGGTCATCGAAATCAAGAAGCACATGAAAATCAAGGAACCATTGAGAGATATCGACCCCAATGTGAAAGGCAATGTGCCAAGGCAGAGCAGCAAGATAATCGCAAAATTTATGGAGGTAAAAGAGACGGGATTGAGTTGCTTGAAACAAGCCTGCGAGGTGATGATGTATCCTGCGAAAGAAACACCCGAAAGTAGCGCCGCCGTTACGCCCCATGTGTCTGGTTTCAACGCGCCAAAGATGTTATAGGTTAACATGATCCCCACATAAATCACCGCAATCACAAACCAGCGCTCATTGCTAGGGCGATCGCCAAATAGGAACCAAGCCATCATCACCGTCACGGTTGGGAAGATGAAAAACAGAGTCACCGCCAGCCCAGGTTTTAAAATGCCTAGAGCCACATAAATGAAGGCAAAGGAGCCAAACTGTAACAAAGCACTAAAGGCGACTCGCCAAAATAACAATCTACGGCTGGGCGTAAGCAATTGCTGAAAATCGCGCAAGACATCTACTCGAAAGATAAATTTTGCGACAATCCACATAATCGGAGTTGCAAAACTCATGCGTAATAAGAGCAAGACGAACGAGTTTGCCACACTAGGTTGAATTAAGCCGCCAAAATTAATCGATCCGAAAATATTGGAATTGAAGAAGATGATCCGTACCAAAATATTCTGAAAAGAAAGAACTACGGAAGCTCCTAACACCAAAATAAATCCAATCCACCACTCATTAAGACGTTTGACTGGTTGAACTGGGGTTACTTCAGGTTCTGGCTCGTCAAAGGGTTGGGTGGGATCACCCATATAAGGGCGAGTGTCATTTTGCCGATATTGATCACTGTACTGCCCCCGATACTGACCGCTATTGAATGTGGGAATCTGGATTTGACTGTAATTCCCATTCCCATTGCCATTAGGGCTTACAGCAGGTGCATTACCATTTGTAGCGATCGCCTCTGTAAAACTAGGTGTCCCCGTAAAATTTGCGATTGGTGGTGTTGGTAGACTCCCCCCGCCATAGCGATCGCTCGAAGATCGCCGTAAATATTCATCAATGCGCTCAACTAAAGCCGACAGCATTAACTCGCCTTGTTGTCGCTGATTGTACATCCGTTGCATTTGATCATCAAGGTCGCGCTGATAAGTATCAACATCACGCTGCAATGATTGAAATGTCGTGCGGATCGCATCATCAAGATTGAGCATTAATTGCTCAAAATTTTGGGAATGGTCGTTTAAAGCCTGTGAATTAGTGACGATCACATCATTTTTAAGGTGATAAGTAATCGACTGAGCAAGTTGTTCGATCCATTGCTGGCGCTGAATTTCTTGTTGGCTCATGCCCTGCTGCGTAACAGTCAACACTTCTAGCTCTTTACGCTGAGACTGAAGTCGCTGAATATCATCAGTGAGGGCATTTTTTTGGGCTTGTAAAATTAAAATTTCACGGCTGAGCTTGCCCAAGATATTTGCCCGCAAATCTGACAAGTCCTTGGTGACTCCTGCGAGGGTCTGCTCGTAAGAACTATTGCGAATATTATTGCTCTCCATTGAAGAAATCACCTCGTAACCGTGCCATCTGAAATAACGCTAGGGACTAAGTTATGCACTAATTTAATTGTTTGCGTCTAGTTTGCGAACGTTATAACACTAATTTGAGCATCTGACATATTTTGTTTTTTTCGGTAAACTATAAAAACCGAAAGTATTGAGGTGGGTTTCCTCAGTCTCTCTGCTTTTGGTATCTTAAAGATTCATGCCACAGATGACATAGGGAGAGGACAAAATAAATGTTGACAGTTTATTTCACAATTGGCTTACCTGCTTCGGGTAAGTCCACATGGGCAAAGAATAAAGTCGAACAATCTCCCAACAGCATTAAGCGGGTGAACAAAGACGAGTTACGAGCCATGCTTGATAATTCTTATTTTTCCAAAGGCAATGAAAAATTTGTCTTAAATATTCAAGATATGATTATCAAAGAGGCTCTGGAAAATGGAAAACACGTCATTGTTGATAATACTCACCTTGCGCCCAAACATGAAGCCAGAATCAGGGAGCTAATCAAAGGGCTAGCAGTATTAGAAATAGTTGATTTCCGTCATGTGTCCCTTGAGACTTGCATCGATCGCGATTTAAAGCGCTTCAACTCCGTCGGCGAGAAAGTCATTCGCGATATGTATAACCAATTTATTGCCCCGCCCAGAGCGCCTAAACCTATATATAATCCTGATTTACCCGATGTCGTTCTCTGTGATCTCGATGGCACGATCGCACTAATCGGCGATCGCAGTCCCTATGATGCCGCTAAATGCGAATTGGATTTGGTAAATGAGCCAGTGCGATCAATTTTGCAAAATTCAGGCAGAGCGATCGTTTTTGTGTCTGGTCGTGAGGATAAATTCAAGCCGCAGACTTTGGCATGGTTAGCTAAGCACAATATTGCTTTTGATGGTTTGTATATGCGGCAGTCTGGAGATTCGCGCAAAGATAGTATTGTCAAGAAGGAAATTTATGATGAGTTTATTCTTGATAAATATAATGTTGCTTTTGTATTAGATGATCGCGATCAAGTGGTAAGAGTCTGGCGTGATTTGGGCTTAACTTGTTTGCAGGTTGATTATGGTGATTTTTAGAGAGATCGTCAATACACCTCATCATGATTACCAATATCGATAAGAACGATCTCCTCTGTGTCAATGCTGAAAATAATGCGACAATCATAACCGCAAGAACAAGACTGAAATCCTTCAAGCTTACCTCTAACCAACATTCCGCTCGTAATAGAATGTCTCCTCTTCCGTTTTGAAAACCCCGTAATTAACATAAGACGTGAAGTATTAATGTATAATTTATTACGATATACATTGATACTTGTGAGTTATATTGACTCTAAACAGGGAAATTTAGTATTGTTACCTCCCCCTTGTCTGTCTTTCCTGCCCAATGCTACTTACCAGACTTTGACCAGTGGATACATCATCAATACAGTTACTTCCCAAGTTTATTCGGGATCTAAAGCAGATCCATGTTTTGTTTCAGCAAGCGAGTGGTGAATTGGTAGTAGCTGATGAACACCAAGATCAACCTACTTGGCATATATATTTTTATCTGGGGCGGTTGGTGTACGCAACAGGTGGTAGACATCGGGTGCGGAGATTGGCTAGAGCGATTCGGCAACATGCTCCCAAGATCAATGTTCAAGAGTTGATCAGCCGCGCAAATCCTAGAGGTGCGGCGTGGGAATTAACCCTAATTAGCCAAGCAGTTCAGTCGCATCAGCTTACCACCGAACAGACAAGGGAAATTATTCAGATGTATTTTGGGGAAATCGATGAAGATACAGAATTACCAACTGCGGCGGAATTAGGGGTAGATATCGTCCAGATTGTGTTTGATGGCGATGTGCAGCAGGGGATCTTGCGTTTACAAAATGTGCTTGCGAATCCAGAGGGTGTACCTGTGACAGGGGAAATTAGAGCGCAGGTAGAAGTCTTTAATGGTATTGGCGAATTATTGAACCTATCTGGTTTTAAAGCGATCACCCAAGCAACATTAGCAGCGCTTGAGCATAATCCTGATCAACCAATTTTGGTGGGTGAAGTAGCCGTGGCGAATTTTATCGCGGCTCGCGCTGAAGTCCTCGCAGGCGATCGCACTCAAGGGGGGAAACCTAGCCCTGAGTTAATTGCTCTTGGTCAGATCAGCCAATTGCCGACGACAGAGCCTGAAGTGATTCAAAAAGATCATCTTGAAAATTTAGTTGAAGAAGATTCAAATTTTGATAATTCTGATGATTGGATTAAATCCTTAGAAGCAGAAATAGATAATTTTAATTTCTTAGAAACTTCGCCAGATTTGTCGTCAGAGGTCATTTCAGATCTAGCGATCACTGATTCAAATGTAATTACTGAGGTTCAGAAATTCGATAACTTTGAACCTATAGCTTTTGATTACATGAGTCCTGAGATTCTAGATTTAGATCTAAATCTAACAAACGATAGTTTTGATGTTTTTACTGCAAACACTGCAAACATTGATGATCAAGATAATAGTCATGAAGAAGCAACTATCTTTGACAACTTAAATTCAGTATTTGGGGCAGTTGAACTGGATGGTTCTCAGCAGAATCTATTAGCTGAAACTGCATCAACAATTACTCCAGAAGTTAGTTTGGAAATCAATCCAAAAATTAATGAAACAACAACTCAATTAAACAGGGCTAATCTTACAAAGGCAGAAGCACCAAATGAAATCACTAGTAATGAAATCACTAGTAAAATCACAACTAAAAAAACTACATCTGAAAAAGTCACGCCCTATATCTCCGAAACCGTAAGAGTTGATCTACCCCGACTAGAAAGATTAAATAATTTTTCTAGTGAATTGGTGACTCAAGAAAATGCCTCGATTCTGCAAAATCAACAACTTCAATCTAAAATTGAGCGCATTCAAAAACAGTTCAAAGGTTTTGAAAATCTTTCTAAAAATTTGCAAACATGGCTCGATAAAGCACAGCGATCGCAAGTCAAAACTCAAGATGATAGTTTAATTAATTCCACAAATTTATCTCTTTCTAGTGCCAGTGCTAGTAGCTTATTAGCCGATTTCGATCCATTACAAATGGATTCCTATAATCGCCTCCATAGCGTCATCCAAGAAGCGCTCGAAGAAATCGCTCAAATGGATGAAGGGATGCGCGACATGACGATTTTGATGCAACAAAAACAGCAAACTCAACGCCGCAAACAACAGATCCTTAAGCAAGTAAGGTACGACTTATTATGGTCGCGAATGTTACCACTAGGCGATATTCTCAGCAGTCTACCGCGCATGGTACGAGAACTATCTAATAAATATAATAAACAGGTTAATTTAAAACTATTTGGAACGGGAACTTTAGTTGATAAATCTGTTCTCGAGAAACTATATGATCCCTTTGTACATCTAGTTCGTAATGCCTTCGATCATGGTACGGAATCAACTCAAGAACGTCTTGATCTCGGTAAACCTGTCATTGCTTCTATCGAAATTCGCGCCTATTATCGCGGCAATCAAACCTATATTGAAATTAAAGATGACGGACATGGCATTAACATTGAGAAAGTAAAAGCGAAGGCGATCGCCGTTGGATTATTGGAATCAGAACAAGCCAATCAAATTAGCAACGAGGCGGTTTACCAATTCCTATTTGCACCGAGTTTCTCTACGGCTGAAGTCGTGTCTGAACTATCAGGTCGCGGCATGGGGCTATCCACTGTCCAAGAGCAAGTTCGCAGCCTCAAAGGTTCCATTGAGATCAAATCAGAAGCTGGGTTAGGCACTAATTTCATCATCAAGCTACCGCTCACGCTCAGTATTGCCAAGCTGCTAATTTTTATTGTGCATGAACGATTAGTGGCGATCGCGATCGATACCCTATTAGGCATCATCACCGTTGAATCCAATGCAATTCAAATTATCCAAGGTAAAGAATTTTTTCGTTTTGAAGATCGGCTGATTCCTCTATATCCCACTTCTATCTTTGCCGATGGCTATCCTTTGCCTAAAAAATCGTTAGAATTATTAAGCTCAGAATCATTTGCTGAAGAAGATCAGACCACCCTGTTATTATTATCCGATGGTGATCAAATAGCCGCCCTACCAATTGATCGCGTAATCAGCGAGCAGGAGTTAGCGATTAAACCCTTTGGTAAGGTGATCGCACCGCCACCTTACATTTATGGTTGTACAGTCCTCGGTGATGGCAGTCTTGTCCCAGTGATTGATAGTTCCGCTTTACTAACTCTAAATCTCCCAAATCCAGGCAATCAATTATCACGTCCAGCCATAAATTTGAGTGATATTCAATCTGAGCCACCTACAACAGAACTCAAAATCCAACCGCTCCAAAGACAAACAATTCTGATCGTTGATGATTCTCTAACTGCTCGTCAAGCTTTGTATCTAACCTTAGAGAAGTTTGGCTATCAAGTAATCCAAGCTGCCGATGGACGAGAAGCGATCGAGCAACTTTCGCGATCGCCCGAAATCCAAGCCGTAATCTGTGATGTGGAAATGCCCGTCATGAATGGATTTGAATTTTTAACTGCCTGTCGCAAAGAGAACCGTTATGCAAATCTCCCTGTTGTGATGTTGACTTCGCGTAGTGGTGCAAAACATCGCGGGGTTGCCGAGATGCTCGGATCTTCGGGATATCATACTAAGCCCTATCTTGAGCAACAGCTAATTAAAACCATTCAAGAGCTATTAGTGTAGCGATTTTCACCGCTTATTCGATGTAACAAGGGGCTTAAGCCCCTTGCCTGTAAAACTCTCAAAGGTAAACCGTTAACGATTATGATCACCAAGCAAAAAACAGAAGAAAAACTCAAATTCCTGATCTTCACGATGGGAGGCCTGAATTTGGCGATGGGAATTGATAACGTAGTGCGGATTATTCCTTTGCCCAAAATTCATCGCAGTGGTGATAAGTTGCTGGGTATCGCCATGTATGAAGATCAGGAAGTCTTAGTTATCGATCTATACAAACGCATTTATGACCAAGAGACAAATATTACAAAGGGATTCTTGGTGATTTTTGCAGGCAAAAAAAGTTTGTGTGGAATTACAATTGACAAGTTACCCAATGTTGAAGATGTGCCACTCCTGAGCTTACAACCTGTGACTTCAGAATATCGCGATCGCGACACATTAGGAATTGCTAGCCACATCATGCAAATACCGATCAAAAAATCCGAACCACAAACCGTCTTTCTCCTTGATCCAGAATTGTTACTAAAAATGGCAGCTTAGAAAGAGAGAGCCTTAGCTCTCTCTCTTTTCTAATCACCAATAACTACTTAGGGCTTGCTGAAAAAGGAATTAGGTGGCAAGTTCTTCTATCCCACATTCCGCTCGTAATAGAATGAGAAAAAGAATTGGGAAACAGGTGTAGGGAGCAAATAATAGCGTTAGCAGGATGGAGAAAAGAAATTCAAAATGTGAAGGCGAAGAGGAGACAAATTTGCAACTTGAGTCAGGTTCTGAAAAGAAACTAAATGAACCGCCATCACATTCTCTATACGATTTCTTAGTTCAGGATTTCGCTTAACGTATCGTCGCAAAGCACGCCTAAACTTTGGCGAAAAAACAATCTTTCTCATGGATTAATCTGGCGAATCAAGGATATTGCGTAACTGAGCGATCGCCTTTTTTGCTGTGTAAGATTTTAATTCTCCTGCCCGATACGCCGCTAGAGTCTCATGCCCATTTTGAGCAATTTATTCACGCCGCCTCTCGATCTGGCGATCGCGAATAATCTGTACCAAGATATCTTGTTGATTTGTTGGTAACTGGCGGCTTGTTAGTCTTGGGCGGCGGTTGGTTGTTGCGTAGACACCTCAAGAAGAGAGCAAAGAAGGATTAATAATTCTTAGTCAAAAATCCCAAGCGATCCCCCTCAATCCCCCTTAAAAAGCAGGGCTGGGGGGATCTAACCCTAAAACGTAGACAGAGACTTATGTATACACGATCATAATCTGCCCCACTCCTACAGACTCGCCTTCACAAAAGCACGAAACTTAACTTCCGCCGCAATTTCATCTAATTCTGCTTCTGCTAGAAAATTATAGAGATATTCCTTCTGCATCCAAGGGAGCGTGGGACTGCGATCACATTCTACATAACTCTTTTCTTGATTCGCTTCTTGCAATGTGTAAATCTTTAATTCCCGACCGTTATATCGCCAAAACTCAGGCACACCCATACTCGCATAAAGCTTATTTTTATTAATGTCAGTATGGGTAATATCCACTTCAACAACGAGATCGGGGGGCGGATCTTGCATAAAATCAACGGTTTTCCCTGCAACCTTGGGCTGATTTTGGATGTAATAGGCACAATCTGGTTCAGCGCCGCGCTGCAAATCTTCAAAATCCATCGTGGTCGAACCCATTGTTTTCAGCTTCATCCCCATCTCCATTACTAAAATTCTAATAAAAACTTCGATTAAGCATCTTGAAAATTCATGGGTTTGTAACGGCATAGTAATTTCTAGGATTCCGCGATCGTAGGTTAGCCTTGCAGCGCGGCTCTGTGGCAGAGCATTGAGAATTTGTTGATAGGCTATCCAGCTAATTCCTGTAAGGGCAACTCGATTTTCGCCATGTTTTTTGCCATGTTTAAGGACATCGCTAACTACATCGCTCAATTGCGAAGTCGATAAATTAACTTCTGGTGGTGAAATTGTGAGAACCATATATTAATCACAAATTTATTTAATGCATTCTAGCAACAGCCCTGTAATGATTTACAAAATTAACCAAGCAAAGATATCTTTGGCGGTAATTTGCCAAGTTTCTAAACCAGTTAAAACAGGTAATGGTTGCTGGGGTTCGACATTAGCGAAATAAATCTGAGTTGAGCCATTTTGAAAGACGGCGATCGATTTGGTAGCGGGATCGAGGAGCCAGCCGAGTTCGCTTCCTTCTTTAAGACAAAACAAAATTTTTTCAATGACTAATATGGAGGATTGTTCGGGGGAAAGAATTTCAATGATCCAATCAGGGGGATGCTGGAATAGATTGCTGATTTCACCATCAGGATCAAGGGGGAGATTTTGCCAACGGATTACCGCAATATCAGCAACGATAGATCTCCCTGCGAAAGTACAACGTAGCTCTGGTAGGGCATAAGCCAACTTGGTTGGTTTGGCTTGTTGATTGATAGCTGAGGCTAGCTCAAATTGGATAGTGCTATGCTTTCCTTTGGGCATGGGCTTTTGAATGATGATTCCGTTAGCATATTCTCTTGCGGGTTGGGTTTCGGGAAAGGCAAGAAATGCTTCTAGGGAAAGTGGCGCTATTTTTTCAATTGTGGCAACCATAGCAATGATTCCATTAGACGGTAAGTTTTTTGTTTTTTTGTTTTTTGAAATGTTAATCGGCAATTTGCGAAAAAACAATAGAGGCGGCGCTTAGCGCCGCCTTTTCAGTCTGTTAAGCCTTATTGCCAGACTTAGGAGATTGAGCTAGATATTTTTCTAACTGCTCCATCGCCAAAATCAACTGAGGCGTGGGATCGATCGCTACTAAACCCTCTTGCATCTTCCGCCAAATCTCAAAATGTAAATGGGGACCAGTTGCCAAGCCAGTGCTACCAACCAACCCGATGACAGTTCCCTGTCTGATTTCTTGACCAGCCTTGACCAAAATCTCAGACAAATGGGCATAGCGCGTCTCATGGGTATCACCGTGGGAAAGAACCACAATCAAGCCATAGCCACCGAGACGACCAGCTATTTCCACGCGACCACTAAAGGCGGCGACGACAGGAGTACCTTCGGCGGCGGCGAGGTCAGTCCCTTGGTGAAAGCGGATTTGACCAGTGACGGGATGCACACGGCTACCAAACAGGGAACTGATTATTGATGGCGCAATCAATGGGAATATCATCTGTTTATCGCCATTGCTGGGTATACTCATCGCCGCAATTTCCTTTGCAGTCAGTCGGCGCACTTGCATCGCAGTTTCACCATTAGCGGCGGCATAGAGAACTTCACCATTATTTGCACGATTATCGGCATAGTTTTGTGGAGAACCTGCATTATCTTGCTTGGCAGCGGTCGCTGGTTTAGGATTGCAGAGATCAGCATCAATTTCTAACAGGCTACTTGCTTTAAACTTGCAACCAGTGGAACGATTTTCTAATACTATTTCTACGGGTTGTTCGACAGGTTTCTCAGTAGCTAGCGATCGCTCTAAATCTAAGTTTGGGGATTTATGAGATGAAGTCTTGCTCGTAGTTTCAATATTGACTTGAATTGGTTCGCGATTGTCAATGGAAACGTTGGCAGGTGCTGATTTAGAGTTGATTTCGCTTTGAATTTCAATACGCTCAGGGGCGATCGCAGGTAATTCTAAGTTGGATGGAGCTGGAGATTGGATCTGGAAATTGACTTCAGGCGAAACTGCCGACTTGTTCGCGGCGAATGCTGAGCCAACTAGAGCGAAGTTATTTGTAGAGAGGCAAAGCAGGGTTGCTAACGAGATGGTGGAAAGGATGGATTTTCGCATATTGATTCAATAATTTATGGGAATTGCGAGAATCATACCTTAACGGTAGGCTTCTCAATAACCAACAGAAAAATTTTGAGGTTGATAGATCACATTGTAGGAACTATCCTCCCATCTTACTACCAGTTCGCCTGTTGGTCGAATATCAACTATTTGTCCTTGTAAGTCTTGTCCATTAACTGTTTGCCTGACAGTGCGATCGCTTAGCATTTCTAAGTATTCCGTCAGAATACCCGCCATACCTTGATTCTGGCTGCATGTCTGTCCCAACTCCACCCCTGACAGCACCACTTCGATCAACTCATCCATACTCGATAAGGTTGTCGGTAATTCTCCAAGGGCGATCGCCCCATCAGGGACTGCATTTGTCCAGTTAAGCCCGATCCCCACTACGGCATAGCGAATTTCATCAGCCTCAATACGGGTTTCGGTGAGGATACCTCCTAATTTGCGGCGATCGATTAACAAATCATTCAGCCATTTTAGTTTTACATTTGCCCCAGTTTCATTTAGCTTTTTGGCAATACCCCAAGCCGACCAGAGCGTAATTTGGTGAGCATTTGCCGCCGCTAATTCGCGATTCGGCTGCAAAATCACGGACATAAACAAGCCGCCCAAA
Organism: Pseudanabaena sp. ELA645; assembly: GCA_037129985.1. Classification (GTDB taxonomy): domain Bacteria; phylum Cyanobacteriota; class Cyanobacteriia; order Pseudanabaenales; family Pseudanabaenaceae; genus Pseudanabaena. Next base: position 14,403 of record JBAXTW010000026.1, on the reverse strand, counting down.
TCGGACTGCCATTGATGACCACGTTGACCACGACCTTTGGTTTGCCGCTTGGCAATAATTACGGTATTCGCTGAAGCAGTTTCAATCTGAGCGATCTTGAAGCGATCAATTAAGCGCCATGCTTCACTATTAGTGGAGTCTATTTCTTCATAACAAACTATCTGAAAATTCAAGGCAATTCCTAATTACTAACTGATGTTACGTGGAACAATCACTCCATCAGGCGATCATTTACAACGTAGGGGCGGGTTTAGCATATAGATCTTGCTTCAGCCCAGAATTATCAACAAAACCCGCCCCTACTTTAGAAACTTCCCCTTAACATCAGTTACTAAGAAGCTTTAGTCTCAAAGTATAAAAGATCGGTAAACACAGCACTAGCAAGCAATAATAACCTATCATCGGCTGTCAATTTTGCATCGGTAAATCTCACTCTAAAATTATCTCCATCCGTAAATAATTCCTTCGCTAGCCCTGACCATTTCTTCTCAATTACGGATACATCGCGATCGCCTTTTTTGATGGGGAATGTCCAAATTTTCCAAATTGGCGAAGTCATGGTCATCACCACGCGATCACGTGTATCCAGAAAATCAAATCTCTTGCTAAACCATGCAAACCTCTGTTGCAAACTCCCCACAGGGCGATCGCCTGCGCCAAAAACATCAAGGCGCTGAAAGAACCAACGAAAAGGATGATGGGCGCGAAAAACCTGTTGATTATTCATATCGGTTCCGACAATATTAAAAACCCGCCAATGCCCTAAAAACTGGCGCATAATTGCATCAAGAAATCCAATTTTAGGTTCAGCACAATAGCCAAACTGCTGTCCATCTTCGGTTTTAATCAAATAACGATTACGAGTTTCAAAGCCGAATATTTCCGCCAGTTCAAATTTTTGAGTGACATAAACTGAATTTGCACTAGCAAGGGTCTGCAAAAAAAGACTCATAATTTTTCACCGAAAATTACCACATATTGATTATACAGAAAGTTTATTTACATCAACATTTCTATTTGAGATTATTAACTCGGCGGCTTCCGCAGTCAACGGACGGGAGAATAAATAGCCTTGACCATACTCGCAACCCAACTGTTTGAGAATTTCCATTTGTTCAACTGTTTCGACACCTTCGGCAACTACACTCATGTTCAAGGTATGCGCCAACACCGTAATCGTTCGCACAATTTCTATATTCTCACCGCCATCACTCATTTGATTGACAAAGGCGCGATCAATTTTGAGAATGTTAATCGGAAAACGATGTAAATAACTAAGCGAAGAATAACCTTGACCAAAATCATCAATACTCAATTGGATATTTCGCGCCCTTAGTTGAGAGAGCTTCGCGATCGTCTGTTCCCCTTGATCCATCAACGTGCTTTCTGTAATTTCCAAACGGATCGCACTGCCATCAATCCCAGTCTCAGCGAGAACAGCATCTAGTTTGTCGAGCAAATCAGCTTCACGGATCTGGTGACTAGCCAGATTGATGCTCATCTTTAAATCTGCATCTTCAGGGAATTTAGTCAGCCATTTCTGAAGTTGTTGACAAGCTTCTTTCATCACCCAATCGCCAACCGCCACAATCAATCCTGTATCTTCAGCGAGTGGAATAAATTCGATAGGAGAGATAAAGCCTCGTTTAGGATTTTTCCAACGAATTAGAGCCTCAAAACCAGCTAATCTATCCGATTTCAAAGAAATAATTGGTTGATAGTAAAGCTCAAACTCTTGATGTTCTAAAGCATAGTGTAGTTCACTCTCTAACTGCGTTAAGCGCAGGGTCTGTTCATACATCTCTTGATCAAAAAGAGTATAGCGCCCTTTCCCAAGGGATTTAGCACGATACATAGCAATATCGGCATCTCGTAGGAGATCTACACAATTATCATAGGCGGGTGTATTGAGGACAATGCCGATACTAGCACTAGAAAAAATTGCTTCGCCTTGGACGATGATCGGTGAAAGAAATTTGTTAAGAATGCGATCGGCGACAATCAAGGCTTCGCTAACATCTTTAATATCATCAATCAGAATTGTAAATTCATCACCACCGATGCGTGCGACAGTATCAATGGAACGCAAGCATTCCTGTAGAAGTTTACCGATCGCTTTTAAAAACAAATCTCCAACATTATGCCCAAGACTATCGTTAATCATTTTAAAGCGATCTAAGTCAATAAAAAATATCGCGAATAGATAATTAGGATGGCGTTTACTATAGTTAATCGCATGTTCTACTCGATCCATAAATAGATTGCGATTGGGCAAGCCAGTCAGCGCGTCATGGGATGCATCATGGGCAAGCAGTTCAATCGAATCGGAAAGAGCCGTATTCAGTTCACGCAGTTGGGATACATATATATAGCTCTGCATCACAATCATCGAGCCAAGATAGGTAAATACAGCAGGTGCTAAGGGTATCCACCATCCTGCAATAAATAACAAGTAAGCACCACCGAGTAAACCGCCTGTACAGACTACGACAGAGCCGACAAGGAAGATTAAACGTTTTGTTGAAAACACCCAAACCAGAGCCGCGCCAGTTAGTGACCATGCGGCAATCCATAGCTCTTCCCAAACATCTGACCAGATTTTAAATAGAGAACGATTTTCGAGAACTGATCCTAAAATCAATTTGATAATATTCGCTTGAAACTCGACTCCTGAAATTTGAGTTGGAGAAGAAACAAAATTACTGCTATAGGGGGTATAAAAAACATCATTGAGACTGGTGGCTTGAGCGCCTATTAGGACAATGCGATCGCGCATCAAGTTAGCAGGGATGCGATCTTCTAAAATATCCTCAATGGACACATAGCGAAACTTTTGGGCGGGACCATGATAGTTCATCAAAACTTGATATCCCCCAGCATCAATGCGAACATAGCCGCCGTCATTTCTCTCCAATGGCTTAAACACGGTTTTCTGAAGTTGTAAATCTCCTGACGGCGAAGCTTGCGGTTGAATTCCTTTGTCCTTGAGGTAAGCAAAGGCGATCGCTAAGCCAAGACTGGGTAAAGGCTCTTTACCTTCCGAAGTGGGATAAAGAAAAGCGCGGCGCAATCTGCCATCGGGATCGACAATCACATCGTTAGCTGCTACCTGCCCTAGAGCCTTTAGTGCTGGCGGTGCGCCAATCCCCTTACTATTGCGATCTCCCACACTTTTTTCAATGCCAATCAGATTTGGCGTAGTTTTAAATACTGTTTCTAATTCGGAGTACCCATCCCCCACAGGCACATCACGATAAAGATCGAGTCCAATCACCTTGGGTTGTTGCGATCTAATTTTGGTTAAAATTTTAGCGAGTGTGCGGTCAGATGCTGGCCATCTACCCAAGTAGCTAATATCTGACTCCTGCACACCGACGATGATGATGCGCTCGTCAACTGGCTCCGATGGACGCAGTTGGATAAACAGATCAAAAGCTGCCCACTCACTGGGCTGTAGCCAACCTAACCATCGCAATCCAAATATTAATAAATAGACACTACCACTAGACAGAAAAAATCCGCCCCACTGTTGTAGACTACGCGGTAACTTTGTCCAATTTGACTTAATGGTCTTGATCGCGATCATTTAAACAACTTAATAGTACGCGCTTCACTAAGCCCCACTTGTTGCACTAAACCCTGAAAAATGTCAGAAGCTAAAGTTGTCTCTGAATTAATCAGTTTTTTAATACAGGAGATTCAGGTATCGAAGCGATCGCATCGCACCAAACTTTCGCTCTAACAGATACAAGCGTTTTGTCGTAAGCTAATAATGCTTAGATTAGCGCTTACGACCTCTGTTGTATCGCTTTTGAGAGATAAAATCTGGATAGGGAGATTGTGCAAACGCGAACCGCCGCCTTGAGTGCGCTCTGGTCTAGGGCGTTCAGGTGGGACATATTGCGCGATCACAACATCTGGTTGGTTTGCAAAAACAACTAGTCCCCCAATCAAAGCTATCGTAAACGGAAACATATTCTTGTAGGTCAGTAGCATATAAAACCTGACTCTTTCACTTAATTTGCTATTTAATTAGTATTATACCCAATACTTTTCAAAAATGTTCTCAATGGGAACTTTTGAGATAAAAATTTTTTTTAAAGCAAGCGCCATAATGCTTAATAACGATCGCAGCGCTATAATGCGATCAAAAATTTGTCCTCCCCCCCAATATTCATACACAAATTCATCCACAAATTTATGCATAAATTCGTCAATCAATTCATGCATCATCAGTCTAGATTTCGTAAAAGGTTCGGGACTTTCCTGTCTAAGGCGATCGCTTTATTGTCAGTTAGTTTATGCATATTCGCCTTAGTCGCCTGTGAACCGATTCCAGAGCCAAATCAATCATCGATCGGCAGTACTAATCGTCTCAAGACCGTGATAAGTCGCGGTAAGTTGGTTTGTGGTGTGAGCGGTGAGTTGCCAGGATTTAGTTTTGTTAATAAAGAGGGTAAATATTCGGGGCTAGATGTCGATATATGTAGAGCGATCGCGGCGGCGCTGTTTGATAATCCTGATGCTGTGCAGTTTCGCAATCTTAATGCCAAGGAACGTTTTACCGCCTTGCAGTCGGGCGAAATTGATGTGCTAAGTCGCAATACCACATGGACATTAAGCCGTGATACTTCCTCCCGTTTAGCCTTCATGCCCGTGGTTTTTTATGATGGACAGGGGGTGATGGTACGCAAGGATAGCAATATTAAAGCGATCGCCGATCTCAAGGATGCAGATATTTGCGCTCAAACGGGGACAACCACAGAGCAGAATCTCGCCGATCAAATGCGAAAGCGGAATCTAGCTTATAAACCTGTCGTTTATGAAGATGTGAATGCGACATTTAATGCTTATCAGTCACAACGTTGCACTGCCATTACCGCCGATCGCTCAGCCTTGGTGGTGCGCCGTACTCGACTTGCTGATCCCGAAAATCATCTGGTTTTAGATTTTGTGATCTCCAAAGAGCCGTTAGCGCCAGCCGTGGGTGATGGCGATTCCAAGTGGGCGGATATTGTCAAATGGATTATAAATGCAGCGATCGAGGCAGAAGATTTAGATATTTCTGCGGCAAATCTTGCGACATTGACGAAAAGTAACAATGCAGAAATTCGCAGATTTTTAGGGGTTGATGGTAGCTTGGGGAAAGATATGGGAATCAGTAATGATTTCACTGCGAGAGTAATCAAGCACGTTGGGAATTATGCCGAAATTTACGATCGTAATCTTGGCAAAGACAGTCCATTTAAGTTGCCACGCGGACAGAATGAACTCTGGAAAAATGGCGGTTTAATGTATTCGCCGCCGTTTAGGTAATAAAAAAGGGCGCAAAGCGCCCATTTTTATTAGGATTTAGCCTCAAGTGCTAAGTAGCTGGTTGCAATTAAATATTAAGATGTTGTGGGATGGGCATCTTGCCCGTCAACAGGCTAGAAGCCTGTTCCACTATTTAATCTAACAATTAATTAAGCCTAATCACTTACCAACCAAAAATTGAAGTGATCGCAGGTTGAGTTACAGAAGTACTTTCGACAGAATCGACTTTAAGATCCACATTACCCGTCTCATCAATTAACTCTTCCGTACAAAAAGTCGCCTGACTAAAGCCACCAAACTGCTTGACCGTGCTAGCTCGCATCCGCACATTGGGCGCAGGAAACCAAAAGCGCTCATAGGAACTCATCGATGGATAATCAGTAATTAGTACCAGCGCCTCTTCGTCATCGATTTCATAGCGACCGATTACAGGCATAATTTCGGCATAGCCGCGCTCACGCAATAACTTCCCTTTGCGCCCCGTTTCGTCATCTGGTACAAGGGCAAACACCGTTTCTCCAGCATGATTTTCGCCATCTTCCTTGTCCCAAGCCATTGTGCCATCCCATTTCACATAGGCTCCGCCTATCGCCGTAGTTGGTTCGACCTCATGCATTTGGCATATTTCAATTACTTTGGCATCATCGGCATTGAGTGGATTCACATATATTTCCGAACCACCTTTTTCGGCGCGGCGAAAGGCTAAATGATGAGTAGTCCGTTGTGATCGCCAAGTTCCTGCGCTTTTCTGGAAAAATTCTAATGCATTCATGGGTTAATAAAATTTTTTATAGTTGAAATAAAATCGGAGATTGGTTAATTATAAAACAAAGAGAGAAGGGCGGCGCTTCGCGCCGCCCTTCTCTCTTTGGGATTTGAGGTTTCAGCTATTTAGCCGATGGAAAAAACAAGCTTGTTTGCGAAGCTATAAACAGCAACATAGATGTTTCGTTAAGCCCATTTGCAGCGAGGTTTAGACTATCAAGTTTGAATCTCGCTATTTTTATTGCGATTTTATTTTGCGCTTTTCTCGCTACAGTCTGTTTAACTGGGTGCGATCGCACAATTAATCATCTTCATTTTTGATATCTACAACGTCAAGGGCGACAATATTATTTTGGGTGCAAAAATAATCAACTAAATTACTGAGATTTGTATTTGTGATTCTTTTCTCCTCTACTAAAGTCTGTATAGACCGAGTTAGAGCCAATAGAGCCGCTTCTAATCGTTGTGAGTCAGTCATTTATTTTACTCTTTTTAATAAAATCATCTTCTTCTGTAGGGGCGGGTTTTGGTGATAGCCTTGCAGTGCATGGTCAAATCATTCGCTAAACCCGCCCCTACTTTTATATATTATTTAATTTGCGATCCTAAGAATAAGCGTCAATCAAACCATGTTGCAGCGCGTAGCGCACTAATTCAGTACGGCTACTTGTGCCAGTTTTCCCAAATAAACGACTGACATACTTCTCCACATTCCGAATCGTTGTGCCGAGACGCTTGGCAATTTCTTTATTCATTAAGCCCTCAACCACAAGTTCCAAAACACTCTGTTCGCGGGGCGTAAATTCAATTTTGATCGGCGGAGGCGTGACATTGATCGCTGGCTTTTGTTTGAGCAGAGCCTTTATCTCCGCAAGCTGCCCTGCGAGATCGGTCATTTCCGAAGTGTTGCTATTGGCGGTAACAGCTTGGATCGCTCGTCGCGCAATTAAATTTTCAGCGATCGCCACTAGCTCATCAGGATCGAAAGGCTTCGATAAATAGGCATCACAACCCGCGTTATAGCCCTCAATCCGATCCTTAGTCATCCCCTTCGCCGTCAAAAAGACGACGGGTAAATTCAAAAATCTGACATCTTCGCGCATTTGCTTCAGAAACTCATATCCACTCACCTGCGGCATCATGATGTCCGAAATCACGAGATCGGGCGTGGTCTGCTCTAACAGTTGCCATGCATCACGCGCATTGTTGGCGACCTGTACAGCATAGCCACTATCTTCGAGATAAGCTTGCACCGCTTCTCGCAATCCTGGTTCATCATCCACAAGGAGGATATGTCCTGACATAACGTTATCCTTAGAAATTAATTCTTAAATGGGTTTTTGGCGATCGCAATATTCGCCACTATAATAATATAGCGAGAATATGGTAATTCAATGAGTATTACAGTCAAGCTTCGCCGTCAAACATCCCGCCATAGCGAACCCACTTATCAAACTTATCAAATCGAAGTCGATCCCGATCGCACAACGGTACTTGATGCTTTAATCAAAATTCAGGGCGAACAGGATGGCTCGATTGGCTTTCGGCGGAACTGTCGCAATGCTATTTGTGGATCTTGCTCAATGCGAATTAATGGGCGATCGGGCTTGGCTTGCCAAAAACATATTAGTGAGGTAATGGGCGATCATGATACTGAATTGGTGATCGAACCAATGCAAAATCTACCCGTGATCAAAGACTTAATCGTGGACATGACTAAGTTTTGGGACAATCTTGCCAAAGTCGATCCCTACGTCTCCACAGCCTCAAGACAAATCAGTAAAACTGAATTTTTGCAAACCCCAGCCCAACGCGCCAAACTCCAAGCCGCCGCCAATTGCATACTCTGCGGTTCTTGCTATTCGGAATGTAATACTGCGGCTGTAAGCGATCGCTTTGTTGGTCCCCATGCTTTAGCTAAAGCGTACCGAGTGATGGCAGACAATCGCGACGATCGCACTGAGGAACGGGTGGAGAAATATAACGAATCAGGATTTGTATGGGACTGCACGCGCTGTTATAACTGCAATGAAGTCTGTCCCGTGGAAGTGCAGCCACTAGATCGCATTTCTCAAATTAAACATGAGATCCTTGCGAATCCTAATTTGCCAGAATCTACGGCTCAGCGTCATCGTCACACGATGGTTGATCTTGTTAAAGAAGATGGTTGGATTGATGAAAGTAAATTTGGTGTGCGCGTGGTCGGCGACAATTTCAGGGATTTACAGGGATTATTGAGTATTTTCCCCCTTGGTATTCGGATGATTTTGAGCGGGAAAATGCCTTACCCTTGGCAATTCCAAAAATCTGAAGGAGCAGATGAAGCTAAAGCTTTGATTGAGGCGATATATTCTGCCAAAGCCGATCCCGCGAAAGATGATTCGGCGAAAAGTGATTCTCCGCAAAGATAGGCATTTGCTATACACTATTGAAGGATAGTAAACAGATATTTTAACTATGACCTTCACAACAGAATCGCCAATAACTCCTGTAGAAGTAGAATCTAGTTTTGCACCACCTGCTGACCACATAGTGCAGACCATTCAAACTGTCATTGCCAGTATGGATGCGGAAAATTCGGCTCTCGAAAATCAAACTGAAGATACATGGAAATTTAAATATGGTACTGTAGAAGTAGTTGTCAACATTACTGGAATCGAACCTACCGATACATTTACCGTCTTCTCGACAGTATTATCTGCACCTTTTAAAGATGAAGCAAAAATGACACGCTGGCTTTTAGAAAAAAATGCTGCGGATACTTTCGAGGCGCGTTATGCCATCCAAAATGATCAAGTATTAGTGTTATCTTCGCGCTCTGTTGAAGATCTTTCCCCTGCGGAGATATCTCGCATCATCACCATCGTTGCTGCGATCGCTGATGACAACGACGAAATTATCAAAGAAAACTTTGGCGCTTAATCAAAATCGGAATCAAAATCAGAAGAAGCTGATTTTCCTACTTAGTGGGTGAATCAGCTTCTTTTATAGTATGAATCAACTTATTCCTTACTCGGAGGCATCGGGCAGATGGCAGATGGAGACTGATAACTCTTTGCTCGATCGCCATAGCCAAAACTCAAATCAAGATCCAGAAGTACCATCGATCTTAAGATTTTATCGTTGGACACCGCCCGCAATTTCACTAGGATTTCATCAGAAACAATATCCCGATCGCTGGAATGCGATCGCTGAGAAGCATGATCTCGATATCGTGCAGCGTCCCAGTGGCGGTCGCGCCGTTTTACATAAGGGCGATCTTACCTATTCAGTAATTACTCATGTTAATCGCAATGGAATCAGGCGATCGCATCGAGAGGTTTACGAATACATCTGTCAATTTTTGATTGATGGCTTTGAGAAACTAGGTATTTCTTTAACCTATGGACAAGCGGGGCGCGGCTATATTCATAATCCCAGTTGTTTCTCGACCGCCACTAATGCTGATCTGGTGATTGCCGATGGACGGAAATTGATCGGCAGCGCCCAAGTTTATCGCCACAATTCAGTTTTACAGCATGGTTCAATAGCGATCGCGCCAGATCATGCCTTACTAAAAGAACTATTTCAAACGGAAGTTCCGATTGTTGGCTATCAAGAATTGTCCGAAACTTATCATCAAAACTTAATCCCTGAACTCATAGCAGTTTTATCTGAGTCAGCGCAACAATTACAGATGTAAGAAACCATTTGAGAATTGTCTAGATGCCCCAGTAAGTAGGATGCGTTAGTGCAACGTAACGCATGAATTGTTAAAGATGATGCATTGCGCTATCGCTAACACCTCCTACTTTTAATTTCCTATGATTTTTAAGTCAACGCAAAGCGTTGTAGGGTATAGAATGAATCTAGCTAAACCCTAAACATAGGATCGAACCCCAAGGAGTTGAAAGAAAATATGCAACCAATTATTTTTCCCGGTTCAGCAGTGCGTGTTGTGAATGAAGGCGATACCTACTTTGGATTTCAAGGACAGGTGCAGCGTGTGACCGATGGTCGAGTTGCAGTAATTTTTGGTGGCGGTAACTGGGAAAAGATTGTGTCATTTCGCGCTACTGAGTTAGAACTGATCGATACAACTGTTAGCGCTAAGGCTAAGAAAAAATAATTTTCGTGAGCAAGGAGCTTGTAAAGGTGCAGTGACAAATTCACCGACTCCAGATAAGTCAAAAACAAATTTAGGTAAGTCGTCTGACAACTCTGGTCAAACGAAACTTTCGGCTGTGACATTTGTCGTGCGTACTTTTTGTCTAGGTATAAGCGCGATCGCTGGCATTGGTGTTGGCTTAGCGATCGCCTTTGAGCGTCCAGATCTAGTCTGGCAACCCTCGTTAAATTTGTTAAATTACAAAAAACAGCAGTTTACCCTATCATCTGAAGCCTTATTTGAAGTTGATAAACCTAATATTCGGGCTGAAAGTTTTCGACTCCTAGATGAAATTGCCGCTCAATTACCCTTGACCAAAGGAAAACGGGTAAGGATTGCTGGTCACACGGACTTAAATAGTGCCTCAAGTAGTGCAGGCGATGAACTAACACTTTCCTATTTCCGAGCCAATGCAGTCAAGGAATATTTGGCAAGACTGCGGGGCGAGCAAACCTATTACTGGATGGTGGTTGGTTATGGCGCTAGTCGTCCTTTAACTAGCAGGGCTAACAATGGTAATAGTAATGCTAATAATAAAAGTAGCCGCCGTATCGAGATTTTTGTAGAAGATTAAATATGCAAATAACTTTTCTCGGTACTAGTTCGGGTGTTCCCACACGCGGACGGAATGTGTCTAGTGTGGCGGTACGTTTACCTCAACGTGCTGAAGTTTGGCTGCTCGATTGTGGTGAAGCAACCCAACACCAGTTATTACGCAGTGATGTCAAGATTAGCCAAATCACGAAAATTTTTGTGACGCATATGCATGGCGATCATATTTTTGGGTTGCCAGGGTTGCTAGCCAGTTGTGGTATGGCGGGGAATGTTAGCCATATTGATATATATGGACCAATTGGTTTAGGCGAATATCTTGATGCTTGTTTGCGCTATAGCGAGACGCGGCTTTCCTATTCAATCAAGGTGCATAAAGTCAAAACTGGGCTAGTTTGCGAGGATTCAGAGTTCTATATGATTGCAGCGCCCCTAAAGCATAAGGTGACAGCGCATGGATATCGTCTGGTAGAACGCGATCGCGCAGGTAAGTTTGATGTCGATAAGGCGATCGCGATGAATATTCCTGCGGGACCAATTTTTGGGGAACTGAAGCAGGGCAAGATCGTAACACTTCCTGACGGACGCAAAATCGATGGGAAACAGTTTTGTGGCGCTCCCCAGATTGGACGCAAGATTGCCTACTGCACGGATACGATTTTTTGTGATAGCTCAGTAGAGTTAGCGCAAAATGCAGATGTGCTAATCCACGAGTCAACTTTTGCCCATCAAGATTCCGATATGGCGTTTCAGCGTTTGCATTCTACTAGCACGATGGCAGCGCAGGTAGCGCTCTTGGCAAATGCAAAGCAGTTAATCCTGACGCATTTTAGTCCTCGCTATGCCCCTGGAAATGCGATTTTATTAGAGGATCTCGTCAATGAGGCAAGAATGATTTTTGCGAATACAATTCCTGCCCACGATTTCATGTCCTACGAGATAGCGCCTTCCATCGTCTAAAAAAAGTAGGGGCAGTTCATGAACTGCCCCTACGGTTTTAAAATTAGCTGGTTTAAAATTGACGGCGTGAAAAGATGAGGATAGAGATGGCTAGCACTAACAAGGCATAACTCAATATGTAAACACCGTTGTTAAACATATCGAGCAAACTTGGCAAAATATTGTAAACTGCCTCATTTTTGAGATTAGCCCGCGATAAATCAGGCAGAATCATGTATAAAGTGCGCGTGATTACTTGAAAACCAGGGTTTTTGGAAATTTCACCCAGTAACAATAAATCGCGGCTAAAGTTACCAATCAAATAGGCGGCAAGGGTTAGTAACGATGCGATCAATGAGCCTGTAAATGTGCCGAAGAAAATGGCGATCGCCCCTAACAGCATGATCTGCCAAAAGATAAAAAAGTTGGCTGTGAGAATCGCGGGAATGGGAATAGGAATCTGTTTGATTGCCATCAATAGGCAAAAAATGATCGTCATAATTGCCACCAGCGCTCCGACCACCGCACTTAGTCCCAAATGCTTACCCAAGACAAACTCGGCTCGATGCATGGGCTTAGCGATGAGAATAAAGATCGTACGTTTGTCGATTTCTTTATTGATCAAATTTGTGCCGACTAAGACGGCGACAATCAAACTCACTACTTCGATCGCGGCGATACCAGTATCCACGATCATTTTTGCCGATGAGTCATAGGAAAACTCTGGCAACATGATCATCGCTGACACGAGAATCAGCGTATATAGCAACGATAAGTAAAGTACCTGTTCGCGCACGGTTTCGCGAAATACATTGCTTGCGATCGCCCAAATGCGACCTAAACTTAAACTCAGATTTAAGCTAAAGTTCATAGGTCTAACAAACCCTCAAAAGTCCTAATATATTTGCATTTTAACGTAATGAACGACTATCAAACAACGCTAACCTTTATCCAAAAGTTAACTCAAGAGGTGGGCGATCGCCTACTTGCCGATTTTGAAGAAGCCAGAGTGGCGATCGCTAAGGATGATGGCAGCCTTGTCACTAAAAGTGATCGCTGGGCGGATGCCTATATCAAAGCGGCTTTGGAGAAAGAATTTCCAGAATATGGAGTCTTAACCGAAGAATCTAATCAAACCTTAGGCGCTCAAGAATATTCGTGGGTGGTCGATCCCCTTGATGGTACGACTAACTTTGCAAGGGGGATTCCGATTTGGGGAATTTCGATCGCGCTGTTGCATCGCGGTACGCCCATATTTGGCTATGTTGCCATGCCGCCATTACGTCAAAATATTTATGGATGGGTGGATAAATCTAGCGATCAAAATACTTCAGCAGCATTTTTTAATGGTGTGCCAATCCACCTCCCTGAAACTTCACCCGATCCTACTGCCCTCGGCAATTACTTTTTTAGCTCCTGTTCCCGCAGTCTCGAAAAAATGGGGCGATCGCAATTTCCCTTTAAACTGCGGATGCTCGGTGTGGCAAGTTACAACCTCGTGACTGTGGCGCTTGGCTCTACGATTGGGGCGATCGAGGCAACCCCAAAAATTTGGGATATCGCCGCCGTTTGGGTCATTCTCAAAGCGATCGGCGCAATCTGGATTCCATTAGAGAAATCTTCTGAATTATCCCCAGAGATATTTCCTTTACAAAGTGGTAAAGACTATAGCCAGCATAATTTCCCCAGTTTGGTCGTCAGTCATTCTCAGCTTGTAGATGTTATTGAAATGATTGTTTTTTAGTAACTCACCTTACGCAGATAGAATTCCTGCGATAGCCAAGGTTTGTGGCTGGCACGGGGGCGCAGCCCCTACAGAATATGAATTATTGCAGATAGGGGCAATCTCCCTGTGGTTGCCCTGCTTGGCTAGCAGCAAGAGATTCATCATCTACGTTCTGCGTAACATCAGTTAAGTAAGACTTGCTGAATAAAGCTACAAACGCTTTATATTTATCAACTTGTTAGCCAAGCTAAAACCTCGTCAACTATCGATTCAATGCTTGGTAGGGAATAGACAAAACTTACGAAAAGAATCTGCTGTTCTCAAGCCATGAACTCAGATAAGCCCTGTAGTATAGTAGATACGTTAGTAATGGAGGCAAAAATGACAGAGCTACTTACACCTCAATCTCTTTATGACCAAGATATTTTGCTTTGGGTTGAAGATACGATCGCTAAGCTGAAAGCCCATGATTTTGCAAATTTGGATTTAGAAAATTTAATTGAGGAGATAGATACTTTGGGTAAGATTCAGCGTAATGCGATCAGAAGTCTATTAAGAAGATTGATTGAGCATTTACTGAAACGCTGTTATGTTCCATTACCCGAATGTTATGTTGGTTGGCAAAGAGAAATTAGAGCTTTTCGTAATGATATCAAAGATATTCTAGAAGATGCTCCTAGTTTAAAAAATCAAATCTCTGAAATTTTGCCCAAGGTATTTGAGAATGCTCTTGCTTCGATGAAGCAAGAATATCCCCAAGTAAATTTTCCTAATTCTTGGCTTGAGAATTGCGATGTTAATGACATCCTCAATCGTAATTTTTGGGCGTAACTTTTGGGAAGTCTAAAGATATGGCAATTGAAGTTACAGAAGATTATCGAAGTTTGTTAGTGGCGGTGAAGTATCGGATTCGTGCTGCTCAGTATGAGGCTTTAAAGGCGGTTAATCGAGAGTTAAT
>JBAXTW010000259.1:0-3781 GCA_037129985.1 Pseudanabaena sp. ELA645 | reverse complement strand
ATTCCCCCTTCACGCTTTTTCCTAGGTATACCCACCTTTTCAAACAGCCTCTAACAGTATTAGTTTCCTCGTTGACTGAATAAACCAAACGATGTTTGATATTGATTCGTCTTGAAAAATATCCTTTCAAGTTGCCTGAAAGTTTCTCATAGGTCGGTTCATAGGGATTCTGCTTGAGAATTTCTAGTAAGGATTTGAGGTTAGAGTCCAAATTGGCAGACTTCAGCTTTTTAGCATCCTTAATCACATTTCGACTAAAGTCAATCTTCCAAACCATTCAATGTTCCTAGAAAATCATCTTCAGAAACCCAATCATCCGCTTGTTCGGCGGCTCTAATTGACTCGACTAAATTGGGTATAGACTGTAAATAGAGAGTTTCTTGTATGCTTTCCCAATCAGATTTAGAGAGTAGTACCGCATCACCTTGCCGACTCGTAATAAATCTTGGTAAATGATCTTTATTAACTTGCTCGACTAAGCTGAACAAGTTGGATCTCGCTTCACTCGCATTAAGAATTTTCATAAAGAAACCCAAACTCGTACAGTTTATCGTACCACTTTTTCTCTAGTTTTTTGCTAAAGCGATCGCATCTTTAAGGCGCTGAATCACAAAACCCTTATCTAAATAGGAGAGTAAACTACCCGCCTTCGGTCCACGCTCCTTATTTAAGAAGGTGAAATAGACCGCCGCAAAAGCATCTTTCTGAGAAATAGTGACTTGCTTGGAAACGCTAAATAGCAAAGTTTGCAGTTTGTCGCCATCCCATTCAACATCTGCTTCCAAATTAGGAACTAGAGCTTCAAAATAAGTCACCTGTTCGGCAGTAAGATTGCTTGCCTTGTCGGGCATTGAGTCTAGATACATCACCAATTTATCTTCTTCATCGGCATAGTCTTGCAACCACTTTTTGCCAACCCGAATGCGATCGCGGACTACTTCCCAATCGCGATCGCTTAATGGATTAGCGCTTCTAGCCACAATTTCGGCTTCGAGATCGAGGTGAGGAATTTGCAAAAGTGAAATCAAAGTACTGAAATCAAAACCTTGATAACCTTCTACCTTCTCATCAGTATTCAATTGTGAATAAACTAAAGGAACTAAATCCTCCAGCGCCTTTTCATCCTTGACTGTATCCGCCTGATATTTGTCAATCAAGGTGTCATAGTCACGGAATAAACGGGTAATCGTTTCGTAGTTAGGCGAGAAGTTAATCACACTGCGGGGCTGAGTTCGCAACATCAAGAAGCGTAGTAATTCAGGTGGTAACAGATTGGCAATTTCCCTAGCACTAGAACCAACACCTTTGGAGGAACTCATCTTTGTGCCATTCACCAAAATAAATTCGTAGGGTGCATGGGTAGGTGGATTCTTCTTGAGAACTTTGCGACAAATGGAGTTAGCGACATCGCGAGAGCCGCCTTTTTGCGAGTGATCCTTACCCGCGAGTTCAATCGACACGCCCACCACTTCCCATTTAGCAACCCATTCCACTTTCCAAGGTAACTTGCCATTGCCATCAAAGGGTGATACCCAGCCTGTATGACCGCAACCCTTGACATATTCCATCGCGTTGGGCTGACAGGTATAAAACACTTTGCCATCTTGGTAATCAGTCACAACCGTAGTCGCGATCTTGCCACAGTTTTCGCAAATAGGATGGAATGGATACCAATTGCTAGGGCGATCGGCTTTACTGACTTCTTTATAGGCTTCGCGCACCAGATGAGCATTGTTCAAAAACAAGTCAATATAGGAGTTCATCTTGCCTGAACGATAGAGATCGCGCAGGTAATAAACTTGGGGACGCACGCCTAAATGCTCGAATACATCGAGAAATTCACCCATGAAATATTTGGCGTAATCCGTAGCACTATCTTCAGGTGATGGCACATTACAAAGGGGATGTCCCAAATATGGGGCAAATTTATCTTTGTCTAGATAATGGGGTACGGTGTCGAGTGCATCAAAATCATCAACGCCGTAAGTAAAAGTGACGGGTTTACCAGCAT
This sequence comes from Pseudanabaena sp. ELA645, assembly GCA_037129985.1. Lineage (GTDB taxonomy): Bacteria > Cyanobacteriota > Cyanobacteriia > Pseudanabaenales > Pseudanabaenaceae > Pseudanabaena. Next base: position 1,770 of record JBAXTW010000259.1, on the reverse strand, counting down.
GTTTTAAGGCGCGATAGATGGCATCGTGAATCACAACCCCGCGCAGTGAGCCAACATGGACTCGCCCAGAGGGGGTTTTAGAATCGTTAACAATAATGCGATCGCCGCTTGCATCTGCTGCAATTTTATCCGCCCAAAACATAGTGGTAATTGTCCGAAAGTCTTACAAGAGTTATATTTTTGTTAGCAAAAGTCTGTTATAAAAAACAAAATTTTTTGTTTTTTATTGTTTTTTATAGTTGTTTACAAAACTTTTTACATTCACCAGTCTAACAGTAAGCGTCTCAAACGCATGGTAAGTCTAATCGTCAACTTGACTACTTGCCATCACATCGATCACAAAACCATAACCGCTTACCCTTTGTCCCGCACGGATTTTACAGCCTTTGCGTAACTCCACCTGTCCATCCACCTCAACATCGCCATCGATAATCATTAACTTGGCTACGCCCCCCGTATCGGCAATCCCTATGACCTTCAATAAGTTGCATAAGGTTATATATTCACCAGTCAGTTCAAAGCTTTCGTGAGAGTTTTCTTGCATTATTTTTGACTAAAGATTTTCTCAAGATTAGCATCGGTGGCGTTTAAATATGTAAGTTCGCTTAGAAAGATGATCATTGATTGATACTTTAATTTCCCTGTCAACAAGTTATTCAACACAGCTTTATGCTGACAGCTGAGTTTTCCTTTTCTCTATATATAGGCGCAATACATATATTGGCGCAATACACTCAAAGAAATCACCAATAGGGATATCTGAATCTATTGGGATACGTGAAGTTCTTTTACTCAAATGAGTGACACAAATCATTTTTATGCATATAGTATATGTATGCAAGTTGAATGGGACTCAAAAAAAGCTTACACTAATCTTCAAAAGCATGGGATACGTTTTTCTGATGCCGAAGCGGTTTTGTATGATCCCAATGCGCTTTCTTGTGAAGATACGACATGAGCAAAGATTTATCGTAATTGGCATGGATCATCTTTGGCGTTTATTGGTTGTTGTCTACACAGATCGCGGCGATCGCGTTCGATTGATTTCTGCTCGTTCTGCTACCCGTTCTGAGAGACGTAATTATGAAGACGGAATATGATTTTAGCGAAGCTAAGCGTGGGGCTGTAATTCCTCAAACAGGTAAAACCCGCATAACGATTTATATTGACGATGATGTACTTGAAGCATTTCGAGAACGCGCTGATTTTGCTGGCAAGGGTTATCAAACGATTATGAATGAAGCGTTACGGGAATATCTTAATAAAGTACAAGCGCCACTAAACGAAGAAATTTTGCGCCGTGTCATTCAAGAGGAACTTCTTGTATTAGTTAACCCAAGATTGGTTTCGTGACGATCTCGTAATTGACTGTGCCATGAACGCAAGCGCAGCGGTAATCACTTCCAATCTGCGTGACCTTTCAGAACGCTAAGGAGTCTCTAGGCTTGCAAGTTATGACTCCAGCACAACTAATTGCTCCCACTGAAATAGAAACCGTTGAACCAGAAAAAGAACTAACCCCTGAAATCATTGCCCAGTAACATTTTCGCATTCTTCCAAAAGCGATCGCCTAGTTCAGGAATATCTGAAATAGCGATCGCATCATCAGAGATTATGGCAGCATCCAGAGCGGCATACAACTGGTCTCAGCTTCAAATTGCAGACGGGCGATCGCATTCTCTGACCCACTAGGCAAAAATTTACTGGCAAAGGATTTAGGCTCTTCTGGGTTTGAGGGGATTAATGTATAATGAGTTACGAATATAGCTG
>JBAXTW010000258.1:0-3885 GCA_037129985.1 Pseudanabaena sp. ELA645 | reverse complement strand
TTTGTTTCTTTTGCTTAATTATTTTAGCATTACATTATGAGCGGAATGTGGGGTTTAATCCTTCGATAAAAAGCGCGATCGCTGTTAGGAGCAAAAGTCCCATTCCTAATCGCCAGAAAATTTGCCAAAGCATAGGCAACAAAAACACCAGAGTATCAACCGCGCCGCACATGGCTGATATGGGGAATGCGAGAAATATACCAAATATGAAGAGAGCGAATAGCTGTAGCAAAGTAACAGTTATTTTAAACATAGAAATTCCTTCCTTCACATGACTAACGATTGGCAGAAATTTCAGCGAGTAGTTGAATGTGAGTTTTACCTAATTTTGGTGCAAGGACGATCGCAATAATATTTGCTCTTTGATATTTACCTGTCTCTATGGCATCGGCAAGTTGACTACTTAGGGCAATAATCACTTCCTGTTCTGTCTTATACTTCTGAATCTCAATCATGAGACGGTTGGTATCCGCATTGGTTTGGTCGGGCGAGTTGAAGGAATGAATGAATCCAAGGACTGCCTCATATTGATTGCCAGAATTGCCGTTATTACCATTGCTAGGACTAGAACGCACAATCCCAAATCCACAAGTACCATTACAACTTGGGTAATTCAGGGTTCCTGTACTTTGAGAGTTGACGTTGGCATAATTGTTTGTTCCTGTTTGGATTAGTGCTGTAGGATTGACTGTGCCTGATGTGGAATTTGGAATAATTGAAGAGGCTGGATTTGGAGAAATTGGTGACGGTGTGGATGTATCTCCCGAAACTGTAGGTGTGTCTGAGCCACCAGCAAAAGCGGATTCAGGGTAATTAGATAAGATTGGTAAACAAGCTAAAATACTGACTAGACTTCCTAATACTTTTTTCATGATATTACCATTTATAATAAAAAAAGGTAGAAGAAAACCCTTACAAGATTTAGCTTCTACCTTTGTGGTGTGAATAGATAGATTTCAGACACAAGGGATAGCTGTCTATCTCTTGCGCTCTAGATACCAAGGTCTAGCAATTGAATTCGATGTATATTCACGGATATTAAAGCCGCTAGGTGTTGAGTCCAACGTGAGTGTAGTTTTAACTGCTCGACCATAGCCGCCATTTTCTTCATAGGCAATGAAAGTACCTTGTGCTTTATTAACCCATTGAACAAAGAGAACGACATGACCACCATTACCAATACCGCGATTGTTGATCGCATCACCAGGGAGTAATTGATCCTTGCTGGTTAAGGTAATCGAGTAGTTTGGCAAAGTGCTGGTTACGGGGGAAGGGTTAACATTCAATCCCCAAGCCATGCTAACTAGACCAGAGCAGTCTTGGCGATAGCCTTGAAAGTAAGCTACTTGGCTATAGGGAATACGCTGATCTACCCAAGCTTTGGCACGTTGGACTGCGTTGCTGGGAGGAAGAGGAAGAGGTGGGAGAACCTTGGAAGCATTGATGCGAAACTTTTGATTGGCATTGTTACCATCGCAAGCTTGCATGGTGTTGAAGCCGTAGTCGGATCGACTTTGCATTTGGAGGCAAAGCCGCGATCTGACATTTTGCAGCAACACTGAGCCATCATTTTGAGTGAGCAAGAACCAAGCCATGTCTGGATCTTTGGCATCGCATGGATTCCACGCATTTGTTCTTGAACCAACACCATAATGGGAGTTGAGACAACCTTTCGTTTTACGATTCTGTAACATGGTCGCAGAGGCGTTGACTTGGGTTTTCTGTCTGTCTAGATGTTGATCTGGATCGTTATTATCTAGCGTCCAATTGATCATTTCAGGATAGCCATCGTAGCGCCTGATGTTGTTGTTGGTGTTGAGGGCAAATCCACCGTTTGAGTAGGTGTCCGCAAAGGCAGGTAAAGCATTGCCGATGATTGGTAGCAGAAGCAGAAGTGCTTGTAGTGCTTTGCGGTACTGGCGGCGTTGCTGGCGGGGCGATCGCTTATTCACAATCTCAGAGCGAGAGGTTGACAAGCGATCATTTTCTGATGCAGAATTACGCATGGTGAGAAACTCCTTGGTATTTGGTTTTCTAGGTTCGTTCTTTGCCCTCGTTTGGGCATGAAAGTAGAATCCCACAGGCATATAGGTTTGAGACAGTAACGAAGTTAGGGAAAAAATTAGTAAATTAATGAAAATGTGTTAGTTTTCTGTTAGTGAAGAAACTAATTAGTTAGCCAAATGCCTAATCCATCGCAAAATGACGATAGCTGCTACTTCCCAAACATAGAGCAGGAGTGGGATTGGGGTCGTTTACTTAAGGAAATAGCGGCTAAGCAAAAAAATCTTCAGCCTGCTGAGCAAAGAAATTTACAGGCAATTTTGCATGGAATCAGTCCAAAAGACGCATCGGTAATATTTCATATCGCAGAATCTTCTTTAAAACCTGCTTTTTCCGAACTGTATCGACTAATTGAAAATCTAACCGAGCAGACTGAAAAGACAGTTACTTATAGAAATGCGCCTTTGGTATTGCAGCATTATCGTAAGGGAGCAGAGATACCCGTAAGTCCTGATAAAGAGGCGAAAGCTGTTAGTAAACCTGTGATTTCTAATCAGACTTTGCCAGCGATACCTGTGTGGCATGGGCGGGCGGATTTGCTGAAGACGTTGCAGGAGGCTCTACAGGAACCGATGCTGCGGGTATTGGTGCTGATGGGACAAGGGGGGATTGGTAAAACGAGTTTGGCGGTGAAATTATTGGAGGCGATCCAAGGGGATTACGAGCAGACCTATTTTCTGAAGGTACAGGAAGGATCGAGTTTTGATGACTTGGCTACGCTGGTGTTGGGGGATTTGCGGGTAAATTGCAAAACTGATGATGAGTCGATCTGCGCGATCGCTAACTTATTTTCTAAGCAGCGTTGTTTGTTGGTTTTGGATGAACTAGAGAAAATCTTGAAGGCTGGCGAGCGATCGGCTGTGGCTGAAGGATGGGGCAAGTTGTTAAATACTTTTGCGAATAATCAGCATAATTCACATATTATCCTCACCAGTCGGGAGCTACCTGCGGATTTAGCGGATCAGCGTGGTGGTGAAATCGATCCGATGTTGGTGCGGGTGGAGACGGTGGAGGGGGTAAACCAAGATGCGAGTATTGCGATTTTAAAAGCCCGTAAGCTCAAAGACCCTGATCAGGATTTGGAGTGGGTAGCGCAACGGGTAGATGGTCACGTGTTTTTATTGTCACAGTTGGCGGCACTGGCGAAGGATCGTAAGGGTTACTTGCGTAAACATCCTGAGTTGGTGACTAAAAAGAGCGATCCAATTTTGCAGGAGCAGTTAGCGAGACAGGGGGATGAGGCAAGGGATTTATTGCGGCGGATGGGTGTTTTGCGGGTGGCGATCGATGTGGAAGGGCTGACTTTTTTGCGGTTATATGCGGAGGATGCGCGTTTTGAGAAGGCGGTGGCGGCGGGTACGCCTGTGGAATTTACGGATGAGGAATTAGAGGAGACGGAGGCAATTATTGAGCAGTTGACGGCGGCTAGTTTGGTGCAGAAACGCTATGACGAGGAGCGTTGCTCGTTTCTATACGATTTGCATCGGATTACGATTGATTTTTTGCAGAAGGCTTATGCGGATAGTTTGCCTGATTTTATGGAGATTGCCTATCGGTTTTACTGTACTGGCAAGACGATTAATAATCCTCAATCAATTGATGATCTACTTCCCATTATTGAGGCTCAACATTTTGCTTTTCGGTTAGAGAAGTATAGAGAAGCGATTCGTTTAGTTACTGATGATTTGGAACGTTATTTGAGGCTATGGGGTTACTGGAAGCAACTCAATGAGATTTATGAATTGCTACAGCCTTTTGTTGATGAGTAGACTTGTCGGGAAACAAAAGAAAAGTATAGAAGCAACTTCACATTTATTTCTG
>JBAXTW010000257.1:0-3895 GCA_037129985.1 Pseudanabaena sp. ELA645 | reverse complement strand
AGCTTGATCGAATCTTTTATTCATGACGCATACAAATCCAAGATACAGGCAAGCAACGCCTCTTGAAGTGTCAGACATAGATAATGAGCTATTTGTAATAGCCTCATAAGTCTCTTCAGCCAATGCTATCGAAGCATCATGCTCTAGTTCCATAGCAAGCATGAAAGATTGAACTATTTGTGGATAAATTGTGAAGAATTGCTTAATGAGTGGGTGAATGGATGTGGACTTGTACCGATCAATATTGTCTATATACGGCTTAGTCAGTACGATCGCTTCCTCAAACTCACCCAACTCCAGCTTGCAGAAAAAAACTTGAAAAACATTCGAGAGTAGAAGAAATATTGATGGGAAGTTGATTTGCTCAATAATTTTGATTGCCGCTTCAAACTCCATGACTGCTTTTTGGGGTTCTCCTGAGAAGAAGTATAAGGTTCCGCGCAAACTTTTTACTTTGACAAAAATTGGCATCCCTTGTTCTGGAGGTAAAAGTAATGCTCTCTTTTCTACTTTATCTAACAACTCAAGTACCAAAGTTGACGAAAGTCTTCCTCCATAAAAAACCATGTCAAGATTTCTATCTTTCAGAGGATCTGAATTCATGAATATTTCTATAATTTTATTGAGATCGTTAGTTTCTAAGTAGTGGTAGCATGGCTCAAATGCCATGAGAAGATCTTTGTCAGTATCTAAAGACTGAACCTTAGCTCGCCAAAAATCAGCAGCACTGCTATGTGCTTTGGCAAATTCTTCTTCATTTTGCTTGAGAAGATGCATCGCTTCTGCACGCACAAGGGGATGTAGTGAATATTCGCCATTTGCTAATTCTAATAAAGACCGATTTTTGAGAACTTCAATAATCTCGATATGGCTTGCTTTAGGGCTATCCCATAACTGATAAAACAAAGCCTCAATCGGAATATGGGGAATACTCTGATAACGATAACAACCTATCCGCTTTAATAAGCTATAGGCTAATGGCTCCACCTTTACCAGCCGATCCAAATGACCAGACACCAAATCTTTTAAATCTGCCGAAGCCAGTATGTCTGCCCCGCGTTGTTCCCAAAAAATTGTAGCATTGCGATCGAAGTCCATATAGATTTCGCCACATAGACTAGTCATGGCTTTAGCATTTCCACCCAACTTACTGTGCATTTCTGCCAATGACTTCTCATCAAAAAGCACATTGTTATAGGTAAAGTAATCTTGCCAATCGGACTGACTTAATGACGGAATCGCATAGTTATAAACACTGCGTAATCTAGACTCTAGCAAACGGCATCGACTGGTCACAATCGTAATGGATTGGGTGGCGTGATCGGACAGCACGCTGAGTAGCTCTAAATATTGAGTATGCTCTGGAATGAACTTTCCATTTTCATCCAGCAAGCTCTCGATATTGTCCACTAAAATAGCGAGTTTTCGCTCTTTGATGATCCGCCGCAGTCTGTCTAAGGTAACGGCAAACTGTGAGGAAGACATTTCATGAAAGTCGCGATTAAACCACTCGTCTAAAACACTTTTAGCTGAAGGAATATTTCTGTCATCAATGGGCATATATAGCTCAATAACCTGATACCCATTACTTTCTAGCTCTTGTAAATATTTTTGAGCCACGGTCGTCTTGCCCTGACCACCCACAGCGTGGATCACAATTAGTCGGTTAGTCTTTGCTAGAGCATTCAAACTTTCTATGACTCTAGCTCTTCCCAAAAAGCTGAGGTTTTGCTGTTCAACTGTTTGTTCTTGTTGTTCTTGTACCTCATTGGGATCAATCTCCAATACTTTGCAGCAGGAAATAAAGCTCGTAGGACTAATCCTTACTTTGCCATTCCGAAACCGATTCCAAGTTTCTGGAGACACAAGCGCTTTTTTTGTCCAATAGGAATCCGTTTTATTGCGACCACTGTTTTTAATGGCGACATTAACTCTTTCCACCCCAGCATTCGATAGTCTAGACATAGCGAAAACCTTATACCCAATGAAGCTCTAGATTTCATTTTACACAAGTATAATCAAAAAATTATTCCATATCAGATAATTGCCATTTTATTTTGTCAGGTTGCAAGAGAACAACGAGGCAAAAAACTGACAATAATTTTCTGATTTTTTTTGCTTTAATAAAATTTGCAACGTAAATACGTTAATCACTTATTCAATGACTAATACCACCAAGTGGGGTTGGGGAATAGATCGTTAGCATCCTACAAGGATCTGCCGAACTTCTAAATTGCAAATATTTTAAAAAATAGGAACTAGGTTAAATGAATACGCCATCAATTTTAGTCATTGATGATGAGCCAGATAACTTTGATGTTATCGAAGCTCTTTTAGCCGTAGAAAATTATGTGCTGCACTATGTCGCTGATGGCAAGGATGCGATCGCCCAACTCGACATATTGCAACCCGATTTGATTTTGTTGGATGTAATGATGCCAAACACAGATGGTATTGAAGTTTGTCATCTGATTAAAAACAAGCCTGAGTGGGAATTTGTACCGATTATTATAGTTACGGCTCTCAGTTCCAAAAAAGACCTTGCGCGATGTCTGGAGGCAGGTGCTGATGAATTTATATCTAAGCCCGTTAATGGTCTAGAACTGCGAGCAAGAGTTCGTTCTATGTTGCGAATCAAACAACTACATGATCGGATCAAGGCTCTATCTAACCTGCAAGAACATACAATCGACAATCGACTTTTTACAAGGTAGGGACGATTCATTACAAATAGGCTCAAAATGCTGCATATCATACAATTAGCATTTTGTCCTGTCTTTTTTTGTCAATTTTCAAGAAAAACTTAGTCAAAAAATTGACAATAATTTTTGTCGTTTTGTTGCTTTAATTACATTTGTAACTTAAATAAGTCGATCACTTATTTAAAGGACACCTAACACTAAACAGAACAGGGGGGAATATATAGTTAATTCTGTATTCCCGAAAATTATCTTTATTCGCTAGAGGCAACTATGGGGGTGTGTCTCTAAATGAATAATGCGTCTGTTGTAGGGCGACTCTTGTGGGTGGTGCATTCCAGTGCCATTCCTAAATTCCTTCGATCGCAGAAATTCTTTCCACACAATACCATTTAAGGTCTAAAAATATGACTAGTATCACTAATGTCTCCGATAAAAGCAGCTTTCCAAATGCTACTAATTCAATTCACAATAAACTGAGCTATCGTGGCAACTCTTACGAAGTTCCTGCCGCAATTCCATTTGGCTCTAATTCTACGACTCAACCCAAAATCAAACTCATTTACAGGGGTAATTCCTACGAAGTTCCTGCCCCAATTCCAGTTGACTCTAGTTCTACGACTCAACCCAAAATCAAACTCATTTACAGGGGTAACTCCTTCGACTATACACCCTATACACCACCTCTAAGGAATTAGTCGATAGCATAAGTAAGTGGGCTTAATTAATTGTTGATTTAATAAATCTAGATTATTAATTAGCCCATTAATTTTCTGACCCTTTCTACTTGTTTCGGCGCATTTAATTCTGTAAAAAGCCCGATCGCCTTTTCAAAATTATCATCATAACCATGCTCCCGCATCTCACGGGCAATCAGAGCTTCTTCTACTAATACCTTAGCCAGATCTAACTTTGATTCTATCTTTATCAATATATCCTTCGCTTGCAAACAGCACTCTTTCGCCTTGGTTAGATCTCCTATATTTCGATAGGCCTCTGCAAGTCCATACATGGCTTTGCTTTTAAGCTGTCTGTATCTAGCTTTACGACTAAATTGCAAAGCTGTGTTGTATATTTTCAGAGCTTGATCGAATCTTTTATTCATAACGCATACAAATCCAAGATACAGGCAAGCAAGGCTTCTTGAAGTGTCATACATAGATAATGAGCCATTTGTAATAACCTCGTAAGTCTCT
>JBAXTW010000256.1:0-3946 GCA_037129985.1 Pseudanabaena sp. ELA645 | reverse complement strand
GTAAGTCTGTTATTCTATATTACTGGTTCTTGCAACTTAAATGCCGATTAGCTTACAACGTTTACGCCATCAGAATATTCTAAAACTAACTTAAAGTTCTCAATTGGTAAGACTCGATTAATTTTATACATGTTCATTCTTTCTAATCTAAAGGTTCTAGTTTGTGAGGTGATTTTCCTGATTGACAAAGTTTCCAGTTTTTCATTAGTTTTTTTATTGCACTTTCAACAATTGTTCTACTTCAGCCACAAAAGCCTTTGCTTGTTCTAAGATCTTTTCTGCCTCTGCTAATGTGCCAGTAAAGTCTGCATCATAATCGCTCAACTGTCTTAGCTCATAAGCATCGCTTAATATTTTTGCCCATTCGGGAGAAAATTGTCCTGTCTTTACAAAATGCTGCCCGAATAAACGAATTGTACCTTTATGAGTGGAAGTGTCTAGGTCTTGCGATAGCAATAAAGATTGAGTTGCGTAATATATAGAATAATAGGAACGCGAGACGCAAGTGCGATAACGTTCACGCTCTAGCAAGAGTGCTGCTATTTCTAGTTCTTCTAGTGACAAAGAAAATAGTTTTTTGTATTCGTTCATAATTCGATTCCTTCTTTTCTAATATTTCTTAAAAAACCAGCATTTCTTTTGCTGTATTCTTCTTCGGTGACAGGGATAATAGAGACGAGTTCATTACGTTCTAGTAATATTTTGACACGCAAGTTGGACATATAGGATATTTCTTGCACTTGAGATACTGGGCTTTTGAGTACGGCTAGTAAGTCAATATCTGAGTCGAGATTGGCTTCCCCTCTGGCATGGGAACCAAATAGGATTAACTTAACAAGGCGATCGCCATATAGTTCTTTTAAACCTAGTTTTAATTCGTGCAATGTTGGCTGAATGCTGTTTAAAGTTATACTCATTTCATCTCTCCTTACTCATTACTATTACTCAAAGACATTGTTAATTCTCTCGATTTGTTTCAGTGGTTCCATTTGTGCGAAAATTTTGATATAAAGAGATAAATTCGATAGGGGTGATAATTGGGATATTGCGAAAAGGATGCAAAACTAATAAGTCCCGATCGCCTGTAATCAAATAATCTGATTTGCCATTGACTGCGACCTCTAAGAATTTGTCGTCCTTGCGATCGCGGCAAGCGGTGATTGATTCAATAATTGTAACTATTTCTGCTCTGTCATTGAGAACTTGCAAAAAATTGATCCGTTTAGCTAGGGAGGCATAGCGATCGAATTTTTCACGCATAATCACTGTGGAGATTTCTTCTAGAGTAAAATCTGATAAAAGAATGGTTCCGTCAGCAATGCAGTAGTCGAATGTTTGTTGAGGTGGGGTGTTTTTGGTCAGGATACTACTGATTAGAATATTTGTGTCGAGGACGAAGCGCAGTTTACTCATCTGCTAGAAGTTCCTCTAATATTGCTGGTGTAAGTCCGTTGGCTTCTGCTTCGTCTCGCAAATCGGCAACGGTTTTTTCTAGGCTATCTTGTTCTAAAGATCGTTTTAAAATGATGGACATTAGCATTTGAACTTGTTTTTGCCGTTGGGGTGCAAAGGCTCGATATGCTTGAGCGATTTGGGGTTCAACTTGAATACTGATGGTTTCCATGATTTACCTATGCAAAACTATATCAATTATAGATCAATCAACCTATAGTTCTTTTAAGCCTAGTTTTAATTCGTGCAATGTTGGCTGAATGCTGCTTAAAGTTATACTCATTTCATTTCTCTCTGCTCAAAAAATTCTAAAAACTCTTCGGCGTAAGCGATCTGTTCAGCCGCTTTGTCAAGAGTTACTTCATTTGATTTTCCGTAATCTCCCATTTGTCTTAGCTCCTGTGCTTCAATTAAGTAGCGATGAAAATGAGTTGGCACTTCGCCTTCTTTAACGAATTCGCGACCAAAACCTGAGATCACAGCAGAGTGTTTTGAATAGGAAAGATTTTTGTTTAACAAAATTGCCGAAACTACATAGAACATGGTGTAGTAACTTCGGGCGGCGGAATATCCTGCGTATCCATTAGCAAGGAGTAATTTGGCGGCGGCGAGGCTATCGTGTGCTTGTTGTAAGAGTTCGTCTTTGTCTGTAGTCATAAAGGTTAATTCCTTCTCGGCGGATGTTCAATAATAATGGGCTAACGTGGTAATGGTATTCTTTTTCGCTGATAAATAGACAGCTTAAAACGGTGTCGTATTGGAGAGATAGTTTTGAGATAATCTCGCCTGTGTTGCTTATTTCGGCACAGGGTGCAACGTTGCCGTGCAAGACTACGAGTATATCAATATCTGAGTCTGGGGTTGCTTCGTTTCTTGCTTGAGAGCCATAGAGTGTTATATAGGCTAGGCGATCGCCATATAGTTCTTTTAAGCCTAGTTTTAATTCGTGCAATGTTGGCTGGATACTATTTAAAGTTATACTCATTTCATCGCTCCGCGTTTGATGCTTTCATTTAGGGCTTGGGCTTTGCGAAGTAGTCCTGCTTGATAAATTTCCATTAACATTTCTAATTCGGATTGCTCGGCTGTGGTCAGGGTTCTTTCTTGTTGGGTCTGTAAGAGTTGGCTTAATCTTTGATCTTGAGATGGTTCCATCTGAAGTTCGGTGAGGGTGACTACTTGCCGATCGCTTAGGGTTGATAGGTGGGCTAAGTTTTGGTTAGGTTCTTGTTTGGGGAATTCGGGTTGAGATGGGGATATTTGGGCGTTGGGAATTGGAATGAAGATTTCTGTTAGTAATTTGTCCCTCAGTAATGAGCGATCTTCTTCGGGGAGGGATTTGATTAACTGGGCGATCGCATCAACTATTTGAGTATTCATTGTATGTTTCCTCCAAAGGCTTTGTTAACTGGGGTAATCATTTTTTAAGGGAAGTAACGATAAAATTCTTTGCGGTGTAATGTGCGGATGACTTCTACTGTATTGCCAGAAATTTCTATGCCAATGCGATAGTCACCAACTCTAATGCGGTAACGGGTTGAATATCCTTGCATGGCTTTTATGTTCGATAGTTCCTCTAAGTTCTTAGCTTCAGGCAAAGTTGTAAAGGCAATTTCATAGATGCGTTGATATACTGATGAGCCTTTCAGGTTTTTGAGGTCTTTTAAAAATGACTGGCGATACTTTACTTCCATTTTAGTCTTCCAATTTAATCCTCTAAAAAGGCTAGAGCTTCGGCAGGGGAGTAAAGAGGAGTGTTTTTACCTTCATCCATTGCTTTATTGAGACAATAATCTTCTATGGCTTCGCTAAGATTTTCTAGAGAGATGTTGTCGGTGGGTAAAAGTTGCCGCCAAATTTCGATGGGGATGACAACTGCGGTGGGCTGTCCTTCTTGGTTGGTTATATACTCAAGGTTTAATAGGGGCATTACATTTAGCTTAGTGAATGTTTTTCATGAAATCTGCTTTCATTGTATCAAAAGTTTTTGTGTTACTCATGCGCTTAACTATTCTCTTAAATCGCATCAACTATTTGAGTATTCATTGTATGTTTCCTCCAAAGGCTTTGTTAACTCTCTCGATTTGTTTCGGTGCTTCCATTTGCGCGAAAAGTTCTAGTGCTTTTGCTTTATATTTCTCTGCTTGGTCATTTTCTCCCATTGCCTGATATGTTAGCCCTATCTGGAAATATGCTTCTGAAAGGTAACATTTGGCTTTAATCTTTGTAAGTAAATTTTGTGATTCAAAGAGATGCGAAAGTGAATCGTTAAAATTTGATACTGCACGATAAATCTCGGATAATCCTATTAAAGCTAAAGCTTTTGACTGAATGTAATTACTTTCTTCTGCAAATACAAGCACTTGCTTGTATAAACGCGAAGCTTCTTCAAAATTATTAAGATTTTTATAAGCTTTACCTAAAAAAAGTGATTTATGTCCTAAGAGAGTGTTTGAAAAGTTTTAGAGTAGGTTAAATAGGGATGGATTTAGGG
>JBAXTW010000255.1:0-3978 GCA_037129985.1 Pseudanabaena sp. ELA645 | reverse complement strand
TTATGCGCCTTATGGGTATTGCCTGAAACCCAGAGAGTCTATGAGGATCGCCGTTGATTTTGGGTGCGACAATACATGACTCAAAAAACATAATAGCTAACTATTTTTGTATAAAAACGTTAAAAACTTCGTAAGTTTTATTATGCAATCCGTCATTTTATGAGGTTGGTTTGACTTTCGTATTTGTTCCTAGCAGGTCTAAAGCTGCCGATGTTTCAACTACGCTTGCTGCTGATATCACCACCACCTGAGCCTGTTTAGCCTTTTTCGGCTTTCTGGGGGTTGCCTCACAGTTAAGTAGCCGTCCGCGTTTGCGGGTTTCGTAGCCATGCTTGAGTAGGGTATTTCTGATTGTCGAATCACTTAAGCCAAATTTGTGACCGACATGTTCTAAACTCATCGGCTGCTTGTATAGCTCCCAATATTGTTTAGCAATTTCTGCCTCTTCTTTGAACGCGGCTTCTTTTTCCTTTCGCGATAATTCTTTTAAATCTATACCATGACCCTTGATCACCCGTTTTACCGTCTTGCCTGAAACTCCGAATAAATCTCCTACTTGTTCAAGTTCTAAACCACCTTCACAGGCTAGTTGCCAGTATTCTTGCGCGAGGGCATAGGTTTCCAGCCGTTTTAGCTTTTTTTTGTCTTCTTGCTTTTGTCTACTACGGATTTGGGCTTGACGACGTTCTTTTTGCCTTGGGGTCAGTTTTGGGGTCGGTAGCCCGATTAGTCCGCCTTGTTTATGTTTTAGTCGGAATTTGATGCGGTTTTTCGAGTCTACCGTTTGCCTGATTGGATAACCATTTCGCTTTAGTTCTCGCAATACAATCGGATGCGATACCCCAAATAGTTCGGCGGTTTCTCTCAGGGTTAGGTGATAGTCGTTATACGCTCGGTTGTATTCGGCGGCTCTGCTGGCGGAGTTGACGTTATCGATTCTTTTACGGATCGGGATGTCATGGCTTTTGAGGATGCTGTTTAGGGTTTTAGCGTTACACCTTACTTTTTGGGCGACTTCCGTTCTTGTCATTCCTGATTGATATAAGGCGATCGCCTGTTGCTCCATCGACATTCTTGTATGACTAGCGCGTGAGTGGCGAGGTCTAAATTCTTTAAATCCTGCCGCTACCATTGCGTTATATACGGTGGAGACTGATGTTTGGCATTGTTTGGCGATGTCTCGGATCGGATAGTTCGCTTCGGTATACAGTCGAATATATTCAGCCACTTGGGGTGAAATGCTTGAAATATGGTTGTTTTCTGGTTTCTGGTTGCTCATTGGGAGATCCTTAAATATTTAACTTTCTGTTCTGGATTTTGGCAATCAGCATACTGAACAATATGTAGAGTTAGCTCAAAACGTTCCCAAAATTACCTCTTGCCCATATGCTGTGTGACAGGGGATTTTTTTAAAAATGAGGAAATCAGTTTTTGACTGGTCTGATATTACTATTATGATTTCATACCAAGCCACGGTTACACCTGTAATTATTAGGGCGGATATTACCCCAAAAGTCGATCTTACCAACTGGTGGGAATCTCAAAATATTGGGGCAAAGGTACATCAAGTACAGGCTGGCGATACTCTCTATAAACTGACTCAGCTTTATCATGTTGATGCAGCGGCGATCGCTACTTCTAATGGCATTAGTGCAGTTACGGATTTACCAATTGGTACACGACTTGTCATTCCGCCTATTGAGGGAATTGTTTATAAAGTCAGACCTGACGATACACTCAGTCAGATTGCCAACCTGTATCAAGTCCCGCAGCAAGCCATTTCCCATGCTTCAGGCATACTGGCTAATGATTACTTGCGTATTGAACAACCTTTGGTGATCCCTGGTGATGTTAGTATCCTGATCCAGCGACAGGAGGAAAAAACCAAACAGGAGCTTGTACTTAAACGAGATGTTTTACGTCAACGTCTGTTGCAATTAACCAATGAGGTTCCGCCTCTGACCAGTTTATATTCTAGTCAATTTACAGAACCGCCCCTGACTGACAAAAATTGGGTATCGCGATTCCACTTTCAAGGAGTCCAGATTCCCACTGAGTTAGCGATGCTGCCTGAGTCAGAGGCGCGGATGACAACCGTAGCACTGTTTAGACTGACTAAGGATTTGGAAACCCTTGATCATCTGGTCAATAACCAAGAAAAGCTGATTGCTTCAACTACTCCTCGCCCTGTTAGCTTTGATCGCCCAAACCAACTTGATACTAACTTACCCACCCTTTCTCCTCAAAGCTACTTACCCGATCAAAATAGTTCCTCGGCGATGATCTGGCCGACTGAAGGTACGATCTCTTCGGACTATGGTTGGCGCTGGGGGAAAATTCATCAAGGGATTGATATTGCGGCGGAGATCGATACTCCTGTCTGGGCTGTCTCTGATGGGATCGTCGAATTTGCAGGTTGGGATGATAGTGGCTATGGCAATATGCTCGATATTCGTCATCATGATGGATCGATTACTCGTTATGCTCATCTCAATGTCCTCTTTGTTAAGCAAGGAGATGCTGTCACTCAATCTCAAGTAGTGGCGGCTGTGGGCAGTACAGGACATAGTACAGGTCCACACCTTCACTTTGAAATTCATCCACATGGCGGTATCGCAGCCGATCCTATTGCCTATCTTTCCAAAACATTAAAATAAATATTTTTAACAAAAATTATTTTTATCTAGCAAATATTTTAAACAATACAATGCAATTGCGTTCCTCAGATATTTGCTCTTTCTATGACTCAGTACAACGTGAATGGGTTGATGGCAGTGCTATAAACCCTGAACTTTTCACTTCTACGGTTGAGATCTTGGCTGATGAAGTGATTTCTAATGGCGATGATATCAGTTATCCCATTCATGAGGCTCTAAACTGGAATGTTTCTAAGTGGCGGACGGCTTGGCAATCTGGTCGTCAGCAACGCCCTGAACTGTTTGGTGCGCTGATTAATACTTGGAATCCGCTCTTAGAGAAACCTGAAGTATTTCAAGTCAAGCTTAGTCATCCTCTGATCGATGCCGAGAAAGGTAAGCCTCGCAAGTATGAGAACCCTGCCAACCGTGAGCAAGTTGGTGGGTTTGCTTTGGTCACTCACTCAATTTGGCAAAAGGTGATTGACCGCTATGCCATTGACTTAGATTGCTCTAATTTGCCTACTGCGATCAACTTTTGGGATTGGGTAAGTCAGCATCCTGAAATTCCGATCTTTATTTGTGAGGGTATGAAAAAAGCTTGCTGCTTGCTTTCTCAGGGTTATGTAGCGATCGCTTTGAGTGGTATTACGATGGGGCGGGTCACTGATGAGCATGGGGTGTTGTCACTTCAGCCTTATCTAGCTAAATTTGCTATCAGCTAAGCCTTGGAAATAGCATCTTCAATCTCTTCTACGGTAACGTCTGCTTGATCTGATTTTGCATAGATGAGTAAAAGCAAAATTAATTCAGGTGAAACCACTTGATAGATAAGGCGATAACCGCCGCTTTTTCCTGTGGGAATATCACTGTTTTTTGCGCGAACTTTAAAAATGGTGAAGTCTAGACCAGAGATTTGATCGCCGACAAGGTTTCCATTTTGTAGCTGTTCGATAATTGGCTGTATGTCAGATTGGATTTTTCGATAACGTTTGGTTAGAGGTTTTAGACGGCGAATGAATGGTAAGGTAAAGCGAACTTCAATCATAGGTTTATGCTGTAGCGTCTTCCCAAAGTTGTGATACAGGGAATGTTTGTCCTGCTGCTGCAAGCCTAACAGATTCTTGTAGGTCAGCTAATATTTGTTCTTTGGGTTCTTGTTCGTCAATCCAAGCTAATCCACTGACATTATCAGTATTTAAGGAATGGATAAGCTGTTGCCAAAGTTCTAAGGGAACTAGCACATCGGTTGCTTTACCTTCTGAATTGGTGACGTAACGAATAAGGTTTTCAATTTGGGCGATCGTCATAGCTCTATTTCTCCTATCTTGTTGTTATTCTA
>JBAXTW010000254.1:0-4008 GCA_037129985.1 Pseudanabaena sp. ELA645 | reverse complement strand
GCCTGCCTTTCCCATTAGTTTTGCTTATCCCCTCAAACCCAGAAGAGCCAAAATTATGAGCAGTAAGCCCAACAAAGTTGTCGTGATTGGAGTTGCGGGAGACTCTGGCTGTGGTAAATCCACATTTTTACGCAGATTAAATGATCTGTTTGGTAAAGAGTTTATGACAGTGATCTGTCTAGATGACTATCACAGCTTGGATCGCAAACAACGCAAGGTGACAGGGTTTACTGCACTGAATCCGCGTGCTAACAATTTTGATTTGATGTATGAACAAGTCAAAGCGCTCAAAGAAGGTAAATCGGTATGGAAGCCAATCTACAACCATGAAACAGGTTTGATTGATCCACCTGAATTGATTCATTCTAATAAAGTGATTGTGATTGAAGGCTTGCATCCAATCTATGATGAGCGGGTGCGTGATTTGCTCGATTTCAGCATTTATCTTGATCTTAGTGATGAAATCAAAGTTGCGTGGAAAATTCAGCGTGATATGGCTGAGCGGGGTCATAACCTTGATGATGTCAAACAAGCGATCGCTACGAGAAGACCAGATTTTGAAGCCTATATTGATCCCCAAAAAGCCCATGCTGATATGGTGATTCAAATTTTGCCGACTAAACTGATTGCCAATGATGCTGAACAGAAAGTGATGCGAGTACGCCTGATCCAGCGGAATATTACACACAATAGTCAGGGTAATAGAATGGAAAGTTTGGCTCCAGCCTATCTATTTGATGAAGGTTCAACTATTACTTGGATTCCTTGCGGGACAAAGCTGACCTGTTCTTACCCTGGGATTAAGCTCTTTTCAGGACCTGATAGCTGGTGTGGTCAACCTGTAAGTGTCTTGGAGATTGACGGACAGTTCGATCGCCTTGAGGAAATGGTCTATATCGAAAATCATCTCAGTTGTACTGGCAGTAAGTATTACGGTGAATTGACGGAGCTTTTACGGAAACATCCTGATTATCCTGGTTCAAATAATGGCACTGGGTTGTTGCAGATTATCGTTGGCTTGAAGATGCGAGCGACATTTGAGCGTATCACTCAACAGGAAGAACAACTTGTTGCCGCCTAAAGACTTAAAACAGCGCTTTGCGCTGTTTTAAGTCTCTACAAAAGGACTGCTAAACCAATATCCTTGAGAATCGTGATTAATAAAAAGCAAAAGCCGCCGACATAAAGCGATCGCATCGGGAGTAAGTAAATAGGGATTGTTAACGGCTTGTTCGAGGGATGACTGATCGCGATCGCTAATTGTGGATTGTCTCGTAGCGCGATCCATTTGTAAAACCTGTTGAAGAGTTTCCATCTGAATTGGTAAGTCTTGGAATTGCAAGCAACTGTAGAGTAGGGATAGTAAATAGGGCAGATGACCATGACTTGCTAAACATAAATGATCTAATGTTTCTGGGCGATCGCTAACTTGCTCTAGGCTCTTCTCTTCTGAAATGTCTTGCGGGGGATTTGGAAATATTCTCTTTAAGATAACTTGGCGTAGCAGATGTAAACTTTGGGAATTAACGATACCTTGGCGATCGCAAAGATATAGATTTGGTAGAAAAATCGGTGCGTTACCTTTGAAATTATGCTGAAAGCGTTCCTGCCATTGCTCGTCAGTATGCGCGATCGCCAATAGGGGCAAGGTGTAAATTAGATGACATTGAAATTGACGTAAATATTTACCCCCTTCACCAAAAAGCACCTCAGTTTGAGTCGGATTTAGGCGATCGAGATTATCAACAAGAATTACTAATCCCTTCTTTCCCATTTGCTTGAATCGCTCAACAGCGATCGCGGTTACTTCCTCTCCAGCCGCTAATAGTGAGTTTTTTAGCCTTGACTCCAGAGTTGTCTGCAACTGATTATAGTTGGCTGGACTTTCTTGTATCGCTTGGATGATTTTCTGGATGCGTGGACAATAAGTGGCTATTCCTATGGGAGCAGCTACGCGCAGCCATAGTTCGATTTCGCGGATTGCATTTGGTAAATAAGCCAAGGATAAAGACTCACCTTGCTTCTCTAGCTGTTGTACGAGTAAATTAAGTATCACAAGCCATAGTTCGGTTAAACCCATCGTCGTAGTTTGCAAATAATCATCGATCGCGCAGTAGAGTACTTGAAACCCGCGCTGTTCCAATTCCGTTTTTAACCGTAATAATTCTGTGGTTTTGCCACTACCAATATGTCCAGCCAATAGTTGACAGGTCGGTTTATTGGGCGATACAACGATCGCTCTCCGCATTCGCTTCACTACATCTTCGCCTCTTCCATTAGCCAAATCGACATAATAATCCTGCATTTTGTCGAAGGGAATGACAAAGTTAGGATTGCAGGGATGGAGAGATTCTCGATTTGGCATAGTGTCGATTATTTGGTTGATTATTGACCGATTAATTAAATAAAGATTCGATCGCACAAACTCGACACATTTGCCAGCGCGATATTTCACCAGTTAATGCTGGGCGATCGCATCGTGGACAGTTTGGTAATTGGTTGGTTCTTAATTTCATTACAGTTTGCCAACGCTGAAAAGCTTCACTGGCATTTTCAGGTGGTTTTGGGATATCAACAGGAATTTGTAGTTTATTTGATTTTAGATAGGGCTTATGATTTGCAGGTTTACGGTTGTCTTTGGCGATCGCTGGTAAATAACTGGGATGATCTTCCATGACAACTTTGGCTTGGGCTATGGTTTGCTGCTGCGTAGCCCATTTTGCGGTTGAGAAATGAATGTCAGCGATCGCCAAACTGCTATCACCGCCTAACAAAGCATTAATCTTTGCCAAAATTCGCACTCTTTCAAAGGCAAGTGCTTGCGACCAAACCGAACTAGATACTGCTACCTGTAAGGCTTTTTGATAAACTCCCAATGGACAAGTTTGTTTGGCAACTGACTCACCGACAATATCTGACCATTTTTCGAGAATGAACAAATATTGTCGGCGCTGTTGCCAGCTACTGCGCGACTGGATGTCATGGAGGATATTCGGTAAACCTGTTAAGGACATGAGTAACGCAGTTCCATTTCCAGAATGATCTTACAAACCTAACTGAGCCAAAATATCGTTGGCATGGGTGGCTGTGCTGACTGAAGCATCTACATGGGTAATTTTTCCATTGCCATCAATGACATAGGTGACGCGCTTGGCATAACCGCCACCATCAACATCGTAGGCTTTGATTAGTTGTTGTTCGGTATCGGCTAACAAGGGGAAATTGAGATTGTATTTGTCAGTAAATGCTTGGTGAGAAGCTTCATCGTCAGCGCTGACTCCTAGTACTACCACATCCTTAGCGGTGTAAGTTTCGGCGGCATCGCGGAAGCTACAGGCTTGTTTGGTGCATCCAGGGGTGTCGTCTTTAGGATAGAAATATAAGACTACGGTTTTACCAGCAAAATCAGATAAAGATACGGTCTTACCACTGGTGTCTTTGACTGTAAATGCTGGAGCGTCTGTACCTACTTGTAGAGCCATAATTAGTCTTTTTTATGTTTGTTTTATTTGTTTGTAATGGGTGGATTTTACCACAGCTTGAGTTTTAGCTAGTAGCGATCGCGATCGCCTCCAATAATTCCCATGTTTGAGGTTTATCAGAGAACCGTAGGGGCATAGCATTCTCACAGAAATTTATAAATTTTGCGATCGCCTTATTCGGGAATGCTCTGCCCAAAACCTCGTAACGCAGGGACAATGTTATGAGTGAAGTCACAAATTTAGATCCCCGACTTTTTTTGTGAATTTGCAAATTGTCTTTGCTTGCTGAGAAAAAGTCGGGGATCTGGGCTTTTGCAGGTTTCTTTTTCTCTGCCCTAAACCCCACAACGCAGGGACAATTTGTCTGTGAAGGCGTAGAGGCATAGGATTTATAGAAATGTAGGAATGGTAGGGGCATAGCATTCCCGCAGAAGTTTATAAATTTTCAGGTCGCGTTATTCGGGAATGCTTTGCCCTAAACCCCACAACGCAGGGACAATTTGTCTGTGAAGGCGTAGAGGCATAG
>JBAXTW010000253.1:0-4043 GCA_037129985.1 Pseudanabaena sp. ELA645 | reverse complement strand
CCAATGGGAAATTCTTCGACTAACTGACGATTAAATGCTTCGCTTTCTGCTAGAGATTCTTCCGCAAATTTGCGATCGCTAATATCAAAGTTGATGCCAATAATGCTTAGAGGATTACCACTAGCATCTCGATTCAGCGTTCCATAGGCTTTGACAAAGTGAATACTCCCGTCAGGATGCACAACACGAAACTCAGTATCATATTCTTCTACTTGTCCTGTGGCAATTTGTTGAGTCGTCATTTCACTTTCAGCACGATCTTCTGGGTGTATTGCGCCAGCCCAAATTTCGTAGACAATTCGCAAGTCTTTTTCTTTGCAAACCCCATATAGTTCATACATCCGATCGTCCCAAAAAGCTATATTTTGTTGAATATCCCATTCCCAACAACCGATCGCTCCAGATTTAAGAGCCAAAGCTAAACGCTCTGTGGTTTTCTGTAGTTGCAATTCAGCTTGTTTGCGATCGCTAATATCTTGTACGCTTGACCAGATAATTAACTCTCCTTTTTGGGCGATCGCTAATCCATTTAAAAGTACTGGAACCAAATGACCATCTTTATGAATGTATTCTTTTTCGTAGGAACCATAACGCCCTTCGATCTGGATTCTTTCTAGTTGGGCAGCTTCTTGCTCGGCATATTTGATGGGAGTTATGTCCCAGTAAGTTAGTTCTAGGGTTTCTTCGATAGTGCGTCCTAGCATTTTGGCGAAGACGGAGTTGACAAAAACGAGTTGACCGTCCATGCGGCAGCTTGCTAAGCCAATGGGAAATTCTTTGATTAGCTGACGATTAAATGCTTCGCTTTCTGCTAAAGCTTCCTCGGCAAACTTGCGATCGCTAATATCCTGAAAAGTACAAACTACACCAACAACCTCTCCCAATAAATTTCGCAGGGGAATTTTGTTAGTTTCGACCCATCGTATTTCACCATTAGCTAAGGTAATCGTTTCTTGAATACCGATTTTTGAGAGTCCAGACTCCATTACCTCTCGATCATCTAGAGTGTATTTATGCGCTTCCTCTTCGGAATAGGAAAAGTCAAAATTACTTTTGCCAACTACTTCTCTAGACGAAGTTAATCCTGATAAGGTTGCAAAAATTTGGTTGCATCCCAATAGAACCGATTGGCGATCTTTCCAAAATACTGCTAAAGGGAAGCAATCAAGGACGGCTTGTAGCAGTCTTTGCGATTCTTCTAAAGCTTTTTCGGCTTGCTTGCGATCACTAATATCTTTTCTGACACTCAAAAAGCCTATCACTTGATCGTTGTCATCTTTGAGGATTGACATCGATATTGATATGGGAAAGCGTGAGCCGTCTTTGCGAATATTGATCCATTCTTCATCAATCAAGCCTTCACGCGCCATATTGCACAACGCTTCAATGCCCACACCAATATCTTTGCCCAATATTTTTGAGGCTGTGGTGATTTTGTCGCTCAACTCTTGAGCATCAAAGAATAACGCAGGCGTAGCATTGCCGATAATTTCTTCCATACTGTAGCCCAACATTTTCTCAGCACCCGTATTAAAAGTATGAATGATTCCATTTAAATCGGTGGAGATAATTGCGTAGTCTGTGCTACAAACAATAGCGCGTTGGATTTGATTAACTTGCCATAGTTCTTGGGTGCGTTCTCTGATTTTTGCTTCTAGGGATTGATTGAGTTGTTGCAATGCTTGTTCGGCGCGTTTGCGATCGCTAATATCACGAATCATAAACAGCCCTTCATCTTCACCACTCTTAATAATTGTCACTTCTTCATATTGAAGATGATCGCCGATTTGGAATCGTTGTTCATAGATTTGCAATTCGCCTGTTTGCAAAGCTTGCTGTAAATAGTGAAGCTTTCTTTGAACTGCTTCTGGTGGCAATACATCGGCAACAGATCGACCGACAAGATCATAATCCCTAGGGAAGAGAGCAATATCACGATAGGAAGTAACCATCTCGCGATAAACCTGATCCGACCCAACTCGAAACATTAAGTCAGGAATAGTCTCCAAAATAACACGACTTTTAGCTTCACTGGCGTGTAGAGATTCTACTGCAATTTTGCGATCATCTTCGTATTGTAGTAGTCGATGTTGCTCTATCTTCTCTTCTGCACTGACCTTTAATTCCTCTACAGTACATTGCAATTTCTCACTGATTCTCTCTAGTAATTTATTGCGCTCTTCTAGCTCTGCTTGGTGACTTAGTTGCGATCGCTGTAGTTGCTGAATTAATGCAGTTTCTCTCATTACTTGCCTAATACTACTAGTGAGCAATTTCGGGGTGACTTCGCCTTTAAGCAAGTAGTCAGACGCACCTAATTTCATGGCATTTACAGCCATTTTTTCATTTCCCTGCCCCGTTAACATGATCACTGGAACGCGATCTGCATGATCGATATTAATAGCTTCTAGAAATGTCAAGCCATTGCCATCGGGCAAATTTAGCTCGATTAGCACAATATCAGGCTGTTGCGATCGCCATAGTTCTAGCCCTTCTTCTAGGGTTGCCGCTTCGATAATGCGATAGTTTCTCTCAGAGTCTGATTGCAGATAACGCGAATAAGTTAAGCGATCACTTTCCGAATCATCGACTATCAACAGAGTTATATTAGACGGCAAGAGTTGATCAGTCATTAAATTAGATGATTTATATTTATTTCATCAGTACTAGATGATCTTGTTTCAATCATCTCACAAAAAGTTTTCATGTCTCAATTTAACCTTGATAACCTATTTTAAGAATTAAATAATATCCTGTACACACAAGTCTCACTCCCCCCTTTAATTGCCCCTTGCAAAGGGCTACCGTGTACAGGCAAGTCTAAATTCTTAAATACCCTGCAATAAATTGCAGACTGAAAGCTAAAAACCGTTGAAACGGGTTTAATTTCAGGAATTAGTCAGTTTTAACTAACTTTAGCTTTTAGCCAAGAACTTTAGTTCTCGGTTTATTTGCGTAAGTCCTAACAGAGTTCTATTCAGCGAGAGCCACAGCAAGATTCACGGGATTACGGAGCGTGTTGGCAACTGGCAACCAGAGATTAGAATGGGCAACCAAATCTTCTAATTCGGCACGACTAACATTCCCTTCTAGATTCACCTTGGCACGGATATCGGTAAAGCCCAAGCGCTTTTCGCTAAGATCGCCAATACCCCAGCGCCGCCAGCACAGCTTCGGAAGGATTAGGGGCGGTATCTTGGCCAAGCAGACCAGGTGGTTCATCAATGACGTGCTCAGGCAAGTTGCGCACATAGGTTAAATTGCGAAATTGACCTTCACAAACGGTTTTAACCTTGATCGATTTAATGACATTGGGATTCTCTTTTGACTTTGCCTCCAAATTTTCTAAGCCAGTTTTGCTGACTGGGCGTAGGGCATTTTGAGTGATAGCGAATGCTTTAGTTATGAATTTTAAGTGACATTTAAAGTGATATTTAAATAGATTAATCCATCTAATTGAAAAGAAATTAAAAACCAAGTTGCTTACTGACTAGGCTAAAAGCGTTATATAGGTTAAGGTTTTTAGGAAATTACGGTAAGTCGAGTGGTTTATAGGGTTTAAGCTGACATGGATTTTGAGAAAGATCAACCATCAAATCAAAAAGTTAGGATGTACGGAGAGCAGTGCCCCACATCCTAACTTTTTGAGGACTAAACCACTGGAGTTTGTCCACCATCAACTTGAACTTCAGTCACTAACGAATAGAACTAAATTTGTAATATCCTCTGGTTGTGCAATCAGACTTAAAACACTCCCTGACTGGGCAGTAAAGTATATTCACTCACCGTACCATCCGCAGGCAACTGCAACAGATGCATGACACTATCTGCTACGGTCTCAGGACGCAACATAGCCGCACGATTGAAATTAGGCGGCACTTGATCCCCCAATTTATCCCATAAAGGCGTATCCACCGAACCCGGGCAAATTGTCATCACATTAATGCCGTGGGGACGCTCCTCTGCGGCTAGGGATTGACTCATGCCTAATAAAGCAAACTTCGTGGCACAATAAGCCCCCCAATTGGGAAATCCTTGCTTAG
>JBAXTW010000252.1:0-4087 GCA_037129985.1 Pseudanabaena sp. ELA645 | reverse complement strand
TGAGTCCCCTTACGCAAGGATCTCTAGGCGTTGCATTTCATCCTTGAATTGGCGACTGTTTGCAGCGATCGACTCTGGACAAATCATTGGCTATGTAACCGCTACAACCCTGACCGATATTTTCTACATTGCGCGTAAACATACTCGCAGCCTAGAACTCGCAAGAGAAGCAGTTTCCAGTACCTTAGAAACCATGACTATTTGTCCAATCAATCGAAATGTCTTAGAGGCAGCATTTACATCTGGCTTAACAGATTTTGAAGATGCTGTCCAGATTTATAGTGCGATCGCTCAAAATTTAGATGCAATAGTAACCCGTGATGCTAAAGGATTTGTAAGTTCAACTATCCCTGTATACTCTGTTCAAGAATTACTAAAGAGGTTGTGAAATGCTAAAGGCGGTATATTTGGGAAGAGTGAAGGGTGATGGGAGAAAAAGCGATCGCTTTTACTACTTACGAGACTTCCCATACGATGAGAGTTAGGATTTATGAATTTGAGAGTATGGCGATCGCATAGAGAATATTGCTAAAATATTAACGCTCATTAAAAAATGGTCATTTGCGAACTATCAACTACATCTTTAGTCACATCTTTAGCCCCTTTTCGAGATTGGCTAGCACCCTTTACACCACCTCGCAATCCTGTTGCGATATGACTATTCTTAGCAATTTGAGCAAGCACCTGCTTCGCCCGACTAATCACGCTAGCAGGTAAACCTGCTAACCTGCCTACTTCAATTCCATAGGAACGATCTGCACCACCTTCTTGAACTTGATGTAAGAAAATAATCTCATCTTCCAATTCTTTGACTGTGACTTGAAAATTAGCAACATTGGGAAGTAAACTCGCCAGTTCATTAAGTTCATGGTAATGGGTCGCAAAAATGCCTCGCGCTTTGATCTTATTAGCAATATATTCCGCAACTGACCATGCGATCGCCATACCATCAAAAGTAGAAGTACCTCGTCCAATTTCATCCAGTAGTACTAGGGAATGATCTTTGGCATGATTGAGAATATTCGCAGTTTCATTCATTTCTACCATAAAGGTAGATTGCCCTGTAGCTAAATCATCAACAGCACCAACGCGGGTAAAAATGCGATCGCAAATTCCTAAAGTTGCCGATTCCGCAGGTACAAAACTCCCCACTTGCGCCATTAATTGAATCAATCCCACTTGTCGCAAATAGATACTTTTGCCACTCATATTCGGTCCCGTTAGGACGATTAAATCGGGAAATTCAGGAGATTGCAGATCATTCCCTAAATAAGTAGAATTAGAAACAAAGAAACCTGCGGGAAGAGATTGTTCCACGACAGGATGGCGACCATTCGTAATTGATATAGTGCGATCGCCCTTGAGTTGGGGACGACAATAGTTATAGGTGACAGCGACTTCAGCTAGACTACACAAGACATCAGCAGCAGCAAGAGCGGTAGCGAGGGTTCGCATTGGTTCGATCTGTTTTGCCGAAAGTAAGCGCAATTCCACAAATAAGTCATATTCCAATTGCTTAAGTTCATTATCGGCATTGAGGATTCTCGTTTCTCGTTCCTTTAGTTCAGGTGTGATATAACGCTCCTCATTGGTAAGAGTTTGCTTACGAATATAATCGGAGGGAGCCTGTTCGCTCTTGCCACGCGATATACTAATATAATAGCCAAAAGCCTTATTAAATCCCACTTTTAGGGTGTTGATCCCCGTGCGTTCTTTTTCTTGTTTCTCGAAAGCGGCTAACCATTCCACATCATCACGGCTCTGCTGACGCAGATGATCTAATTGGTCATTTACTCCTGAACGAATAATGTTGCCTTCTGTAATATAAATTGGCGGTTCTTCCACCAAAGTTTTTTGTAACTGTGAACCTAGTTGTAGAAGTTCCGATGGTACGGATTGCAAAGCTGTTAAATAGCGAGAATGAGACTTAGCGACTACATCAGCAACATCACGCATTCTCTCTAACGACATAGCAACAGCGATTAAATCACGCCCATTCGCTGTACCTGCACCAATGCGACTGCATAGGCGTTCGATATCATAGATTTGACTGAGACAACTGCGTAAATTTTTGCGGAGAGAATGCTGTTTATAGAGTTCCGTGATGGTATCGAGACGTTCGTTAATAGCGGCGATATCCTTGAGAGGTTGCAATAACCAACGACGCAAGGCACGGCTTCCCATACCTGTCGTAGTTTTATCTAGCGCCCATAAAAGAGAACTGTAATAAGTTCCATCACGGACGGTTTGCGTGATTTCTAAATTACGTCTGGTTTGGTTGTCAAGAATTAAATAATCAGCGATCGCATAGGTAGAAATTCCTTGCAATGGCATCTTCACGCTTTTTTGAGTGGATTCCAAATATTCTAAAATTCCACCCGCCGCTCTAATCGCAAGCGGTAAAGCTTTACAACCAAAACCCTCTAAGGATTTCACTCGAAATGTATCGAGAATACGCTGTTTGGCTTCGGCGATCGCAAAAGCTGCTTGCGATCGCGGTGTGTAGCAAAAGTTTTCAGGTAGAGATTCGTAGGGAGCAGGTAAAGATGATTGTTTTTTCTGAGAGATCCCTTCCCAAAATGCTTCAGTTTTCTCAGCTTTAGAACCTCGAAATAGCTGTGGATTGGGAATGTCAATGGGAATAAGAACTTCCGCAGGTTGCAAGCGCAATAATTCCTGAATCAAATGCTCGGTGCTATTTAGCTGCGTGACCGCAAATTCACCCGTGGAAATATCCGTATAAGCCAAGCCCCAATTTTCGCCACCATTAGCGATCGCCACTAAAAAATTATTTTTCTTTACCGCCAGCATTCCCTCTTCGATCACTGTCCCTGGAGTGATTACCCGCGTTACCTCACGCCTGACTAGTCCTTGGGCTTCAGACGCAGCTTCCATTTGATCACAAACGGCGATCGAGTAGCCTTTCTCGACTAATTGATTAGCATAGCGATCGAGGGCATGGTAAGGAATTCCTGCCATTGCAATCCTACCGACTGTTTTGCCGCCATCACGCCCTGTTAAAACTAATTCTAATTCGCGTGAAATTAGTTCTGCATCTTCAAAAAAAGCTTCAAAAAAATCGCCTAATCGATACAACATCACCGCATGGGGATATTGTTCCTTCATTTCGATATAGTGCTGCATCATTGGTGTGAGGGCAGCGCGATTAACTTTAGTTGAGGATAGAGCTAATTCAGCCATGCAAATTTTAGACGTGAAACAAACAGATAAACCTATTGTACATCTTATCGCTATGTTCCTGAGAGCGATCGCAAATCTGCATCGATTAAACTGCGATCGTATAAGTCATTATCAATTTAGATTATGATATGCTATGTTCTCATGAAAACTGATACTCTCTTTTATCAACTATTCCAAACCTTCCATACACTGCTATTTGAGCTAATCGATCGCCCTGTATCCGAGGCAGAAGGCTATCAATTTCGGTCAGTAGAGATTAAAGAAAAAGCCTTTAGATTTGATGGAATTTTAGTGCCTCGCCAGAAGAACAAACCTATCTTTCTGCTGGAAGTACAATTTCAATCAAAACAAGACTTTTACTGGGAATTTCTCGCTGAGATCTATTTATATCTCAACCAAACTCGTCCAGAGCAAAACTGGCAAGCCGTAGCCATATTTGCTAAGCATAGTTTCGAGCCGAAAATATCAGATCATGTCCGTGAACTAATTGATTTAAATCGCATTATTCGCGTTTATCTAGAAGATTGGCAACAGGAATCTAGCTCTATCGGGTTATCAATTGTCCAGCTAATATGTGCCTCAAAGTCAAATGCGCCAGTAATGGCAAGAAATTTAGGCGCAAAATTACAGCAGGAAAATGATGCTATTTCACGGGCGCAGGTAGTAAAATTTATAGAGACTGTGCTTGTATATAAATTTCCCAAGTTGAGTCGTCAGGAGATCGAGGCTATGTTTAACTACAGCGATTTAAAGAAAACTCGTGTTTATCGAGATGCCAAGCAAGAGGGTTTACAGATTGGTGAACAGCGTGGCTTACAAATTGGTGAGCAGCGTGGTTTACAGATTGGTGAGCAACGTGGTTTACAGATTGGTGAGCAACGTGGTT